>NZ_JAWVWP010000023.1:0-5343 GCF_033657285.1 Erwinia sp. MMLR14_017 | reverse complement strand
GCGGCGTTACCGCAGGTAAAACCGGAGAGCGTTGCAGACGCGGCGTGATGCCCACCGGCGCGGAAGAAGAAAGAAAAGGGCCCCGCGCTGACGCACGGGGCCCTTTTTTATGCCTTATCCGGACGTGTTACAGGCAGGAAAACCTTTTCATCGCCTTAAAATAATCTGCAGTACCTGGTATTTTCTCTTCTCCCCTTCTCACATATCAATATGCCTCTGTCCCGAATCAGGCTAACGGTTTCAACCTGAAGAAATCCCTCAACGGAGCAGCTGCGGATCGGGTAAACTAAAGCCAGATAAATTCGTAAAGGCCGTAACATGTCCAGCCAGTTCCATTCTCTGAAACCTTTCAACACCTTTAATCTTAATGTACAGGCAAAACAGATTGTCATCGCTACTACGCCAGAGGAGCTGATCGCGGCCTGGCAGGAAACACAGCGAAAAGATCTGCCGGCCCTGCTGATTGGTGAAGGCAGCAATATTCTGTTTCTGGAAGATTTTGCCGGTATGGCAATCATCAACAGATTAAAGGGAATAACAATAGAGGAAGAAGAAGATGCCTGGCATCTGCATGTAGGGGCGGGTGAAAACTGGCATCAACTGGTACAGCATACGCTGGAAATCGGGCTGCCAGGCCTGGAAAATCTCGCCATGATCCCAGGCTGTGTGGGTTCTGCCCCTATACAAAATATTGGCGCATACGGCGTAGAGCTGAAAAATGTCTGCGAATATGTCGATCTGTTGGATCTCTCTTCAGGCGAGACGATGCGGCTTAGTGCAGAAGAGTGCCAGTTTGGCTACCGCGACAGCCTCTTTAAGCATCGTTATCAACAGGGCTATGCCATCACTGCCGTAGGGATCAGACTGCTTAAAAACTGGATCCCAGTATTAACCTATGGAGAACTGAGCAAATTAACGCCCGGTAGCGTTACAGCCCAGGAAATTTTTGATTCTGTCTGCCGTACCCGCACCAGTAAGCTTCCTGCCCCTGAAAAAGTAGGAAACGCAGGAAGTTTCTTCAAAAATCCTGTAGTAAGCGCTGAAGTGGCGGCGAAAATCGTCGAGAGTTATCCCGATATGCCACTCTACCCTCAGGCTGACGGCAGCAGTAAATTAGCCGCAGGATGGCTGATTGACAGGTGTGAGCTTAAGGGGTTCAGCATTGGTGGCGCTGCTGTTCACCTTCAGCAGGCGCTGGTATTGATTAATCAGAACCAGGCGACAGGCAGTGATATCGTGGCGTTAGCACATGAAGTTCGCCAGAGGGTAGGCGCTAAATTTAACGTATGGCTGGAGCCTGAGGTGCGTTTTGTTGGTGCTCAGGGTGAAAAGGATGCCGTTGGAGTCATTGCATGAAAGGTAATACTGTCCCTTTAACGTTGATTGATATTCTGTCCGATGGTGAATTCCATTCGGGAGAGCAACTGGGCGAACGGCTTGGAATGAGCCGGGCTGCTATCAATAAGCATGTTCAAACCCTTAAAGACTGGGGCATTGACGTATTTACTGTAACGGGCAAGGGCTACAGCCTGCCTGCGCCTATGCAGTTACTGAACGAAGAGAAGATTGCTGAGCAACTGAATGATGGCCGGCTGGCAGTTATCCCGGTAATCGATTCTACTAACCAGTATCTGCTGGAAAAGATGGATTCTCTGCAATCAGGGGACGCCTGCGTGGCTGAATATCAGCAGGCAGGAAGAGGGAGACGTGGGCGTCAGTGGTTCTCTCCGTTTGGCTCAAATCTCTATCTCTCTATGTACTGGCGTCTTGATCAAGGACCTATGGCGGCGATGGGGCTCAGCCTGGTCATTGGCATTGTGATTGCGGAAGTTCTCCGCTCGCTGGGAGCTCGTGATGTCAGAGTCAAATGGCCTAACGATCTCTATCTGAATGACCGCAAGCTGGCGGGTATCCTGGTTGAGCTGACAGGGAAAACCGGAGACGCAGCGCAGCTGGTGATTGGTGCGGGCATTAATCTGGCTATGCGGACGCCTGACGCGGCTATTGTGAATCAGGGCTGGATAAACCTGCAGGAAGCAGGCGTTAATGTTGACCGGAATACGCTAACGGCACGTTTAATCAATACGATGCGAGAGTCTTTGCCGCTTTTTGAACGTGAAGGATTAGCGCCTTTTATTCAGCGTTGGAGCGAGTTAGATAACTTTATTAATCGCCCTGTTAAGTTGCTTATTGGCGATAAAGAAATTTTGGGTATTGCACGAGGAATTGATCAGCAGGGCGGATTAATTCTGGAGCAGGACGGAGTAAAAAAATCCTGGGTTGGCGGTGAAATATCATTGCGCCCGCAGGATTAAATAACAGGGGCTTTCGCCCCTTTTTTATTTTCGTAATCTCACCAGATCGACGGCATGATCAAGACTTTTCGTCATTATCAGGCTGGCTCGCTCACGCGTAGGAAGAATGTTTTCTTTAAGATTCATAAAGTTAATTTCCTCCCATAGTTGGGTGGCGATCCCTACCGCTTCTTCTTCTGAGAGTTTGGCATAGTTATGGAAATAGGAATCCGGATCGGTGAAAGCACCCTGGCGGAATTTCAAGAACCGATTGATATACCATTTTTGCAGCAGGTTTTCGGGCGCATCAACATAAATTGAAAAATCTACGAAATCAGAAACAAATACATGGTGCGGATCGTGAGGATAATCCATCCCACTTTGCAAAACATTCAGTCCTTCCAGAATTAATATATCAGGCTGCTGTACAACCTTATCGCCTTGAGGAATGACATCATAGATAAGATGCGAATAAACAGGTGCAGTGACCTGAGAAGCGCCCGATTTTAAATCTGAAACGAAGTTGACCAGGCGGTGCATATCATAAGACTGGGGAAAGCCTTTCTTCTTCATCAATCCCCGCTCCTTTAACACCTGATTAGGATGCAGGAAGCCGTCGGTAGTGATCAGCTCTACACGACGATGCTCTGGCCAGCGGCTTAAGAGCGCCTGCAGGACACGTGCTGTGGTGCTTTTGCCAACGGCAACGCTGCCGGCAATGCTGATGATATAGGGGATCTTCTGCCCGTTGGTGCCAAGGAACTGTTCAAGTACGGCTTGCCGCCGGAGATTAGAACTGATGTAGAAATTCAGCAGACGCGAGAGGGGCAGATAGATCTCTGCAACTTCTTCCAAAGACAAGTCTTCATTTATCCCCTTTAGCTGCGCAATCTCCTCTTCACTCAGGGTCATGGGCACTGAATTACGCAGTGCAGCCCATTGCGCGCGGTTAAATTGCAAATAGGGTGTCGTTATCGGGAAGTCTTTTTTGCTCATATGCATGCTTCTGCCAGCAAGAATTTGCCTGTCGTGATCGTTTTCGACTTCTCGGCGCTACGGCCGCCAGAGTCTGCTTACGTAACTAAGGTAAATTTCAGAAAACAATGGGCAGGAGGGTAACACCAGACGTGCAGTACCTGAAGGAAAAATACATTCTGCGGGCGCAAACGTAACGGGGGCCGCATTTATTGAATAATCTGCTGGCAATCAGGCGGGGAACCTGATTAACGCGGCAGGGGAGTGGAGTGAAGTCGGTTGATTAATCTCTGAAGATTATCTTTGTAGCGCTAAAAAAACGGCAGAAACTCTTTACCCTCTACAGAACAGAAGAAGGGGAGGCGCCCTGAAGCAACATAAAACATCAGGAATGTATGGAGACAAGGCCTCATCCGGAAAAAATAGTGACAATGAATAAGGCGAAAAGCGCTTTTTTGCTCCAGTGAAGAGATCCCTTTCTGTGTCAGGCAAGATTTTGCAAAATACCGCTGAATTTACAGTGGTGAAATAATCGCTAAAATGACGCTTCTTTGAACGAAATTGTGGCGCTGAAGGGGTAATTTGCGAAGAATTGCACAAATAGTAAGCATAAGAACATTTATCGCAATTTTTTTGTTGCATCGAAGCCCAGCTCTTCCTAGAATGCGCACCACTTGATGCCGGCTTAGCTCAGTTGGTAGAGCAACTGACTTGTAATCAGTAGGTCACCAGTTCGATTCCGGTAGCCGGCACCATCAAGTAAAGAAATACCCCTGGTGGGGTTCCCGAGCGGCCAAAGGGAGCAGACTGTAAATCTGCCGTCATCGACTTCGAAGGTTCGAATCCTTCCCCCACCACCATTAACATTAAGTATAATGTTAATGAGAGGTAAAGATTTTCAGAATCCCCATGGGGAAGGATGAGAAGCTTTGACCTCGAAGGTTTGACCCGGCAGGGAAAGGAGCAGCGCGACTTCATCCTTCCCCCACCACCATTTCTTCCGGAAGTTCAGGTTGAAATGACATGAAGATTTTCGACTGAGCACCAGCGCAGTCTGGGTCATCAAGCATTTGCGGGTTGACTCGAATAGCAAGAGGGCATCTTCTTGTTGTTCAAAAGCTACAGACAGAACAGGTAGCCGAGTTCCAGGATGCGGGCATCGTATAATGGCTATTACCTCAGCCTTCCAAGCTGATGATGCGGGTTCGATTCCCGCTGCCCGCTCCAAGCCGTGCTGATATGGCTCAGTTGGTAGAGCGCACCCTTGGTAAGGGTGAGGTCCCCAGTTCGACTCTGGGTATCAGCACCACTTCTAAATCTCCCTCCCTGATTCTTTCTCTGTACGTTAAAATTCAACAGTTCAGGCTTTGCCTGGTTGATGTGGTGATATCACCGATTTATCCGTGTCTTAGAGGGACAAGCGATGTCTAAAGAAAAATTTGAACGTTCCAAACCGCACGTCAACGTTGGTACTATCGGCCACGTTGACCACGGTAAAACTACCCTGACTGCTGCTATCACCACCGTTCTGGCTAAAACCTACGGCGGTTCTGCTCGTGCATTCGACCAGATCGATAACGCACCAGAAGAAAAAGCACGTGGTATCACCATCAACACTTCACACGTTGAATATGACACCCCGACTCGCCACTATGCGCACGTTGACTGCCCAGGCCACGCCGACTATGTGAAAAACATGATCACCGGTGCTGCGCAGATGGACGGTGCAATTCTGGTTGTTGCTGCAACTGACGGCCCAATGCCTCAGACCCGTGAGCACATCCTGCTGGGTCGCCAGGTTGGCGTTCCTTTCATCATCGTGTTCATGAACAAATGCGACATGGTTGATGACGAAGAGCTGCTGGAACTGGTAGAAATGGAAGTTCGTGAACTTCTGTCTGCCTATGACTTCCCTGGTGATGACCTGCCAATCGTTCGTGGTTCTGCACTGAAAGCGCTGCAGGGCGACGCTGAGTGGGAAGCTAAAATCATTGAGCTGGCTGGCCACCTGGATAACTACATCCCGGAACCAGAGCGCGCAATCGACAAGCCGTTCCTGCTGCCTATCGAAGAC
>NZ_JAWVWP010000022.1:0-16093 GCF_033657285.1 Erwinia sp. MMLR14_017 | reverse complement strand
TAACGGCATGGTGGCTGCGTATGTGCGTACTGGCATGAGCGAGGAAGCGGCAAAATCGGCAGTGGGTTACCAGCTTGGTGCGATGTATATAGCCGGGGGTATTGCGGGTATTGGAGCCGGTAAGGCAGTGGATGAAGGACTGGTGCCGGGGGCATCTGCTACAGGAAAACCGAGTGCTTCAATGCCTGAAAGCTCTATCAGTCCAGCAAATCAGAAGTATGTTGATATATTATCGGCTGAAGCGAAGCAACATATTTTGTATGGTGATGGCCCCACTCAAGGTGGACATCTTTATCCTGGTAACCCGGGGAAAACTGTTTTCCCGAAAGAATGGTCTGCCGATAAAGTTGTTCATGAAATAGGTGATATAGCAACTTCACCGGATACTCAATGGTTTGCTCAGACGGGTACAGGTGGCATGTATACGGCTAAGGGTGATCCAGCTAAGTGGGTAGCGTATGAAATTCGAGATGGGTTACGTATTCGAGTCGTTTATCAGCCTGCTACGGGTAAAATCGTTACTGCATTCCCCGATCATAACCCTGTGCCAGCAGTATCCAAACCCATTAAAAAATAGTGTGATTTTATTAAATGTTTAGTGAAAAAATTAATCAGTTGGGCAAGGCTCTTGAGGATCGCTTGAATCCTGCTTTGGTTGAGGGAGCTTTAGATTATATTCAGCATAATGAAGAACCTCTCGCTTTTGAGATTTTATGCGATCACATAAGTGAATATGACATATCTATCACCTCAGAAGAGTATGAATTAATAACAAGTCTTGTCGAAGATATGAGATTAGACATAAATGCTGCGCCATTTAAATATATGAAGTCATTAGTTATTTAAAACAACCCTAGCCATCTGGACTGCACCCCAAAAGTTGGACACCCAAAGGCGGGGAGCTGGCTGCGCGGGCAATCGTGGCGGTGATGTATCCGCACACGACCATCAGCGACCTGACGGAGAGCCAGAAGCAGATGGTCAGCACGCTGAGCGAGATGGCGGCAGGGCTGGCCGGCGGAATAGCGGCCGACTCGCCGGCAGGTGGAGTTGTCGGGGTGGGGACGGGTAAGAATGCTGTTGAGAATAACTATCTGAGCAGTAGTGACAAGGACCGTCAGACATATTTCAACCACAAACAGAACCTGACGCCAGAAGAGCAGAAAGATAAAGAGGCGTTAAATCGTAAGGATCTGGAAAGTGATCTGGCTGCTTACGCGGCCTGCAGTGGCAAAGGTGGTGACTGTCAGGTAGAAAGAGCAAAAGCGAAGGACGCGCAAGATACCTACTTCAATCAGACCTACCAGAATCCGAAAGAGGCTCAGGCGGGTTATCAGCAGATAGTGAACTTGCTGAACTCTACAAATCCGAATGCGAAGGAAGTATTCAATATTCTGGAAGGGTATACTCAGGCATTCATGTCGTTTGGGTACACGGAGGATGAGGCCAAAGCGAGAGCAGGAGCCTATGTTGGTTCCATGTACATCGCGAGTGGAGTGAGTGCTGTAGTCGCGTCTGGTGCACTGGCAAAGCAGTTTGGGAAGGATGTAGCCCCGGGACCGAAACCCGGAAGCTCGACGGCAAAGCCTATAGAAAATGTACCAAACTCATCTGAAACTTATTTTCGGGTTGAAGGTGGAGGAAATGGTACACAAACAAGTCAGAACAGAATTAATGTAAACTCTGACGGCAGTGTAACTATTAACTCAGGTTGTAGTGGGCAATTGTGTGTTAGCACTAATGGACCAAATCATGCCGCTTATTACCTGACTAATAGAAGACAAGATGGTAGCGTAGTGGTGTTTGAAGTTGATGTGGCTCTCCATAAGCAAATAATGGATGCAGCAGTACCTCAAAAGCCAATTCCTGGGGTGTCGAAAGATCCGGATGCTCCTAAGGTTGTCGATCCTACAAAAGGTCAACCAAGTGTGTCTCTTGAACTACCTAAGGTGTGGGATAGGCTGATAGAGCAAAACTCCTCAAAAGCTCGCGTATTAACAAAAGAGGAATTTCTGAATGAATTTAACAAATGAGTATCAGAATTTACTCGATGAAATTTTTAATGGCGATAAAGATATAGCTATCTTTGTTGTGGATGGGATTCATTATTATCTTGTTGATAATAAGGGTAATTACTGCATCGATGTTAGGCCGGAATATAAGGCGTATATAGCTAAAGGATGGATGAAGGAGTCTCTGTATGATGAGGCAGTAAGTTCATTCAGAAATGGAGTTCCTATATTATCTAAGGATAGCTTTAAAGATTATATAACCAGAAATGATGTTGTTATTTATACAGTTGACTGGATGAGAGCATTCTTCACATTGGAAAGAGATGACGAGCGGCTTGTCAGTTTTTATGAATATGTTGAGCAGTTTTTATCCACATTAACAGATCCAGTATCAGTTGAATGGGATAGCTGGAGAATGCGACTACCTAAATTTTATATTAATTTTGACAAAAAAATATATCGCCATACTGATTGGGATAGAAGTCACGAAGCGTCTGTACCTTCTGATTGGAACGCTCAAGCAAATAGTGATTTTGGCTTGTTAGTACCAGACAAGGAACAATACTGGCTTATTAATGGCATGAATTTTTGGAAATTACAGATGTGAATAGTTAAATCCCGCCCTCAGTGGCGGGATTTAACTTTATATGTCAGCCCGTTATGCATCTGCTGCCAGTCGGATGATCAACTGCCCGGCTCGGTGATCACTTCGATACTCTGTCCAATGGTGAATTCGAGCGGCTCCAGCCATCTCCCCTTGATGGTCAGTTGGGGCAGCGGGTTCGGCCTGCCGCCGTTGGTGCGGCACCGTCACAAAACCCCGAAAGCGGTAATGGCAGGGACGAAAAGCGCTATTATGATGGGGCATTGGTTGCTCTTTAACAGCGTTGGGGAAAAGGGTGTAACGGGCTGAAAAAGCGCGTCTGGGGAAAAAGTTGCCTGGGCCAGCATGCACAGGGAAAAAGTGGTTGTAATATGCTGAGTGAACCAGGAAAAATGCTGTTGGCTGGCTAGCTCCGCATCGGAAGAAGTTGTTGTTGAGAATAACAATCTGGCTATCATTCGTACCGGCGCAGCTGCTTGTGCAGAGATACCTGCCTGTAGTAAAGCCGTTGTGGATATTGGGCTGGGCGCTTTGGTGGGTGTTGGTGTTGCCACATCGGCGATTGAAAATCTTTCCGGCACGCAAAAAACCGATGTCATGCTGGCAGCAATGTCAGGTGACCCGAATCTCATCGATAACCTGTCACCGGGTGAGCGAGCCGCTTACGAGGAATGGAAAGGAAATCAGGGCCTGGTTACCGTCTTCCCAGTAGGAGAAAAGGATCCAACAGGCGGTAAGCTGTTGAATCCGGCTCAGGATGAGAACAAGGGGACGTCGTTGATTTCGCCGGATCAGTCTGGCGATCAGGGAGCCAGCAATACTGGAAATACGGACGGAGCGTCGGATAAGGGCGGGAACACTACCGTTACGCCGATCCCTGAGCAGAATAAAGATGATCTGGCTTATCTTGCTTTGAAAGGGAAAGAAGCTCAGGAAGCGGCTGGGAGATTAGGTTTTGACCGAAGAATACCGGCGCAGAAGGCACCATTCAATTCTCATGGGCAACCAGTGTTTTTTGATGGAAAAACGTATATCACGCCTGATGTCGACAGCCATAATGTTACCAATGGTTGGAAAATCTTTGACCGTAAAGGGAAGCGTATGGGCACTTATGATAGCGATCTAAACAAAATTAAGGACTGAGATATGTTTGGTATTTTTCCTGAAGATAAGCCGATTGAGGTTGATGGTGAGATTGTCTTGCCAGCTTCAATAGTCATTGATGAGTTTTCAGAAGTGATGAATATACCTCTATCGTACTGGAATATAAGTGATTATAAATATAGCTGGCTAAGTTCTCTTGAAGAGGGCTTGGCAAATAAAAAGCATGCTACTTTAGCTGTTTCAATGTATGAGCCCGATAATGCAAATTTTATATTTACTTGGGTATTATATTTCTCTGGTGATGATGTGTTCGTTCAAAATAATATTTTATTTTTAGATGAATGCTCAGGATTCACTCCTGAGACTATAAATAGTTTTACTGAACCACGAACAACGCATAATGAAGATGGCATGAAGATATCGGAATGGAATACTAATCTAAAAAATATTCTAGATTTTTATCATAGTCTTAAAAACTGAAAGAGATCCCGGCTACCGAGCCGGGATATTATACCTGCTGCTCACTCCTCAACCAGTCGGATAAACAACTCGCCCTGCTCCACAGCACCTCAACCTTCTTCCCGGTCTCAAATCCCAGCGCCGCCATACAGTGGGCCCGCAGCGTGATCGACGGTAACGGCAGGTGCTTCAGGTAATCCTTGATATAGCCCACGGTATAGCGCCGGGCTTAGGTTGAGACATGCTCTGACTTATGATGCTGCGCAGCCATAGTAACTACTTTTGGTAGTTGCTTGTGGTTCGCGGGTTATTGGTGTCGCAATCACCTTCAGCCCGCGTTCGTATTAATTCTCTCCCTTAGCCGCTCCCTGTGTGACGCGGCTCACTGCACCGGTCACCTGGTTTTTGATGATCATTGCGTTCAGCAGTCCCCGGATCACATCCTGTCCAAATCCCGGCAGCATCAGAGTTCAGATACCGTAAACGGCTCGACGATCAACGCCGGGAAAGATCTGAGCATTACAGCCACAGGTAAAAACCAGGGGGCCAACAGCGGCGATATCCTGATTGCCGGCAGTCAGTTGAAAGCTGGCGGGGATACTTCCCTGCAGGCAACTAATGACATTATTTTGAGCAGTGCTGCCAACACGCAACAGACGACCGGCAAGAACAGCAGCAGTGGCGGCGGTATAGGATTGAGTTTTGGTGTCGGACAGGGCAGTGCAGGCCTGAGTATCTTTGCCAGCGTTAATGGTGCCAAAGGTAAAGAAAAAGGCAACGGCACCGTCTGGAGTGAAACCACACTGGACAGCGGCGGAGATGTCTCACTGGTCAGCGGCCGTGATACCACCCTCAGCGGGGCAACGGTCAATGGTGATAAGGTCACCGCCGATATCGGACGGGACCTGACCCTCACCAGCCTGCAGGACAGCGACAACTACGATTCGAAGCAGGCCAGCTTTGGCGCGGGAGGGAGCTTTACCTTTGGCACGATGACCGGTTCTGGCTATATCAATGCCAGTCAGGACAAAATGCACAGTAATTATGACAGCGTGACTGACCAGAGCGGCATTTATGCCGGTAAAGGTGGTTTCGATATCACGGTGGGCAATCATACTCAGCTCAATGGCGCGGTTATTGCCAGCCAGGCTGATGCGGCTGATAACCGTCTGGATACCGGCACGCTGGGCTTTACGGATATTCACAACGAGGCCGGTTACAAAACTGAGCATGCGGGAATTGGCGTCAGCTCGGGTGCCAGTATGGGTGGACAGTTTGCGGGTAATATGGCAAACACATTGCTGGCAGGAGCAGGCGGTTCAGGTCACGCAGAGGGCACCACCCAGGCCGCCGTGGCAGAGGGGGCGATAGTCATTCGTGACGGGGCTCATCAGCAACAGGATGTGGGTGACTTAAGCCGTGATACAGAGCATGCTAACGACAGCATCAGCCCGATCTTTAACAAAGAGAAAGAACAAAAACGCCTGCAGACCGCTCAGCTGATTGGTGAGATTGGCAGCCAGGCCGCAGATATTGCGCGGACGCAGGGTGAAATCCAGGGGCTGAATGCGAAGAAAGATCCGGCAGCTCTGGCATCAGCAAGAGAGAAACTTGCAGGCGAAGGCAAGCTGAATCCCACCGCCACTCAGGTAGCGCAGCAGGCTTATGATACCGCGATGGCTCCTTACGGTACGGGCAGCTCTCTGCAACGTGGTATTCAGGCAGCCACGGCGGTCGTGCAGGGGCTGGCGGGTGGTGATGTTGCAAAAGCTATAGCAGGTGGTTCGGCTCCTTATATAGCGAATATCATCGGTAACAGCGGTCTGGATGGTCTGGGCAAAATCATGGCTCATGCGGCAGTGAATGCGGCCCTGGCAGCGGCGCAGGGCAATTCAGCGCTGGCCGGAGCAGCCGGTGCTGCTACTGCTGAAATGACTGGAATGATCGCTCTACAGGTTTACGGCAAGAAAGTGGGAGAGCTGAAGGAGAGCGAAAAGCAATTAGTCAGCACTCTTGCAACCCTGGCAGCAGGGCTTGCCGGTGGGTTAGTTAGCGACAGCAGTGCTGATACTGTTGCCGCGGCTCAGGCTGGTAAGACTACGGTTGAGAATAATCTTCTGGGCGGCACGGAAGACGGCCAGGCGAAGTTCGTGCAGGAACACGGAAAGAATATAGCCTCCTGCAGTACTGATCCCGGCTCAGCATCCTGCCAGAAAGGGCTGGCGATGAACGATGCGCTGATGGTGGCTTTACCCGCTGGTCTTGGAGGTGGTTTACTGGCTGCTGCTACACCTGAAATAGCAGAAGCAGCTCAGGCAGTTATCCGGTCATGTGCAGGAAATGCAGTGCTATGTCTGAACAGTGTTGGAATCCAGGTATCGGAAGCAATTGTACCGGGCGGCGTTGGGGCTAGCGGGACTATCGGAATTGGTAAGACGGTTGCTGAAGCTAGTACAGCAAAAACAATTGCTGGCCGGGTTAAGGATAATATTGCTGCCAGCCAGGCTGCCAGAGAGTCGTCTAACTTTGGGAAATACAGTAAAGCTGAAGGGGCAGTTCAGGAAATGCTGGGGATTTGGCCCCCAAATCGTGGCGCTTATGGACCAGTTGAGCAGGTGACGTTACCTACTGGAAGTGTTGTAGATCGGTATGGCTATCCTGGAGGAAGTTTTATATCGCCTGTTGGGATTCCTTTTGGCAATAGGGCATTACCATCATCTTATGAAACTACAAAGCCATATTTTCAGTATGAAATTATTAAACCAATACCAGATGTTCCTAAATCAAAAATTTTGCCGTGGTTCGGACAAAAAGGTACTGGTACTCAATATGAACTCCCTAAACCAGTACAATGGTACCTGGATAATGACTACATGAAAGAGGTAGAAAAATGAGAGCCGAAGAACTTGTAAAAAAACTAGATACTTTAGGCGTGAATGCAAATAGCTATTCCTTAGGTGTGATAAAAAATAGTGATTGCACCTGCGTTGTTAAAGAGAATGATCTTTGGGTTGTCTATTACGTTGAGAGAGATAAACCCTCTATGCAGGCCTCCTTCGTGAATGAAGGTGATGCATATGATTTTGTCTTAATGCAATTTAAAAAATGGTTATCGTGACAGTAATCTCGGCCACCGAGCCGGATTTTTTATTTTAAGTATAAGACGCGACCCCGATTCAGGCAGTCATAGCGGGGCGACTCCCGCCTGATGGCCGGAATATCGTTGAGAATAACTCGCTGAGCGGAGATAAAGCCCGCGAGACGGTGAAACAGGCCGCTGAATCCCTGAAAGATCAGGTCAGGGACAAGCTGGGTAACGGCACCACTTCCGCTATCGCCAATGCCATTATTAACGGCCTTGCGGATACCGGTGATGCGGCATTAGGTGGAGCGGATTACGCCGCTGATGCGGCGATGGCGCTGGCTTCATGTGCAGCGGGAGACAGTTACTGTAATAAAGCACTGAGCGACCTGTCCGGGAAAAATCAGGCAGTCGCGGACAACGTTAAGGCGCTGATGAACAGCGATACCTGGTCTGCGGTGAAAGACACAGTAGTGCAGGCATCGGAAGGAAATCAGGCAGCGCTGGAAGCCACGGGCGGGATGCTGGCGGGGATAATACTGCCAGGTAAAAAGATTCCGGGAATTACTGCGGCGCAGACGATCGCCATTCTGTAGTTGATGCGAAAAAATTTGATTATCTTTTTGGCAGGGCAACCGGTAATAGTCATACATTGGATCGTACAAATCAGCTTGCTCTGGAAATGAAACGATTAGATATTACTGATGATATTAATGGCCATGCAGTTCTGGCTGAACATTTTACTCAGGCGACAAAAATACCAAATAATGTTGTGAAAAAATATACGGATCAATACGGTAGCTTTGAGATTAGAGAGTCTTTCTTCATTGGCCTTTCAGGAAAGGCTACTATGTTTGAAAGTACTTTCAAAATTACGGGCGATGGTACTCGTCAATTCATTACGACCATACCGAAAAATGGGGTAACTAAGTAATGTTTATAGAAAATAAGCCCGATGAAATTGAGTTACTCTCTTTTTTTGAAAGTGAACCAGTCTCGTTTGAGAGAGAGAATGTCAGCTTTTTGTATACAGCAAAAGATCAATGCGGCCTTAGTATTGATTTTTCGTTTAGCGTTATTGAAGGTTGGATTCAGTACGCAATGAAACTACATGATAAAGAAATTTCACATGGCGCTATCGATGGTGTGAGTTCATTTAGCATAAAAAGTGATAACTTATGTGATTATATTTATATTGAAGTTGTTGCAGAGGGGCTAATAAATAAAGTTGAGATACATATAAGGCCGGATATAAAAATTAGCTCTGTTATTAGATAACGAAAACCCCGGCCACCGCGCCGGGATTTTAACATTAATAGTCAGCCTGCACTCCGCTTCTGCGGCTTCGCCATCACCTGAATTACGTCCATCAGTTCCCGCTGTTTATGGGCCGAGAGCTTCGGGCAGAGCTGGCGCAGGGTCTGTATCACTTACGGTTCCAATGAGGGCTGTTTAACCATCAGTATCATGCAGCCGGGCAGCACTTTAACCTCCCAAGTGGTGGCGGATGTCGGGCGCGACCTCACGCTGAGCAGCCTGCAGGACAGCAATAATTACGATTCCAGGCAGACCAGCGTCAGTGGAGGCGGCAGCTTTACTTTTGGTTCAATGAGCGGCTCGGTTTACCTCAGCGCCAGCCGCGACAAAATGAAGAGTAATTACAATTCGGTCATTGAGCAGACGGGTATTTATGCCGGTAAAGAGGGCTTTGATGTCACCACGGGCGGACATACGCAGCTTAACGGCGCGGTGATTGCCTCCACGGCGGGCGCGGATAAAAACCGTCTCGACACCGGCACGCCCGGCTTCAGCGATATCGGTAACCGGGCGGACTACAAGGTTGAACATCTGGGCGGCAGTTTCAGCACCGGCGGGAGCATCGGCGACCAGTTCACGGGCAATATGGCGAACGGGCTGCTGACCGGGGTGAACGGCTCGGGCAGTGACAGTTCCACCACGAATTCGGCGGTGAGCGAAGGCAGCATCATTATCCGCGACAAAGAAAGCCAGCAGCAGGACGTTGCACAGCTCAGTCACGACGTGGAAAATGCGAACCCGGGCCTTGAGCAGATATTTGACAAGGAGAAGGAGCAGAACCGGCTGAAGACGGCGCAGCTCATTGCTGAAATTGGCAGCCAGGCAATGGACGTAGCACGCACGGAAGGCGAAATCCGGGCGACGACCGCGGGCAAGGCCGAGCTGGAAAGGAAAGGCGTTAAGGAGCCGGAGAAAGGCGCGTCGAAGGAAGCCTGGGCCAGCTATAATAAAGCGCTGGCAGCGACCGACAGCTACAAGGCGGCGCAGCAGCAGTGGGGAACGGGCAGCGCCATCCAGCAGGGACTCCAGGCGGCCACGGCGGCTATCCAGGGCCTGGCGGGCGGCGATCTGAAAGCTGCACTGGCCGGAGCCTCAGCACCCTACCTGGCCGAAATTATCAAACAGACCGCGCCGGATGAAACGAGCCGCGTGATGGCGCATGCGGCGGTGGCCGGTGTGATAGCCGCCGCGCAGGGCAACAGTGCGCTGGCGGGTGCGGCGGGTGCGGCCACCACGGCGGCGATGGGTGAAGCCATCAAAAACGCGCTGTACGGCAACGTGCCGGTCAGCCAGCTGAGTGAGGAACAGAAGCAGACGCTGGTCGCACTGGGTACGGTTGCGGCAGGTCTTGCGGGCGGCCTGACCGGAAACGGCACGGCGGAAGCGGTAGCCGGAGCGCAGGCGGGCCAGAACGAACTCAGCAATAACATGGCCGGTATGGGCATGTTGTCACAGATGCTGGCGCAGGAGACGCTGAACTCGGCGGCAATGGCCGAAGCGGGTAAAGGTGGTGCAAGCGAGCAGGCGGCGCTGGCGCTGACGAAAAAGGTCAAAGAAGGACTGGATGCGGCCTGCGTGGCAAACACCAGCTGTGTGCTGATGGCGGTGGTATCGACACAGAGTCAGCAGCATGCGGACGGTGCCGGAAGCAAAACGGAAACCGTGCCGGTTAATGATAACTTAACGGGCGGTAAGCTGGTTAATCCGGCGCAGGATGAAAACAAGGGAACGTCGCTGGTTACGCCGGATCAATCGGATATAAATAGTTCTCTTATTACTATATCTCCTGAATCCCAGCCAGGAAAAAATGATGGGATATTCATCAATCCTAAACCGGTAGAAAATACTGGTAGCAGCTATATCTCTGAATCGTCTGATAAGAGTAGTGCTATTAGTGCTGGCGACTTCTTTAAGGGAACGGCGTATACAGATAAAGTCAAACAACAAGCTTCTTCTGGAGACTTTCATTCCTTCCCTGAATCTGTAGATGGCCATGCTAATCAGGGAACGGTATCAGTAATTACAGGAGGCGATGGTGTAGAACGTTTGAAGCTAGAGATATCAGGTAGTTATCGAGGGAAAGACGGTGTATTCGAATATATACGCGAACCAAATGGTTCTATCAATCACCGTCTTTTTGTTCCTAAAAAATGAATGGGAATGGAAGAATAATGATTAATAAAATCTTGGAGTTGTATTCGCGTTGTGGAAAAAGTCTTTTGGAAAATGGTATTCATGATGCAGCACTACCAATATCCGTAGTGAATGAGGCACTGCAACTATTTGCAGATGCTAAATGGACAGTACTTGGTGGAGATGTCTATCAGCATGAAAATAATAAAATGAATAATTTTTATGCTGATTGGTATTGTAATTTAGCCGTTCCTTCTGAAAGTTGTGATTACGCAAGAGAGCATTTAAGCAAATTAAGAGGTGACAATATTTATGTCTCTTTTACAATTAAAAACTGAACAAATTCCAGCCGTGTAGGCTGGGATTTTCCTTTACAGCCAGATGCTTACATTACAGTGGTCGCCACTCAGCCACCCCGTCCGGGATCTTGCGTGGCCGCTTCTGTGGCGTGGTAACCAGTTCAATAAACGCCGCTATCTCCCGCTGCTTGCGGGCCGACAGTTTTTTGCAGGCACGCTTCAGCGTGGTCACCACCTCCGGCTCGGCGGGCAGTTCCGGTTGCGGCTCCTGTCGGGTAATAATCAGGCAGTCCTGCATCACCCTTACGTCAACCGGCCCGCAAATCCTGCCTCTTCCAGCCAGTGTCCCTTCAGGATAATGGATGGCTGCGGCTGATACTTCGCGTCACTGATATAACCCACGGTATAACAAGGGGGTGTGGGTATGTGCATCTCTGGCTTATGATGTGTCTCAGACATAATCAACTCCTCATTAGTTGCTTGTGGTCAGCGGCTTTATTGCCTTCACGGCGGGCGCGGATAAAAACCGTCTCGACACCGGCACGCTCGGCTTCAGCGATATCGGTAACCGGGCGGACTACAAGGTTGAACATCTGGGCGGCAGTTTCAGCACCGGCGGCCCGGTGGGCAGCCAGGTACTGGGCAATATGGCCTCTTCGCTGCTCAGTGGGCTGGGTGCAGGCGGTCATGCTGAAGGGGTGACCCGTGCTGCGGTCTCTGACGGCACGCTGATCGTACGTGACCAGGCGGCGCAGAAGCAGGACGTCAGCACGCTGAGCCATGACACGGCCGGAGCCAACGGCAGCATCAGCCCGATATTCGACAAGGAGAAAGAGCAGAAGCGGCTGCAGACCGCGCAGCTGGTGGGCGAGGTAGCCGCACAGGCGATGGACGTGGCGCGGACGGAAGGCGAAATCCGCGCCATCACCGCGGGCAAGGCGGAGCTGGCGAAGAAAAATATCCCTGAACCCGCAGCGGGCGATACCAGAGATGCCTGGGATGCATACAACGAGAAGCTGCAGAACAGCAGCGCTTACCGGGACACACAGGCTGAGTGGGGAACCGGCAGCGACATTCAGAGAGGAATCCAGGCGGCAACGGCGGCGGTACAGGGTCTGCTGGCCGGCAGCGTGCAGGGCGTCGCAGCGGGCGCAGCGGCGTCTTATCTGGCTGGACTCATTCATAAAGAAACCACCACCAGCATAAATGGCAACATTCAGGAAGTAAACGAACCGGCCAACCTGATAGCGCACGCGGTGCTGGGCGCGGTGGTTGCGCAGCTGCAGGGCAAAAATGCGCTGGCAGGCGCGGCGGGCGCCACAACGGGTGAGTTTATCGCGCAGCAGCTTTATCCCGGCGTTGAGCATGGTAAACTCAGCGAGGAGCAGAAGCAGAAAATCAGCGCGCTGAGCACGCTGGCGGCAGGGCTTGCGGGCAGCCTGGCCTCGGGCGATATGAGCGGCACGGTAGCCGGTGCTTCGGCCGGGAAGAATGCGGCTGAGAATAATGATATGTCGTCCGGCCTGGCCGGGTTCGGCACGGGTTTCTGGAATAATGTACAGGCACAGGGTTCACTGGTAAATAATACCAACCTCACAGACGAGGCAGGCAACGTGCTTAATCCGGCAACACCGGAAGAAATCAAATATGCTTCGGATAAACTGATTACGGGTCAATTACCTGCTGGCCAGAATGCGGCAACTGGCTTTTTAACAGCTTGGGGGGCTGGGGTGAGCACAGTTGTAGCGCCCGTTCTTTTGCCAGCTACAGCAACAGCGGGGAGCGTTATCGGCGCAGGCGCTATCGGCGGTGCGGCTAACGTATTTAATCAGTTGAACAGTGGGGAACCATTCAGTGCCACTGATGCGCTCATAGCTACAGGTATCAGCGGAGTAACTCAGGGTAAAGGGTTCTGGTTTACGGAAGCAGCGAGTATTACGGGAGCATATGCGGGAGCTAGCTTGCAGGAGAAAGATGCCGCAGCGCCAATGATAGGAGCAGGTTTAGGAACCCTTGGAGGCGCAACTATAGGTAAAGGTGTAGATAAACTTCAAACCATAATCCCTCAATTTACTATACCTAAAATAACAGGAGCAGTAGCTGAATCTGCTGGTTCTGAATATCTTGGAAGTTCCGCACAGAAATTGGCTGAAAAAGTTCAGCATAAACTGGAGGAAAAGAGTGATGCAAAATAAGAAAATTAAACTCTTATTTTTATTGGTTTCTTTATGGATAGTGGGGCTTTTCATTATCCTTGTAGGTGGTCGAGTACTTATATCTTTAGCATCCTATTTTTTAGTGGGTGATTTTGATTTTTATCGAAATGACTTAATTAGAGGAGCTGAAATATCAATCGGATGCGGGATTATTATTGGCGTAGGGCAATGTCTCATGTCGAAAGAGAAAACGGCCTCGCCTTCAAATCCTAAGTGACAAACCAAATGCCGGCGTTGATGTTGTGGTTTTTCTTTATAAGTCATTTAGTTATCCTTAATTCGCTAGCCGGATGATCAACTGCCTCGGCCCTGTGATCACCTCGATAACAGGGAAAGCGGAATGAAACAGTTAAGGAAGGCCATGTGCTGGCTGCTGTGCGCGGTGATACTCACCGGGGCGGTAGTGTGTTCGGGCGGAAAGGGTGCGTCGGGACAAAAAGTTGCCGCAGTGAAAGCGCAGCAGGAAAAATCCCTTCTAACCCTTAACCAGCTCACGCTGCTTACGAGCAGAGAACTTCGGGCAAATCTGGCGCAGCGCCTGTATTACTTCCGGCTCTGGTGAGGGCGGTTTAATTGGCTGGTTGAATAAATTCCCCGCCGCAGGTTTTACTCTGAATACAGAGACCCATCTGCTTATGCAGATGGGTTAATAGTGCGTGTTGTTCACAGGTATGAAAAACGCAAAAACAAAGGATACTTTTGATAGCGGTAAAGATGTTTTTTTATATACGTTTGGCCTTTCCATAACCGTCAGGATCTGCGGCTGCAGCGCGTTCATATTTCTCAATAGCACGTCGGGCGCTGGATAGCGATGAGGCTGACATAGTATCGAAGGCTCTGCCCGTCAGGGCGCTATCGTCGGTGTAATGGGTGCTGGGATCTTTTGCCAGCGAGCGCACATCATAACGGCCCGGCTCTTGTCCGCGCTGCCTTTCTACCATGTGCTTCACGAATTTTTTCCCGACAGGCGGATAAGTCGTTGCAGTCAGAATATGCTCGATTTCGTTCTGGTTCATGGTACGGACATGGCGCAAAGCCCATTGCGCATGAGGATCGGGACGGGCATCGTTTCGCTGCTGGATAACATCAAGCCGGCCAGGATCAAGCTTGCTGTTATCCAGCGTGGTCACAATGGGGAGATGCTGCCAGGCATCCAGTAGCACCGGATCCTCCTGCCGTTTATCCCCTATCAGCACCAATACATGATCGTTATTGTAGATTGCGTTCATCACGGGTTTATTGACCCCTTTGGCCGCAAGATGTGTATAGGCCAGGTCGGAAAACTTCTGACAATGCCCCCCTTGCACTCTCAGCGCAGTGTGCCCCGAGGCATAGGTATCATCCAGATCAGATGCGTCCTGAGAAAAACGTTGTGCAAAGCGTTCGCGAACTTCGTTGCCAAAACGTTCCGAGGCGCGAATTGACATAATACCGCGCATTGCGCTTTCGCCTTTGTCGGCGACGAGAGGTAACCACTGATTGCCGCCATGGCCTAACTGCACACGGACTTCCTGTTGCGTTTGCGCTGCCAGATCCATGCTTTGGAGTGTTTGAGCTGAAACCAGCCTGACCTGACGCTGAAAGAGGCCGGACGCCTGCATTTGTGCAGCGCTAAGGACTTCGTGAGCAGACTGGGTGGAAGAGCCACTTTGCTGAGTCTGACGACTGCTGCCGATATTGAATATGCGCATCATAATCAGGCTCCGGATTCATCAGGCGTGAGCTGACTGACGATGCCCAGACGCTGGCCCACCGTATGAGTATAAAGCGCTATAGTTTCGTACAGTGCAATCAGAGCCTGTGGCTCTGCCGCGCTCATGGGTAAACGTGACCATATGACTATCTCCTCACTGATGGCCGAGGCCGCCAGTACAACAGGGGGAGACTGTTCATTCATTAAATTAGCCTGCAGCAGTTCCCAAAGGAGAGTTGTGGCGTTCTCATCGTTTGCCCTGAAAGGCAGCAGGCAGCTCAGGGTGATATGCTCCTGGGGGTAATGTAAAAACCGGAGCGACAGATCTGACCACATCACTAGTTCAAATGCTTCCTCGTCGCCGCGAATGTCAGGCTCCTGCTTGAGATAAGTAAATAAGGGTCGAAGCAGACCACTAAAAGATGTCGACATAAACTCTCCATTTTATTCATAACGCGCGTTAAACCGGCGCGGCCAGGACTGCCGGTTTTGAACGGGCTGAAAATAATAAAGAGTAAGTGAACATAAAAGCAGCCTGGTTCCATGGCCGGCAGGTTACAGAGTGAGCCAGCGGCGGTTATACCACGCTCGCTGCAGGCCGCGATATCAACAGCGAGGCCGCACAGGTTAAGGCCAGTAAGGATATTGCTGCTACGGCCGGGCAGGACGTTTCGCTGAATAAATAGGGCGGTGAGAGAGGGGGATCACGAGGCACGTCCATGTGCCTCGCCTTTCAGGCAGCGAAGCTGTGCAAAACGGCTCTCCTGCCGTTTTGTCGAACCCTGTCGGGGCTTCTCACCCCTCTCTACGGTTTAACATGCAAAAAAAGCCTGAACTTTCGCTCAGACTTTCTCTTCAAATATGGCGGTGAGAGAGGGAGATCACGAGGCACCTCCATGTGCCTCGCCTTTCAGGCAGCAGAGCTGTGCAAAACGGCTCTACTGCCGTTTTGTCGAACCCTGTCGGGGCTTCTCACCCCTCTCTCCGGTTTAACATGCAAAAAAAAGTCTGAACTTTCGCTCAGACTTTCTCTTTAAATATGGCGGTGAAAGAGGGGGATCACGAGGCACGTCCATATGCCTCGCCTTTCAGGCAGCGGAGCTGTGCAAAACGGCTCTCCTGCCGTTTTGTCGAACCCTGTCGGGGCTTCTCACCCCTCTCTCCGGTTTAACAT
>NZ_JAWVWP010000021.1:0-20219 GCF_033657285.1 Erwinia sp. MMLR14_017 | reverse complement strand
GGGAGAATGGGCTGATAAGCAAAGGCTAAGCGGCATGGACGCCGCTTCGCAGCCATCAGGGATGATTTCACGGCGTTTTTGTGTTCAGCCCATTCTCCCTGACCGGAGCACTGCGCTTTCAGACAACTTGCCCTTTTTTTACATTCAGTACTAAAGGCCTGGGTGAAGAAATTATGGGCTGATAAGCAAAAGCTAAGTTAGTTAGTCAGCCGCAGCACGGATGCTACGGCTAAGCATCAGTAAATCACGCGTCCGGGGCAGGATGATTTTCCACCCAGTGATCGGCGATCTGCTGACGCGTGCAAATCCAGACATTGTCATGTTGTTGAATATGATCCAGGAACCGCTGTAACGCTTTAAAGCGCCCCGGACGGCCCAGCAGGCGGCAGTGCATCCCTATCGACAGCATCTTGGGCGAACTTTCACCCTCTTCGTACAGCACGTCAAAACTGTCTTTCAGATAGGTGTAGAACTGCTCTGCGGTATTGAAACCTTGCGGCGTGGCGAAACGCATATCGTTGGTTTCTAAGGTGTAGGGAATAATCAAATGAGGTTTAACCGTGCCATCCTGGCAGGTAACCTGCGACCAGAAAGGCAAATCGTCGCCGTAGTAATCGCTGTCATAAGTGAAACCGCCCTGCTCAGCCACCAGCCTGCGGGTATTCGGGCTGTCACGGCCGGTGTACCAGCCGGTTGGCGCTTTGCCGAACAGATCGGTCAGCGTGTCTACCGCCTGCTGCATATGCTGGCGCTCGGCTTTGGCATCCATTGCCTGATAGTGGATCCAGCGCCAGCCGTGACTGACCACGTCATAATCCGCTGCTTTGATCGCTTCCACGATTTCAGGATGACGAGCCAGCGCCATCGCCACGCCGAAGACGGTTAAGGGCAAACCGCGCTTTTGAAACTCATTGTGAATGCGCCAGAATCCTGCGCGGGAGCCATATTCATAGAGCGACTCCATGGACATATGACGCTCGGGATAGCTGGCAGCCCCGATGATATCTGATAAAAACTGCTCGGAGCCGGCGTCGCCATGCAGCACGCTGTTCTCCGCGCCCTCTTCATAGTTCAGTACAAACTGCACGGCAATCCTCGCGTTGCCTGGCCAGGCCGCATGAGGCGGATTGCCCGCATATCCACGGAGATCGCGCGGGTAGTTTTTATTGAAGCTGTACTCTTTTTTCTCTGCGGTATCAGTCATAGTTAAAGTCCTTGTGTCGACACGCTCACTCCAGCTTCAGGCTGGCAAACTGTCCCGACAGGGTTTTTCTTACAGGATAGTCCAAATCACCGTGTTTACTGGTGGAGAGACCCAAAGCTACCAGCGACTCAACCATTTTTACGGCGGCACCGACACCGTCAATCACCGGGATCCCTAACTCAAGCGTCAGCTCACGGGCCAGAGCCGCCATACCACCGCAGCCAAGCACGATAGCGCCACTGCTATCCTGCCGCTTCGCTTGTATACACCCCTCCCGTACCTTCTCCTGGGCCAGACCGGTTCCATCCTCCAGCGCCAGCACCGGCAGATCGATGGCATGCAGCGCCGCACAGTGGTGCTCAAAGCCATACTGCTGTAGCAAATGCCGGGCAATGATCACCGTACGCGGCAAGGTAGTCACAATTGAGAAGCGCGTTGCCACCATCGTCGCCATATGCATAGCGGCTTCGGCAATGCCAATAACCGGTCCCTGAGCCAGTTCCCGCGCGGCCAGCAGCCCCGGATCGCCAAAGCAGGCAATCACATGCCCGCTTACTCCCTGCTCGAGGCCCGCCTTAATCTGTTCCAGCACGCCAATGGCCGCAACAGCTTCGTCAAAATGCCCTTCGATAGAGGGCACGCCCTGGCTGGGGTTAACGGCAATAATCTCTGTACCTGGCCCGGCAACTGCTCGTGCGGCTGCGCCGATTGTTTCGGTCATCGCAAGAGTGGTATTAGGGTTGATCACCTGGATGAGCAGTTTCGCCGTCATGCTTTAACTCCAAAACCCGAAAACAGGCGGGCAAAGTCCGGCAGCATTTCACCGCCACGTTCGAAGTGCAGACTGCTTACAATATGATCGAAATGTTGCTGCATGGCGTCAGTCAGCGGCTGTAACGCTTTTTCTCTCACCAGCTCAATTAACCGATCATGATCGTCACAGCGGCAACCCTGCTGCCACGGCGCGCCATACGCCGCAATCACCAATGAAGAGCGTTGCGACAGCCGTGTCACCATATCGGTCAGCACCTGATTGCCGGAGATAGCCTGTAGCTGGATATGAAAAGCAGCGGAAAGGCGGATAGCAGCCGGGCCATCATGCGCCTCATGTGCCTGTTGCTCCTGTTGATTAAGCTTCTCCAGCGCCACCAGATGCGGCGACTGGCAGTGTTCCAGCACCGCTGGCAGATTGGCGCACTCAATCAGCGCCCGTGTGCGAAAGATATCCCTGGCTTCCTCAACGGAAGGCGTGGCGACCTGCGCACCACGTTTGGGCGTTAACACGATCATTTGCACCGCAGCGAGGCGTTGCAGCACCTTACGGATACCGGTACGGCTGATACCAAATACTTCGGCCAGCGCTTCTTCCGGCAGCTTGCTACCCGGCGGCAGCTGGTGCTCCACCATCGCCGACATCAGCGCCTGATAGATAGGTTCGTCCTTGTCTGTCAGGTCAGAGGCCGTTTTCAGGCCGGTTTCACTCTTCATTCCCTACTCCGGTAAACATCAGTTCCATAAAGAATCGTACACATGAATTCAAAGTTTTGTATACAACAAAAGGATTTTGGCCTGGATCCTGCAATACCTTGTCACAACCAATTTGCCTTTATCTCTCTTCACAGGAGCAGGTTTCATGCCAGATACTCAGAATGTCACCCCGGCGTCGGCGGTTGAAGCCCACGCGAACTACAGCCCACGGCTTTGTAACAAAGATCTGGCCCCTACGCGTGACCAGAACTGGAGCTGGTACAACATCTTCTCTTTCTGGATGTCCGATGTGCACAGCATGGGCGGCTATGTGGTGGCCGCCAGCTTCTTTACGCTGGGGCTTGCCAGCTGGCAGGTGCTGCTCTGCCTGCTGGTCGGCATCTGTATCGTGCAGATTTGTGCCAACCTGGTTGCCCGGCCCAGCCAGATGACCGGTGTGCCCTATGCGGTAATTTGCCGCCAGGCGTTTGGCGTATTTGGGGCGAATATTCCGGCCGTGATCCGCGGCCTGATCGCCTTTGCCTGGTACGGTATTCAGACTTACCTGGCGGCTAACGCCCTGATGCTGGTTTCGCTGAAGTTCTGGCCCGCGCTGGCTCCCATGACGCACTCAGCCTGGCTGGGCCTCTCTCAGTTGGGTTGGATATGCTTTGGCATTATGTGGCTGGCGCAGGCAATGGTGTTCTGGCACGGCATGAACGCCATTAAACGCTTTATTGATATCGCCGGACCGGCGGTCTACGTGGTTATGGTTGCCCTGGCAGGCTGGATTGTGTACAAAACCGGTTTTTCCGGCATTTCCCTGACGCTGGCCAGCAAGCAGCTTACCGGTAGTGAACAGGTGTGGCAGATGATTACCGCCACGGCGCTGGTGGTCTCTTACTTCTCGGGTCCGCTGCTGAACTTTGGCGACTTCTCCCGTTACGGGAAAAGCATGGGCGAAATCCGTCGCGGCAACCGCTGGGGCCTGCCGTTCAACTTCCTGCTCTTCTCTGTGGTCACCGTGGTGATTGTGTCCGGCACCCAGTCGCTATTCGGACATATGATCACTGACCCGATCGAAACGGTCAGCCGTGTGGGTAACGATCTGGCGGTAGCGATTGGCCTGCTGACAATGATTACCGCCACTATCGGTATCAATATTGTGGCTAACTTTGTTTCACCCGCTTTTGACTTCTCTAACTGCTCACCGCAGAAAATCAGCTTCCGCACCGGCGGCATGATTGCAGCCGTAGGGTCGGTGCTGCTGACGCCGTGGAACCTGTTTCAGTCACCAGAGCTTATCCACTATACGCTGGATGTGCTGGGCGCCTTTATCGGGCCGCTGTTCGGTATCCTGCTCTGCGACTTCTACCTGATTAAGCGCAGCCAGATTTCCGTCAACGATCTGTTCGACGATACGCCAAAAGGCAAATACTGGTATCGCGGGGGCTTTAATCCAAAAGCTATTGCTGCGCTGGTGCCTTCAGTACTGATTGGTTTGGTGATCAGCTTTATCCCTTCCCTGCATGAGGTAGCGAACTTTAGCTGGTTTATCGGCGTGGCGCTGTCGGCAGGCTTCTACCGCTGGATCGCCCGTGAAGAGCGCGGCGTCAGCGGCCAGAGCTATGGACGCAGCGTTGCCGTAGAGAAGAGATAAGAGAGTTGGGGCGGCTACGGCCCCAGAAACGACGAAAGCCTGATTCATTGCTGAATCAGGCTTTCTGGATACTTGGCGGAACGGACGGGGCTCGAACCCGCGACCCCCTGCGTGACAGGCAGGTATTCTAACCAACTGAACTACCGCTCCGCGCTTTGTTCCCCGTCGGGAACGGGGCGAATATTACGGGCAGGCCATCATGCCGTCAACGCTTTTTATGACAGTTTAAGACTGACTGCCTGTTTTTTCACCTTTATAACATTAACAAGTGCCGTTACGCTCGCCAGAGGCAGCTGCCGCCCTTTTTCATCACTAAATCCAGACGCGCTTCATGGGCGCTGATTTCAGCCTCGCTCGCCGCCAGAACGCGCAAGCCTGAAGCCGGACGGGTAATGCGGTGGATCGTATCGCCATTGCTCTGCTGCTGCTGATCACCCTCCATCTGGAAGGTCAGCGACGTTTGCCCACCTGTCATCGCCAGGAACACTTCGGCCAGAATTTCGGAGTCAAGCAGAGCGCCATGAAGGGTTCGCTTGGTGTTGTCTATTTCATAGCGTGAGCAGAGCGCATCCAGGCTGTTACGCTTGCCCGGAAACATTTTTCGCGCCATTGCCAGGCTGTCGGTAATCTGGCAGAAGGTTTCGGTCTTGGGGATATTGCGGTTCAGTTTGCTGAACTCATAGTCCATAAAGCCGATATCGAACGAGGCGTTATGGATCACCAGTTCCGCACCGTCGATATAGGCTATAAACTCATCGGCAATTTCGGCAAAAGAGGGTTTGTCCGCCAGAAACTCGTCGGCAATCCCGTGAACGCCAAAGGCTTCCGGGTCCACCAGCCGATCGGGTTTCAGATAAACATGGAAGTTATTGCCGGTCAGACGGCGGTTAACGACCTCTACAGCACCGATTTCAATAATACGGTGCCCTTCATAGTGCACCCCAATCATATTCATACCGGTGGTTTCGGTATCGAGGACGATGATCCTGTCAGAAGATTTTTGTAGGCTCATGGGTGATGACTCAATGTAAGTAAAGATCTGCGCAGCCAGCTGAGGCACTAAGTAAGCGCACTGTTGGCGCCAAGAATACCACTCGCGACCTGCGCCAGCCATTTTTCTCGCACTGATAAAACTTCAGAGCTGTTCACCATTTTTTACCCTGACGATGTCCGCCATAATTGACAGAGCGATTTCCGCAGGCGTTTTGCTGCCAATCCGCAGGCCTACTGGTGCATGAATGCGCTCCAGATCGTCACGGCTCATGCCGGCAATTTGCTGTAACCGCCTCCTGCGCTTTTCGCTGTTCCTCTCAGATCCCATCACACCCAGATAAAAGGCCTGGGTATTGATGGCTTCCATCATCGTCAGCTCATCAATACGCGGGTCGTGCGTTAAGGAGACGATGGCTACGCTGGCCCCCGCGCCGTTGATTTCCAGCCAGCGCGCGGGATGCTGCGGCACAATGGTAATGTTGTCTGCACCGGTAAAATAGCGTTCAATCTCGCTCAGGCTTTCAGGACGATGTTCGCAAATACGGACATGAAAACCCAGTATCTGCCCGAGGCGTATGCACTCAAAAGCTACCGGCGAATAGCCCGCCACTATCAGTTCCGGGACAGCCCCCACAGGTAACTGGATGCGGTTTTCCGTGACGCTTAACGGCGGCAACATTCTGTCCGCTTCCGGCACCTCAAATTCTGCTCGCTGGCTCACGACAAGCGTTTTGACCAGCCGTTGTTTACCCAGTAAAGCAGACTGCATTGCCTGTAACAGCGCCCGGGTTTGCTCATCGGGTGGAAGATATTCGATCACGATTTCCAGGCTGCCGCCACAGGGAAGCTCAACGGAAGGGCGCATCCCCCCTTCGCCATAGCGAATAAGCTGGCTGCTCTCGCGATAGCTTCCCATTGAGAGCTGCGCCAGAAAATCCTCTTCGATACAGCCACCGGAGAGCGACCCACAATGCTCCCCCCGACCGTTGACGCTCATCATGGTGCCTGGTGCGCGGGGAGAGGAGCCATATGTGCGCAAAACGGTACAAAGCCAGACCGGCTGCGCCTCTTGATGCCAGCGCAGCGCCTCGTTGATCACCTGTTGATCCAATCTGATCATGCCGTCTCCTTACCGGAAAGTGTTGCCGGATAATCCACGTCCAGCAGGCAGCCTTCATCTTCAAGCTCAATGCAATGCGTGGGAAAGTTCTGCAACAACCTTTTTGCTCCTGTGTCGCCGCTTAAAGAAGAGAGTTCGGCATAAAATTGTCGCTGAAACCCAACCGGATGACCGGGCTGCCCATTGATAACGGGCCGGACAAGCGGATAAGTTTCCAGCGCCCGGATAACCGCCAGGTAGCTGGTTGTCTGTAGCCACGGCATATCCCCAAGGGTAATCACCCAGCCGTCATAGTCTGAACAAGCTCTGATGCCAGCGGCCAGAGACTCTCCTAATCCCTGGCTTGAGCAGAGGATCAGGGACGCTTTCTCTGCCAGCTGATGGATAGCCTGATCGGAAGGTTGCGAAACCACAAATACTGGCCGCCCTGTCGCCTGAGCGTTTTCCAGCGTGTGCTGCAGCACGGGCTTACCGTTGAGCATCGCCAGCAGTTTATTTCCGCAGCCCGACTGACGAAAACGGCGGCCAAAACCGGCCGCCATAACAAGGATTGCACTGTTCATACTCACTCAGAAAGCGTTAAATTATTTTGTCGAGGGTGATGGGCAAATCCCGGACTCGCTTGCCGGTCGCATGGAACACGGCATTACTGATTGCCGCCGCTACGCCAACAATACCCACCTCGCCCACCGCTTTACCGCCCATTTTGGTGGCCTGATAATCTGGCTCTCCCACATTGATAGTGGTGATGTTGGGTACGTCAGCATTTACCGGTATCAGGTAGTCCGCCAGATTGTTATTGATGACCCTTCCCGTTCTCGGGTCCACAATGCCCTCTTCCAGCAGCGCCTGCCCCAGCCCCATGATCATGCCGCCAATCCACTGGCTTCGCGCCAGCGTAGGGTTATAGAGTTGGCCGCAGTCAAAGGCGGCGACCATCCTTCTTACCCGGACGGTGCCAAAGTCTTCATCAACTGCAACTTCAACAAACTGCGCGCTCCAGCTGTGTGCAGAGAGATCTTCAGGGCGTCCCATACTGTTCAGGCTGCCGACCATTTCATCTTTCTCTTTAGCGGAGAGATTGTCGGGGAAAGTTCCGCCTTCTACTTCCAGCGCCTCGCTGCCTGCCAGCTCCAGGAGTTGAGCGAATGAGATCTCCCGTGCAGGAGTGTCGGGCATCCGCACCGAGCCGCCCACCAGCGCGAGATGCTCAAGGCTTACGCCTTTCAGCGGAGAGCCTTCCAGCTCGCTTGCCAGCTTCAGCAGGCGATCCCGCATTTTATGCGCGGTGACGTTGACTGCCGCCGTGAGGTTTCCGGCCAACTGCGATCCCCCCGCCACACCGGCTCGCGGTAAGCGCGTGTCGCCAAGCTGCACCGAAATGGTTTCGGAAGGGACGTGCAAAATGTCCGCTGCGGTTTGCGCAAGGATGGTATAGGTGCCGGTGCCGATATCCGCTCCCGCGCACTGCACGATAAACTCACCTTGCGGCGTGAGGATAATTCGTGACTCCGCTGGCAAACGGTTTACCGGATAAGTACCGGTTGCCATTCCCCAGCCGATCAGCTCCTTTCCTTCACGCATCGATCGGGGTGCCATCGACCGCTTCGCCCAGCCAAACGCTTCCGCGCCTTTCTGGTACGCCTCCTTCAGACGGCGTGAACTCCAGGGTTTGTTTTGTTGATAATCGTGATCCGCCCAGTTGCGTAAACGCAGCTCCAGCGGATCGATATTCAGGGCATAGGCCATTTCATCCATCGCCACTTCCAGCCCGAATGAGCTGGGATTTTCACCCGGTGCACGCATCCAGCCTGGCGTCACGGTATTAATGGGCACGATCTGGTGCTGGGCGGAGAGGTCAGGAATGGCGTACATCCGGGCCGTCACATGACTACAGTTTTCCGCGATCATGTCCTGCAGCGAGGTTTCATTAAAGCTGCGAAGAATAATTGAGAGAATTTTTCCGTCGCGCGTCGCCCCCATCTCCAGCTGTTGTGAAGTAGCCGGACGCCCGCCCAGCCCGGTAAAGGTTTGCGGACGAGTCAGCGACACTTTCACCGGCCGGTTGAGTTCACGAGAGGCTACGCAGGCAAGGGCTACATGCGTGTAGGGCACCGGCTTGGAACCAAATCCGCCGCCAACGTAGGGGGAGATAATCCGCACCTGCTCTCTGGCAATCCCCATCCATTCGGCAATCTCCACCTGTGCCCCGCTCACCCACTGGCTCGGTTCCCATACGGTCATGCTGCCGCTATGCCAGTGGGCGATACAGGCGTGCGGCTCCATGGGCATGTTGTATTCACGCGGCGTGATGTAACGCTCGTTTATCCGCACCTCCGATCGCACCATTGCCGCCTGCGCCTGGCCAAGCTCAATATCCTGATCGGGCAGAGGCTGCGGCTCAGCGCCTTCATCGGTGGCAAAAATCAACGCGGGAGTTTCCTGGTAGCTCACCTCTATCAGCGAGGCGGCATAAGTCGCCTGTTCAAAGGTTTCCGCTACCACCAGCCCAATGTTTTGCCCGTTATGCAGGATGATATCGTCCTGGATAGGTGTGTAAGTAGACTGCGCCGCGCCGCCGTCAGCGATGGGGGTAGGCTTATTAATTTTCAGTCTGTTTTGGTGCGTGTAGACAGCAATCACGCCGGGTACCGCCTGCGCCTTTTCGGTGTCAATATGCGTAATTCGCCCGCTGGAAATGGTGGACTGGATCACCACTCCATGCGCTGCATTTTCAATTTGATATTCCACAGCGTAAGTGGCCCGTCCGGTCACTTTCACCTCTCCATCACCCCGCGAGCGGGGCGCGCCTAATCCCCTGACACTTTCCGTCCGTTGCTGCCCCTGAGCGGCACTCTCGCTGGCTTGCTCGCTCACCGGCGACACGCCCGTACTCTCTGCGGCTGACAGCGCTGCGGGAGCTTTCAACAGATCCCGGCGCAATGTAGTTGTCGGTTTGCTCATGCTGTTTCTCCTGCGGCCATCAGCGCCCGGGCGATAACGCGCGGGGCCAGTTTTATTTTATGTGCATTATGGGCCAGGGGCTGAGCCTCGGCGATAACCTGCTCTGCGGCCTGATTAATCAACGCTTCATCAAAACGCTGCCCTTTCAGTGCCTGTTCAACGGTGCGGGCGCGCCAGGGTTTGGTTCCTACACCGCCCATTGCAATACGGACATCTACCATTACGCCGTTTTCTACCACCAGCCCAACGGCCGCACTGGCCGTCGCAAACTCATAGGAGCTGCGATCTCGCACCTTCAGATAAGTGGAGTTTTTCAGCGCCGGGGTCTGCGGGATCTCAATTGCGGTAATCATCTCGTCATCCCCCATATCGAACTCTTTCTCCGGGGAGTCGCCCGGCAGTAAATAAAACTGGTCGATGGGAACCCGGCGCTTGATGCCCTGCGCATTCTCCAGAATAACAACGGCATCAAAGGCGGTTAAAGCTACAGCCAAATCACCCGGATAGACCGCTACGCAGCTCTCGCTTCCGCCCAGAATGGCATGGTTGCGGTTTACCCCTTTCAGCGCGGCGCAGCCGGAACCGGGATTACGCTTGTTACAGTCGGAGAAAGTATGCGGGTCACGGTAGTAGCCACAGCGGGTACGCTGGCACAAATTGCCGCCAAGCGTCGCCATATTGCGGATTTGCGGCGAGGCGGCCTGCCACAGACTGTCATAAATAGCCGGGGCCTGGCGCTGACACGCTTCGTGGCTGGCCAGCTCACTCATGTAAACCATCGCGCCAAGCGTGATGATCTCATCATTGAAGGTGATGTTGTCCATCCCGGTTAACTGCGTAACGGGGATCAATGTGGTGGGCTTAAACACGTCGCACTTCATTAAGTCCAACTGCGTGGTGCCACCAGCCAGCAGCTGCGTGCCGGGCTGTTTTTTGTTAGCAGCGGCCTCGGTGACGGAGGCGGCTGTTTGCCAGCTAAAAGGATTCATGCGGACTCCCTGGCCAGCTGTTCAGCGGCTTCTTTGATCGCATCGACAATATGTGGATAAGCGCCGCAGCGGCAGAGATTGCCGCTCATATATTCGCGTATCTCACTTTCAGAGCCTGCGTGTCCCTCTTTAATACAGGAGACAGCAGACATGATCTGTCCGGGAGTACAGTAACCACACTGGAAGCCATCATGTTTCAAAAAGCTCTGCTGCACTGCATGCAGCGTTCCGTCCGGCTGCTCAAGTCCTTCAATAGTGGTGATCTCTGCGCCTTCTACCTGTGCCGCCAGCGTCAGACAGCTCAGAACTCTGCGGCCATTCACGTGCACGGTACAGGCACCGCACTGCCCCTGATCGCACCCTTTTTTGGTACCCGACAGTGCAAGGTGCTCTCTGAGTGCGTCCAGCAAGGTGACGCGCGGATCGAGAGAAAGATGTTTTTCCTGCCCGTTAATCTGCAGGTTAAGGGTGATTTTATCCGACATTGCAAACTTCCCATCGTTAGGGTTGGAAAGGTTCTCAAAAGAGAGTGTTGAGAGCGGGGGTACAGTTAAAATATTTATTTTTTTACTCAACCTTAAGGTTTAGCACTTCTGGCGTATTCTGGTGGTTTCTTTACCGGCGCAGTGCACGGGAAGTGAAACTTTTACTGCCGGTGTATGAAGGGAGCGTGTCGGTAAAAATAGCGTTAAACAAGGAAATATCACGGCCTTAGCGACTGAGTTAGTGAGGAAAAAGGGATGCTGCTGGCAGCGAAATTTATTAATGGTGGAACTCACTTTTGTAACGATCTAATCCAGTGCTCCCCAGAGCCATTTATGTCAGACTTACGGTTTTTACGCAGAGATCCCACCAGAGATGACCAAGCAGGTAGAAATATTCACCGATGGTTCCTGCCTCGGTAACCCCGGCCCGGGCGGTTATGGCGCAATTTTGCGCTACGGCAAGCACGAAAAAACGTTTAGTGCGGGCTATTTTCTTACCACCAATAACCGCATGGAGCTGATGGCGGCTATCGTGGCGCTTGAAGCCCTGTCGCAGAAATGTGAAGTGGTGCTCAGTACGGACAGCCAATATGTTCGCCAGGGCATTACCAGCTGGATCCATAACTGGAAAAAGCGTGGCTGGAAAACCGCCGATAAAAAGCCGGTGAAAAATGTCGACCTGTGGAAAAGGCTGGACAGCGCGCTAAGCCATCATCAAATCAAATGGGAATGGGTGAAAGGCCATGCGGGCCACGAAGAGAACGAGCGCTGTGATGTGCTCGCTCGGGCCGCGGCTGGCAGCCCGGCGTTTGAAGATATTGGCTATCAGTCCGGGTCCTGATGCCCCGACCCGGTGCGAAACTGACGGGTGGCGCCGACAGCCTGGCTTAATCTTCTTTTAGCGGCGGCCTTCTTAGCAGGATTCATGATCAGCGGGAAGGTACGCTTGCGGGCCACAATGATGCTCAGGCAGCCAAGCGCAGGGAAATGCGTACTGATCACTTTCCCGCCCTGGCGATTCCAGGGCACCACCTGAAAACGCGTGCGCTGCACCACCTCGTAGTTCAACAGGCTGAGCCAGTCCATTAACCGCATCTGGGTAAACATCCGGCTGTTCCAGGGTACGCGTCGATGAATACCGGGGATCAGCTTGCCGATGCCCAACACGCTGAAGGGGTTAAAGCCGCTGATAATAATCCAGCCATCGTCTATCAGTACCCGGTCAACCTCCCGCAGAATTCGGTGCGGGTCGCTGCTCCAGGCCAGGCTGTGCGCCAGCAGGCAGGCGTCAACGGATTTTGATTCAAAAGGCAGGCTCATAGGATCGGCCCTGACCTGCAGCGACCCACCGTTTAACCCCACATTGACCTGATGAGAGATAGCACAGTTTTCCGTGTCGATTTCCGCACTCAGCGGCCCCACTTTCAGCAGATGAAAGCCGTACATCCTGGCGAGGCAAGGTTGCAGATGTTTGTTAAGGGCATCGCGGTAAAACTCTCCCCAGGGGATATCAGCCCAGGAGTCCGGCACCTGACGAATTTGGCGTGTTTTAGCGGGCTTCATGCTTTACCATCTTCTTTCCATTTCGGGCAATTCAGAGGCGATGATGAATCTTACCAGCATTCCGGCACTTCAGGATAACTACATCTGGACATTAAATAACGACCGGGGAGAGTGCCTGATCGTCGACCCAGGCGAAGCGGCTCCGGTACTCTCGGTAGTGGAAAAAAATCAGTGGCAGCCGGTAGCAATACTTCTCACCCATCACCATCACGATCATACCGATGGCGTAAAAGCCCTGGTAGCGAGATACCCTCATTTAGTGGTCTATGGCCCACAGGAAACAGCGGATAAAGGCGCCACGGAAATCGTGGTCGAAGGAGATAGCTTTACCCTGCTGGAGAGCACTTTTAGTGTCTTTCATACCCCCGGTCATACTTTAGGACATATCTCATATTTTAGTGCCCCTTATCTTTTCTGTGGCGATACTCTGTTCTCGGGCGGCTGCGGACGTTTGTTCGAAGGCTCACCTGAACAAATGTTTGAATCATTTCAAAAACTTAACAAGCTTCCTGACAATACGCTGGTTTGTTGCGCGCATGAATATACATTATCGAACTTGACCTTTTCACATGCCCTTTTTCCTGGGGATAGCGAGATAGCGAGCTATTACCGGGAAATTAAAGAGTTACGCGCAAAAAAGCAGGTTTCCCTGCCTACAAAGCTGGCGACAGAGCGGCGAATAAATGTTTTTTTAAGAACACAAGAGCATGAATTGCAACGACAAATCGGTTATGAAACATCTCCACAACATGAATGGCAAGTATTTGCAACTCTACGCGAGAAGAAAGACCGTTTTTAATTTTTCGGGTTGTGTTGCTCCAGGCGAGCAAGTATAGTTGCTCGTCTTTTAAGCGAAGAATGACACACACATGAAGGCTAAAGCGATATTACTCGCCTCGGTCTTGCTGGTGGGTTGCCAGGCGTCGAAGCATGACACCAACATTCCCGAGCAGCATGCACAGAGTTTGTCTTCAGCAGGTCAGAATGAAGCAGAGCAGGACACAGATCGGTTGTTATCACCGCGTTGGCAGGATGATGGAACCCGCCTTACGCAGGATCAAGATTTGTGGAATCTCATCAGTACCGAGCTGAAGATGAAGGTTCCGGAAAACCCCCGGATACGCGAACAAAAGCAAAAATATTTAAGAAACAAGAGCTATCTCCACGATGTAACATTACGGGCAGAGCCGTATATGTACTGGATAGTCGAGCAGATTAAGAAACGTAAGATGCCGATGGAACTGGTACTACTACCCATAGTGGAGAGCGCTTTTGACCCCCATGCGACCTCAGCCGCCAATGCCGCAGGCATCTGGCAGATTGTACCGCAGACGGGGCGAAATTATGGTCTCAAGCAGAACCAGTGGTATGACGGACGTCGCGATGTCGTGGCTTCCACCAAGGTTGCACTGGACATGATGGAACGTCTGAACAAGATGTTTGACGGCGACTGGTTACTGACCATTGCCGCCTATAACAGCGGTGAAGGGCGCGTCATGAAAGCGGTAAAGGTCAATAAAGCCCGCGGGAAACCCACGGATTTCTGGCACTTATCACTGCCGCGTGAAACCACGATCTACGTACCAAAAATGTTGGCTTTGGGTGAAATCCTGAAGAACAACAAGCGTTACGGTGTTCGTTTGCCTGCGCCTAATGAATCCCGTGCTCTGGCACGTGTGGAAGTAGGCCAGCAGATTGAGCTGACGCAGGCAGCAGAGATGTCGGGCATGTCCCTGAGTAAGCTGAAAAGCTATAACGCGGGTTACAAGCGCGGTACGACAGCACCAAAAGGTGGGCCTCAATACATCATGGTGCCGAAGTCGAACGTGGCTAAGTTACGCAACTCGCTGGCAACAGGCGATATAGCTGCCGTACAGCCGACCGAGTTGGCGAACAATACCACAGCCGGTTCCTACAAGGTTCGCAATGGCGATACCCTGTCAGGCATCGCAAAACGTTTGAAGGTGACGGTTAAGGATCTGCAGCGCGCAAATAATCTGCGTGGAGCAAGTATCAAACCGGGACAGACCCTGAGCACGGGCGGAAGCGGTAACGCAACCAAACTGGCCGATAATGGCAACAGCATCACCTATAAAGTACGTAAAGGTGATTCTCTGGCCAGCATTGCTAAAGGGCACGGTGTGAACATCAAAGATGTGGTGCGTTGGAATAACAGCGACGCCTCCACGCTACAGCCAGGCGATAAGCTGACACTGTTTGTGAACACTACCACTACGCCAGACAGCTAAGGTCTCTGCTGACCGATAAAAGCCAATCTACGGATTGGCTTTTTTTATGCGTTAACGCTTACCGTTTTTCCTGCAAACGCACTGTGACCCTCTCGGCGCTTCCGACAATCTTCCCCGCACAAGTGTGATCAAGATCCAGTATCGGCACAACCGATCTTGTATGGTAGTAATCACAGTGCTTATGTTAGCAGCTTGTTTACTTTTTGATCTCCCCGGCAGCGTGCAGGCATAACAACAAAAACGTAAAACAGGGCGCAGACCGCTTAACAAAAGCGACTGCAGACGACGATGACACTGAAAGGCACCAGATATGACTCTCCCCTCTTCTGAACTGGCCTCACAACAGACGACTAAAAAAGCACAGGGCGCTACCGGAGAACAGGCCCCCAGGCGCGGGCTGATGCGCCTGCTGCCCAGAGCGCATCCTCTCTCCTGGTGGATGCTGGTAATCACCACGCTGGCCATCCTGATGAATTCCATCGACAGGATTATTCTGCCAACGCTGCTTCCCGCCATCATGACCTCTTTTAATCTCACGGAAGTTCAGGCTGGCTGGCTTAATTCCCTGAGTTTTGTGGGTACTCTGACTGGCGCCGTAGTATTTGGCCTGTTTTCTGACTGGGTAGGCACCGGGCATAAACGCTGTTACAGCTGGTGTGTGGCTGTGCTGGTCGAGATTGTCTCTGGCATCGCTACTGCGTTCTGTAAGTCGTTTGGAGCCTTTCAGGCGCTCAGAGTGGCAATGGGTATGGGTACCGGTGGCTCCGAACCCATTAACGTCGCGTTGCTGGGTGAATGGTGGCAGAAAGAGAACCGGGGATTTGCTATCGGTGTACATCATACTGGCTTCCCACTTGGGCAGTTTATCGGCCCCATTCTGATTGCAGCAATTCTGGCGTTTGCAACCTGGCGTGAAGCATTTCTGTTTATTCCACTGATTGGTCTGGCGATTTTAGTTGCACAGCTGATTATCGGCACCCGCAAGAATCATCAGAAGGTCAATGAGTGGATTGTTGATAATAATCTGACGCCGCCTGTTACTGACGCCTTACAGCATACGGTAGAGAACGCCTCTCTCTGGGCCAATGCGCTCTCCTGCCTGAAAAACCGGAACTGTCAGCTGGCAATAGTGCTGATTTTCGGCTTTACCTGGGCGGAAATGGGCATCGCAAACTTCCTGACTTTACAGCTGACCCGTGAAGTAGGTCTGGATCTTTCAACGGCGGCCATTATCTCGGGCGCTTCCGGGCTTACCGGCTGGATTGGTCAGATTTTATGGGGCAGCTTCTCAGACGTAAAAGGCCGTAAACGCTCGCTGAGCTTTATTATCGCTGGCTGGATCCTGGCCGCTGCGCTTTGCATGTTTATCCATTCTGCCGCGCTTGGCTGGGCAATCCTGATCTTCTGGGGACTGTTCCGTAACTCTCCCTACCCGGTTGCCTACGCTTTACTGATCGACTCTTCCCCGCGTGCGGCCGCTTCCAGCATGGGTTTGATGATTGGCCTGGCGGTAGGGATTGCCGGCATTCTGGTCGCCCCGGTAAGCGGATGGATTATTCACAGCTATGGCTTCACCGTTCACTATATGGTGATTGTCGGTGTGCTGCTGCTCTCCTGCGCGCCACTGTGGTTTATTAAAGAAACCGTTATCCTGAAAAAGGCCTGATATGACCAGCGATCTGATCACTCTATTGCGTCAACGCCGCTTCATCGAGCTGAATCATCTGTATGAGGAGTTTATGCCGGTGTGGCCCACGCATGGGAAGTTTTTCTGCAGCCGTGCGGAGGATTACAGCGCCGGTGATGGCAACTATAACTGTCAGCTAACGCTTGGCGATCACTGCGGTACGCACGTTGATGCGCCGGTGCACTTTGTTGAAGGGGGCAAGACTATCGAGCAGGTGGATGTGCAACAGCTGACCGGGCGAGGTCGCTGTCTGGATATGTCTCATCTGGCTGAAAACGCCGACATTACTCGTGAGATGATCCAGACCTGGGAAGCGGACAATGGCGGCATCCTTGCTCAGGATATTGTCATTTTTCGCACGGGTTACGATGAAAAATGGCGATGCCGTCCACACCATGCTGCCTTTCTGCAAAACTGGCCGGGGCTGTCAGAAGAAGGAGCACGCTATCTTATTGAGAAAGGCGTAACGGTTTTTGGAACGGATGCCATGTCACTGGATCGCTACAGTAATCAGGAACACCCCGCCCATCTTGCGGTGCTGGGAGCGGATTGCCTGATCATTGAGAATCTGGCGAACCTGAAAAGCCTGCCGACGGAATTTATCTTTCTGGCGCTGCCGTTGAGGATCAAGGGCGCTTCAGCTTCACCGATTCGGGCTGTGGCACTGGTGTAAGAACGGCCCCGGCAGGGGCCGCTTAGCTCAGGGCTTAACCGCTTCGATAAAAATAACATCTGTACTGAAACTGCCATCAGGCTGCTGAGCATAGTAACGCTGCACTTCCTCAGAGGCTGATTGCTGATAAGCCCGGATAGCAGCCACCATGACCGCGGGTGTGCGCATGCGCTCAATCCAGCTGCTGAACGCCAGCGCCAGACGGTCATAACTTACGGCACTGATTGTCAGCCCCGCTTCAGTAAACATTGTCAGCCATTCGCCGGGATTATAATCACGAACGTGAGAGGTGTCCCGCAGCGCTTCGACGGTTTGTAACCAGATATCCAGTACTGCGTTGCCCGGCGCATTCACATCGATAAAGATAGCCTTTCCACCTGGCTTCAGGACGCGCTTAACCTCGCGCAGTGCCCTTCCCACATCATGCCAGTGGTGAGCAGAGTAGCGGCTGATAACGATATCAAAACTCTCATCTTCAAAAGGCAGGTATTCCGCATAGCCTTGCTGAGTAGTCAGGTTTTCATAACCCCGTTCTTTGGCAGCCCGGGCGACGACGCTCAGCATTTTTGCCGAAAGATCGTAAGCCACCACGCTTTTAGCATGCTGCGCGGCTACATAGCTGGCATGTCCGCCGCCACAACCTAAATCGAGTACACGGGCCTCTTTCTCCGCAAACAGACATTCCCCCAGACGGACCAAATCATTCCCGCTGGCATGCACTTCGCTGTTCAGATAAGCGTTTGCCTGGTCACCAAACTGTTTGTCGACGTTATCATGATGATGCGATCTCATATCTCTGCGATCCTTACTAATGGTTTTTGAGTTGGGCAGAGCGATGAAATGACCTGCCCGTAACGGCAGGCCAGAGATCCCCTAGAGAAGCGCAGGCTTACCGGGATGGAATTCAACGAGTAGGGGATTATGATCGGAGGCGCGGGTCACCAGCACGGAGGCTTCAGCCACGCCCATTCCGCGGTAAAATACAAAATCTAAAGGACGCCCGAATGCTTTTCGCCGATGGTCGTCAGTAAAGTTCACTTCTTCCAGCCCCATGTCGCGGGCGAAGGTATACAAGGCATTAATACGCTGGCGGCTCCACGCATTAAAATCACCGGCCATGATGACCGGACCACTATGGTGAATAATCTGTTCGCCTATCGGCCCCAGCTGTTTGCTGTAAACATCAATTCCCAGGCTGAAATTGACAGCATGAATATTCACGACCATCAGCATTTCGCTGTTAGGTAATGGATAAGCTGTCACCAGCGCGGATTTCGACAACCTCAACAAAGGTTCGCGCTCGCGCAGCGGGCAGCAGTAAACGGGATGGGCTGAGGCCAGCGTCATTACGCCGGAAGGATGCTGTGGCAGGACAAATGCCGGCACCTGGTCGGCAGCCAGATAGTTGGTGGTGGCAAAGCGCACCAGCTCTGGCGTCGTTTGCGCTTCCTGTAACAGAACCAGATGCGCGTCCTTACCAAAATTTTGCAGGACGGAAAGCCAGTCAGCACGCTGCTGCTTGAATATGTTCCATACCAGCACACGCAGCGTGGACTCATTAGTCAGCGGCGCTCCGGGCGGCAAGGCTTTGCCGACGTGCAGCATTGCACCGGGCGGAAAAATACGTTCCGCTGGCTGCCCTGCTACATATCTCATGGCATAGGTCTTCTTTCGCACTCTACCGGGCCTTAGTAACTGCTGAATGGATCATAGGGTCATTCATTTATAGGGGCTTTACCGCCGAGTTTCAATCGGATCAGACTAATAACTCATGTTAGTCAGTAAACAAATGCAAACAGCTGCCCAGGGCCGCTCTGGAAAGCGTGCGCTGAGATGGTCGGGTTTTTACTCAGGTTACGCCGCTGTAGCTTAAAGAGAGGAAACCTACAGGCACTACCTTCACTCTTTCTGTAGCAAGGCCGCCCTCTCCTGCGCCGTTACTTTCTTTTGCCGGAACCTGTACTGGCGCGCGGTTTCAGCGCATGATTCAATAACAAAAAGATCTAAAGTGCAGGCAGAATTTTGCTGCGGGAGCAACAGTGAAGACTAACTCAGAAGAGCTGACTATTTTTGTCGCCGTAGTAGAAAATGGCAGTTTCAGTCGTGCGGCGGAACAGTTGGAGATGGCGAATTCCGCCGTGAGTCGTGCGGTGAAAAAGCTGGAGAACAAATTAGGCGTTGAACTGCTTACGCGCACTACCCGTCAGATCAAACTGACGCAAGAGGGGGAAACTTATTTCCGTCGCGTGCAGTTTATTTTGCAGGAGATGGCAGCAGCTGAAAATGAGCTGACTGAGCACCGACTGATGCCGCAGGGACTGCTAAGAATAGATGCAGCAACGCCCGTGGTGCTGCATCTGCTGATGCCCATGATCAGCTCTTATCGCGCACGTTATCCGGAAGTTACGCTGTCGCTGGTCTCTTCTGAGACTTTTATTAATCTGATTGAAAGGAAAGTAGACGTAGCGATCAGAGCGGGTAACCTGAGTGACTCCAGCCTTCGTGCCCGTCATCTTTTTAACAGCTACCGCAGGATTATTGCCAGTCCCGTTTATCTTCAGCAAAACGGTGTACCGCAGTCGCCTGAAGATCTGATAAATCATGACTGTCTGGGCTTTGTCGAGCCCCTACACCTCAACCGCTGGCCAGTCGCCAAAAGTGACGGCGAGCTTTACGATATTTCCCCTTCCTGCACATCAAACAGCGGTGAAACGCTTAAGCAGCTCTGCATGACCGGGAACGGCATTGCCTGTCTTTCTGACTTTATGGTTGACCGGGAGATACGCGACGGAACGCTTGTGGAGCTTTTTGCAGACAGAGTACTGCCTGTAGAGATGCCATTTAACGCCGTCTATTACAGTGACCGGGCAGTCAATATGCGCATCCGTTCATTTATCGACTTCCTGGGTGAGTGGATTGAAAACGGCGATCGGCGTGGTTAAAAACATGGAGGTGATTTAGCCAGTTGAGAGGAGTAAGAGGATTTAAGGCACTGTTGTTCAGATTTTGCATACAAAAAAGCCCTGAGTCTTATGACTCAGGGCCTTATGTTTAGTGGCGGAACGGACGGGGCTCGAACCCGCGACCCCCTGCGTGACAGGCAGGTATTCTAACCAACTGAACTACCGCTCCACCGATTCTGTACTGATTTCAGAAAAACGCTTC
>NZ_JAWVWP010000020.1:0-29825 GCF_033657285.1 Erwinia sp. MMLR14_017 | reverse complement strand
TGATATCAATCCTGCGAGTGCCCACACAGATTGTCTGATAAATTGTTAAAGAGCGTTGCGGTAAGCGCCCTGAGGCGTTACTGCGAGGTGGCGTATATTACGCTTTCCTCCCTCAGAGTCAACCTCTTTTCAGAAGTTTTTCTCCGGCGATTCAGCGTGCTGAACCTCTCAACCCGGCGGCCGGTAAGCCGTTGTCCCGTGTCGATGGAGGCGCATTATAGGGAGTTCCTGACGGGTGACAACCCCTAAATTGCGAAAAATAGCGCGTTCGCTGCAATCCACAGCAAAAGGGCTGTTTATACGCAGTTATGCACAAACTTATCCACACTGACCGGCTTGCGTTAAATTAGACAAGCGCCACGCAAACGTTTTCGCTACAATGCCCCCGCAAAATATTTGCCTCTGTTAAGGGCGTTACCTGAGGCCGAATTCATTCTTCTATATAGAGGGAAAATGGCTAAGCTTGAGGTAACGATCTTATCTATGCGAACCAAAGCCAAGGGATAAACCTCATGCAACAACCTCGTCCTGTACGCCGCGCTCTGCTGAGCGTGTCTGACAAAGCCGGTATCCTCGAATTTGCTCAGGCGCTCTCAAGCCGCGGTGTCGAGCTGCTCTCCACGGGCGGCACCGCACGCCTGCTGGCAGATGCTGGCCTTCCCGTTACTGAAGTGTCTGACTACACCGGTTTTCCGGAAATGATGGATGGGCGCGTCAAAACCTTGCATCCCAAAGTTCATGGCGGAATTTTAGGGCGCCGCGGTCAGGACGACGAAATCATGCAGGCGCACAGCATCTCCCCTATCGACATGGTGGTCGTTAATCTTTATCCGTTTGCCCAGACTGTGGCTCGTGAAGGTTGCTCGCTGGAAGATGCGGTTGAGAATATCGATATCGGCGGTCCGACTATGGTGCGCTCCGCAGCGAAGAATCACAAAGATGTGGCTATTGTGGTGAAGAGCAGTGATTACCAGACCATTATTGCTGAGCTGGACGCCAACAATAATTCGCTGACGCTGGAAACCCGTTTCGACCTGGCTATTAAAGCTTTCGAGCATACCGCCGCCTACGACAGCATGATTGCTAACTACTTCGGCAGTCTGGTTCCTGCCTATCATGGCGAAACGGGTGAACCTTCCGGCCGCTTCCCACGTACGCTGAATCTGAACTTCATCAAGAAGCAGGATATGCGTTACGGTGAGAACAGCCATCAGGATGCTGCCTTCTATATAGAAGAGAATGTGACGGAAGCTTCTGTCGCCACCGCGCAGCAGGTTCAGGGAAAAGCCCTCTCCTATAACAATATCGCCGACACCGACGCGGCACTGGAGTGCGTGAAAGAGTTTACCGAAGCAGCCTGTGTGATCGTCAAGCATGCTAACCCGTGCGGTGTGGCAGTGGGCAGCTCAATTCTGGATGCTTACGAGCGCGCTTACAAAACCGATCCTACCTCTGCGTTTGGCGGCATCATCGCCTTTAACCGCGAGCTGGATGAAGCTACCGCTCAGGCCATTATCAGCCGCCAGTTTGTGGAGGTGATCATTGCTCCTTCCGCAAGTCCTGCCGCGTTGAAAATTACCGCAGCAAAACAGAACGTTCGCGTGTTGACCTGCGGCCAGTGGCAGCAGCGTCAGACAGGCCTGGATTTCAAACGCGTCAATGGGGGTCTGCTGGTACAGGATCGCGATCTCGGCATGGTGGAGGAGAGCCAGCTGCGCGTGGTCAGCAAACGCCAGCCGACTGAGCAGGAGCTGCGTGATGCTCTGTTCTGCTGGAAGGTGGCCAAGTTTGTTAAGTCTAACGCCATTGTTTATGCGCGCGACAATATGACCATCGGCATAGGCGCAGGCCAGATGAGCCGGGTCTACTCTGCCAAAATCGCGGGCATCAAAGCCAGCGACGAAGGACTGGAGGTAAAAGGTTCCGCCATGGCGTCTGATGCTTTCTTCCCGTTCCGTGACGGCATTGATGCTGCTGCTGCCGTTGGCGTGAGCTGCGTCATCCAGCCTGGCGGTTCAATTCGTGATGAAGAAGTGATTGCCGCTGCCGACGAACACGGCATCGCGATGATCTTTACCGACATGCGTCATTTCCGCCATTAATTACGGAGCAGACAGAACAATGAAAATTTTAGTGATTGGTAATGGCGGACGTGAACACGCGCTGGCCTGGAAAGCCTCTCTTTCGCCGCTGGCGGAGACCGTCTTCGTGGCGCCAGGCAATGCCGGTACTGCGCTTGAGCCTGCCCTGCAAAACGTGAACATCAGCGCCACCGATATACCTGCTTTGCTCAACTTTGCGCAAAACGAGAAGATCGACCTGACCATAGTCGGCCCGGAAGCGCCGCTGGTGATTGGCGTAGTGGATGCCTTCCGCGCCGCAGGCCTGAAAATTTTTGGGCCGACGCAGGCTGCTGCGCAGCTGGAAGGATCGAAAGCCTTCACCAAAGATTTTCTGGCTCGCCACCATATTCCTACAGCGGAATATCAGAACTTTACCGAAGTAGAGCCAGCGCTGGCCTACACCCGGAGTAAAGGCGCGCCGATCGTTATCAAAGCCGATGGCCTGGCCGCCGGTAAAGGTGTGATTGTAGCGATGACACTGCAGGAAGCGGAAGAAGCTATCCAGGATATGCTGGCAGGCAATGCTTTTGGCGATGCGGGCCACCGTATCGTGGTGGAAGAGTTCCTCGACGGTGAGGAAGCCAGCTTTATCGTGATGGTCGATGGCGAAAACGTGCTGCCGATGGCCACCAGCCAGGATCACAAGCGCGTGGGCGATGCCGATACTGGTCCAAATACCGGCGGTATGGGTGCCTACTCACCCGCTCCGGTGGTCACTGATGAAATCCACCAGCGAGTTATGGATGAAGTGATCTGGCCAACAGTCCGCGGCATGGCGGCTGAAGGCAATGTCTATACCGGCTTCCTCTATGCAGGCCTGATGATCGACAAGAGCGGTCAGCCAAAAGTGATCGAGTTCAACTGCCGCTTTGGCGATCCTGAAACGCAGCCGATTATGCTGCGCATGCAGTCGGATCTGGTAGATCTTTGCCTGGCTGCCGTGGACGGCAAGCTCAATACCAAAGAGTCACTCTGGGATCCTCGTCCTTCACTGGGTGTAGTACTGGCGGCTGGCGGCTACCCTGGCGATTACAGCACGGGCGATCAAATCCATGGTTTACCGCTGGAAGCGACCCCTGACGGCAAAGTGTTTCACGCCGGGACAAGGATGGAGGATGATTTAGTCGTTACTAACGGTGGACGCGTTCTGTGCGTGACGGCGCTGGGTGAAGATGTTGCCGCGGCGCAAAAACAGGCTTATGCACTGGCGGAATCGATCTCATGGCAGGGAAGCTTCTGCCGTAGCGATATTGGCTATCGCGCCATCGGTCGCAAATAGTTGTTCCAGGGGCTGGAGAATCCGGCCCCTGTTCTCGCTACCTCACCTTCCCTGCTCTCACAAATCCGCCTCTTGCGGCTCCGTCGCACACTGATCGTCGGCTGAAACCAGAATCAGCTGCGTCCCCCTGGGCGCTTCCAGCCAGGAAATGCTCACCGGCTTGCCCGATTCTCGCTGATGCTGCGTGATATAGCGGTTAAAGAAAGGATCGAAGCTGGGCTTCTCCTCGCCGCCTTTGCAAAGCGTGACCGTGCCCGAAGGCGACCAGTGGCCCTGCTTCAGCCATACGCGGCCCTCCAGCAGGTCGTCACTGATTTTAAGCATCCGCCCGGCATCGAACTGGTAGAGTGCCACGGCGTCCGGCGAGAGCGCCTCACGTCGTCCTTCCAGCTGGCGCTGCATAAAGCTCAGGCTGCCATCCTGATCAAACCTCAGCGTTACGTCGTCGGGATGATCCCCTTTGATATGGCGTTCAACCGAGATCAGCTTATCTTGCTGCCACAGATAATCCGTGGTTTCGCTATTGCCTCCCGTGAACGGGGTATAGACCGTAACAAGATGGCTGGTGTGGTTAGGGTTGTCTTTACGCCAGATCCTGACGGTGCCACGGTCGGCAAGATAGCCGCTGGCGGTAAAATCAGGGAGCGTGGAGCGTGAACTGCATCCTGCCAGCATAAGCAGCATCAGTAGGGGGGCGGAGAAGGTAAACGGGTGTCGTCTCATGGGTGTGATTATCACACATTGCGGGCAGGTTTGCCGCAGCAGGCGTAGCTGAAGCAGAGAAAAGCAAAGAACCAGAACCTTAACAAAAGGGGCTTTACGCCCCCCTGTCTAAAACCTTTCACCGTTAGACGATTACTTAACAGCGTCTTTCAGTGCTTTACCAGAAACAAATGCCGGTACGTTTGCAGCAGCAATTTTGATTTCTTTACCAGTCTGCGGATTGCGACCAGTACGCTCAGCACGGTGGTTAACTTTAAAGGTACCAAAACCAACCAGTTGTACAGCATCACCTTCTTTCAGAGACTCAGTAATCGCAGCCAGGGTGGATTCCAGAGCAGCTTTAGCCTGGGTCTTTGACAGGTCCGCTTTGTCCGCAATTACATCAATCAGTTGAGTCTTGTTCATAAGTTATCCTTACAGTGTATTTATCGCTTGCTAAGCATCATGTGCGAGGGAAAAACCAAATTTGGCGCTCTCCTGCATTCACGCACCGCTAGCCACATTTTTCAGCCCCCCAAATGTAGACCAGACTGGGGGCGAATGTGAAGCCTTAAGGCGCTACAAATCAGGCCTGAAGTCACGTTTTATCGTGTTATTGCTGAAAATTTATACCGATGTTACTGATCCCTGACTCCCGCAGGTCAGATCGCAGTCCTTTGATCAGGTCGAGGTCCCTCTCCTCGCAGGCGCTGAGCAGGCGGAAAATCTCCCACTGGATGTCCCACTCCTCTTCTACCGCCGGGTTCTCTTTTAACTCTTCATCGCTCATTTCACGTTCGGCCTGCGTCATTTCCAGCATCGCGACGCTGGTGATGGAGGCTTCGCTGACCGCAATCGCATGCGCCAGCGTTTCACCGCTCAAACGGGAGTGCAGGAGTTCGCTCAGCGCCACGCAGGCATCAATGGCGGGATAGACGCCATAGAGGTCGTAATCCTCAGCGGCCGGAATCGCTTCTTCAAACTTTTCGAGTTGGGAATCAAAATTCACCTTGGCATCTTTGATAACCAGGGTTTCCCAGATCAGATCAAGAATACGGCGATAAATTTGAGCATCCCCAAAACCGGTCTGCTGGCAGAAAGCCCAGTAGTTGGGGAACATACGTTCACACAGGCAGGCCATAAAAGTAACGTGCTGCCAGCTTTCCAGTTTCTCAAGCCGCAGGTGAATGGGATTACGTAACATGTTGGGATCTCTTAAACATAAGTGCGCGGCCAGCAGTGTAACTGAAAAGAAGAGAGCTCACACCGTTAACCCTGCAGGCCAAGTCGGACAAAAGAGGGCCGGTTAGAGGCGACAGCATCCGCCCAGCGGGTCGGCTCAGGCAACCGGTAGCCCTGTAAGCAGGTTTCTACCCACGTCAGGGCTGTATCGGCGCTAACGCGATGCCCGGAAGAGATAAACAGCGGATTACAGCGCCGCTTGCTGCGCAGCACCCAGCCAATCTGCTCGCCCTTGTCGATCAGCGGCTGCCGTTCACCCGGCTCATCGCCCAGCGGCTCGAACTTCCCGCACAAACGCCGTTTTGCCACGCCGATAGTAGGAACGTCCACCAGCAGACCAAAATGGCTGGCCACGCCCAGGCGACGCGGATGGGCAATTCCCTGTCCGTCAACGAATAACAGATCGGGACGCTGCTCAAGCTGCTCCCAGGCGGCCAGCAGCGCGGGATATTCGCGAAAAGAGAGATAACCGGGGATGTAAGGCATGGTAGTAGCGATACGGGCCACCCGATGCTCTACCAGCTTCAGTGAGGGATACTCCAGAATCACGAGGGCGGCGCGTGTCACCTCGCCCCCCTGCTCAAACCCCACATCGGCACCGCCAATATAGCGTGGAGGCATAACGTCGAAGTCATCTTCGCGGACGACTTCCGCCGCCCGTGTTAACTGTTCCTGCTTTAATGCCTGAATATCCATACTTACCCCTGATGGTAAGGGCGTGACAGTTTGTGGACAGCCTCCACAAATACGCCCGCGTGTTCCGGTGGCACATCCTGATGGATGCCGTGGCCCAGGTTGAAGACATGCCCGGTGCCCTGACCAAAGCCTTCAAGAATAGTCGCCACTTCCTGTTCGATGCGTGCAGGCGCAGCGTAAAGCATGGAGGGATCCATATTGCCCTGCAGCGCTACTTTATCGCCCACCCGACGACGTGCATCGGCGATGTCGGTGGTCCAGTCCAGCCCCAGCGCATCACAGCCGGTCGCGGCCATCGCTTCCAGCCACTGGCCGCCGCCTTTCGTGAACATCGTCACCGGCACGCGGCGCCCGTCGTTTTCACGCTGCAGGCCATCAATGATTTTGTGCATGTAATGCAGAGAGAACTCAAGATAGTCACGGCCGGTCAGCACGCCGCCCCAGGTATCAAAGATCATCACTGACTGCGCGCCAGCCCGAATCTGCGCATTGAGATACAGCGTGACGCTGTCTGCCAGCTTATCCAGCATCAGATGCAGAGTTTGCGGCTCGGCATACATCATCTTTTTGAGTTTGGTGAAGGCCTTACTGCTGCCGCCTTCAACCATATAAGTCGCCAGCGTCCAGGGACTGCCGGTAAAACCGATTAACGGCACGTCACCGTTAAGATTTTTGCGGATGGTCCGCACGGCGTTCATCACATAGCCCAGTTCCTGCTCCGGATCCGGTACCGGCAATTTTTCAACATCTGCACGACAGGTCACTGGCGAGGAGAAGCGTGGACCTTCACCGGCTTCAAAATAGAGGCCTAAACCCATGGCATCAGGAATGGTCAGGATATCCGAGAACAGGATCGCCGCATCAAGCGGATAACGCCGCAGCGGTTGCAGCGTCACTTCGCAGGCCAGCTCGGCATTTTTGCACAGCGACATAAAATCACCGGCAACGGCGCGGGTGGCTTTGTACTCTGGCAAATAGCGACCGGCCTGACGCATCATCCACACGGGGGTGACATCAACAGGCTGGCGCAGCAGGGCACGCAGATAACGATCGTTCTTCAGTTCACTCATCTTTAAAGGCTCTCTCAAATTCAGGCGCGCAGTATAGCATTCATTCCGCCTCGGCGCGGCAGAGGGCAACGGTATCCTCAATCAACCGGCGTGCTACCGTTCCGGCTGGCGGCAAGTGCGGCAGAGCATCAAACCGGTACCAGCCCGCATCCAGCAGCTCTTTCGGGTCGATCTGGATCTCGCCGCTGTCGTAATCGGCCATAAAGGCCATCATCAGCGACTGCGGGAAAGGCCAGGGCTGTGAAGAGACATAGCGCAAATTTTTCACTTTAATTCCGCTCTCTTCCATCACTTCGCGCGCGACGGTCTCTTCCAGCGTCTCGCCTACTTCAACAAAACCTGCCAGTACCGTATAGATTCCGTTACGGTGTTTGGTGTGCTGGGCCAGCAAAATCTCTTCACCCCGGCGAATGGCGACAATGATGCAGGGGGCAATTTGCGGATAGTAACGCTGGCGGCAATGCTGGCAGAGGCAGGCTCTTTCCGTTTTGCTGTGATGCATCTCATGGCCGCAGTAGCCGCACCATTTGTGGGATCGATAAAACTCCGCCAGCTGGATCCCTTTGCCCGCCAACTGGAAAAGCCCGACATCCTGGTCGAGGATCTGCCGTAAAGATCCCATCTCATGGGGGCGGTTTTCACAGATCAGATAAACAGGATCGCCCTGCCACTCACCAAGCAAAGATCCGGTAGATCCCACCAGCCCATTTTCATCTGCGTTACCGTAGGGTAATTGACCTTTGGGCAACCAAAGTTTATGTTCATGACTGACAACCCACCAGCCAACGTCTAAGCTTGAAATCTCACGTTGCATAAATTTGCTCATCCTCAACATGCAGAATTTTAAAGTACTGGATTGGGGCTAGACAGAAATATTACATACCTGGAGTCACACATGCTTAACCAGTTAGAAGTCCTTACCGCGCGCGTTGGCGGATGTAGCGACCTGGTAGACTTCTGTCTGCGCTCCCGCAGGCAGTTACTGATTGCCTATTATCATCTGGTTGGCATCAAGCCTAACAAGGAATCGCTGACTACGCTCGACGAAAACGCACTGGACAATTTCTGTCAGGGCCTGGTCGATTATCTTTCCACTGGCCATTTCACCGTCTACGAACGCTTTATTGAAGAGATGGAAGGCAGCGAGCAGCTGGCTAAAGCGGCGATTATCTATCCTTCGCTGCAGGCCAACACTGAAATAATTATGCGGGTTTATGACACGCATCTGGAAGGCGCTATCGACCATGATAACTACCTGGAATTCCAGAATGCCCTGTCTGAAGTAGGGGAAGCCCTGGAAGCCCGCTTTACGCTGGAAGATAAATTCATTCAGCTGGCGCTGGAAAAAAGCGCAGATAAACCGGTAGCCGCTAACGATGGCGCGCTGGCTCGTCCGGCGTAAACGTTATCAGTTTGTAAAAGCCTTGTAGTTTTAAAAAAGCCCCTCTATGCTGAAGGGGCACTACAAGGTGAGGTTACTTTTTCACCAACTACGTTTTGTCGGACGCTTGAGTCCGGCAAAATTCTTCTTGTCGGAGTGCCCTTAGGGGCTGAGACCGTTTATTCGGGATCCGCGGAACCTGATCAGGTTAGTACCTGCGAAGGGAACAAGAGTAAACATTCAGTGACGGTGTGGATCCGTACGTTTTCACACCCTGCGCTTACTCCTCCGAACTCCAGGCAAGCACATTCCCTTTTTCCAGGAACGCGCTATGTCTACCAGTAAAAAACCAACCCGTCGCGAACAGCGTGCAGAAGCACAGCAATTTATCGATTCCCTTCAGGGTACCGCCTTCCCTAACTCCAGACGTATCTGGCTAAGCGGATCGCGTGAGGATATTCGCGTGCCGATGCGCGAGATCCAGCTCAGTCCGACCCAAACCGGCGGCAGCAAAGATAAGCCCCTGTTCGAAGCCAACGAGCCGGTGCCGGTGTATGACACCGCAGGCCCCTACGGCGATCCTGAAGCAAAAATTGATGTACACCGTGGGCTGGCCCGTTTGCGTCAGGCGTGGATTAGCGAACGCGGTGACACGCAACCCATCGGGCAGCTCAGTTCTGTTTATACCCAGCAACGGCTGGCGGATGAAGGGCTGGATCATCTCCGTTTTGAACATCTTCCCCGCCCTCGCAAGGCGCTGGCTGGCCGCTGCGTCACCCAACTTCATTACGCTCGTCTGGGTATCATCACTCCAGAGATGGAATTTATCGCCCTGCGCGAAAACATGGGGCGCGAGCGCATCCGTGGTGAAGTGCTGCTACAACAGCACCCCGGCAACAGCTTTGGCGCCAGCCTGCCCGAAAATATCACCCCTGAATTTGTTCGCCAGGAAGTAGCCGCCGGACGCGCCATCATCCCCGCCAATATCAACCACCCGGAATCTGAGCCGATGATTATCGGCCGTAATTTCCTGGTGAAAATCAACGCCAACATCGGTAATTCCGCCGTCAGCTCCTCTATCGAAGAGGAGGTGGAGAAGCTGGTGTGGTCAGCACGCTGGGGCGCCGACACGGTGATGGATCTCTCTACTGGCCGGAATATTCATGAGACTCGCGAATGGATATTACGTAACAGTCCGGTGCCCATTGGCACCGTCCCGATCTATCAGGCGCTGGAAAAGGTGAATGGCGTGGCGGAAAATCTCACCTGGGAGATCTTCCGCGACACGCTGCTGGAGCAGGCTGAACAGGGCGTGGACTACTTTACCATCCACGCTGGTGTCCTGCTGCGCTATGTCCCGATGACCGCAAAGCGCCTGACCGGGATTGTTTCACGCGGCGGCTCGATCATGGCGAAATGGTGCCTTTCGCACCACAAAGAGAGTTTCCTGTATGAGCACTTCCGCGAGATCTGCGAGCTGTGCGCAGCCTATGACGTTTCGCTGTCGCTGGGCGATGGCCTGCGTCCCGGCTCTATTCAGGACGCCAACGACGAGGCGCAATTTGCAGAGCTGCATACCCTGGGCGAACTGACCAAAATCGCCTGGGAGTATGACGTGCAGGTGATGATTGAAGGCCCTGGTCACGTGCCGATGCAGATGATCCGTCGCAATATGACAGAACAGCTGGAGCATTGTCATGAAGCGCCCTTCTATACCCTTGGCCCGCTGACTACGGATATCGCGCCGGGATACGATCACTTCACCTCCGGTATTGGTGCCGCCATGATTGGCTGGTTTGGCTGCGCCATGCTCTGCTACGTCACGCCAAAAGAGCATCTGGGTCTGCCCAACAAGGAAGATGTTAAGCAGGGGTTGATTACCTACAAGATCGCTGCGCATGCCGCGGATTTGGCGAAAGGGCATCCTGGTGCACAGATCCGCGATAACGCCATGTCGAAAGCCCGTTTCGAATTCCGCTGGGAAGATCAGTTCAACCTGGCGCTCGATCCCCATACGGCGCGAGCGTACCACGATGAGACGTTGCCGCAGGAATCGGGCAAGGTGGCCCATTTTTGCTCAATGTGTGGGCCTAAATTCTGTTCAATGAAGATTACCCAGGAGGTGCGTGATTATGCCGCCAGCCTGGAGGCAAAAGCGCAGCCGATTGAGGTCGGTATGGCCGAAATGTCCGAAGCCTTCCGCACGCGCGGCGGTGAACTCTATCATCCTGCCGACGCGCTGATTCGGGAGGAAAAAGCATGAGCCGTGGCCCCTTTCCTGCAACAACTGCGCGGCTTGGTCTCTACCCGGTGGTGGAAACTGTGGCATGGCTTGAACGTCTGCTGGATGCTGGCGTGCGTACGCTGCAACTTCGTATTAAAGATCTTCCGGAAGCGGCGGTAGAGCAGACTATCGCGCACGCAGTAGCGCTGGGCAAACGTTATCAGGCCCGCCTGTTTATCAATGATTACTGGCGTTCAGCCATTAAGTATCAGGCTTATGGCGTGCATCTGGGTCAGGAAGACCTGGATGTGGCGGATCTGGATGTGTTGCACCGCGCGGGCTTATGTCTCGGCCTCTCCACGCATAACGATGCGGAGCTGGATCGTGCCCTGGCAGAGCAACCTTCTTATATCGCACTAGGGCATGTGTTCCCAACGCAGACCAAAGTCATGCCCTCGTCGCCCCAGGGACTTAGTGAACTGCAGCGCCATCTCTCACGTCTGCAGGGTATCTCCACCGTAGCAATTGGCGGAATCAGCCTGGAAAAGGCGCCGCAGGTTCTGGCCACCGGCGTGGGCAGTATCGCCGTGGTCAGCGCTATCACCCAGGCCGCTGACTGGCGGGCGGCAACAGCCGCCTTGCTGGCGCTGGCCGGGACGGGAGATGACGCTGATGTTAAGTGACAGCGATTTTCTTCGTTACAGCCGCCAGCTGCTGCTGGAAGAGTTTGCTCTGGATGCCCAGCAAAAGCTTCAGGAGGCCAGCGTACTGATTGTAGGTCTTGGCGGATTAGGTTCCCCGGCGGCGCTCTATCTGGCGGCAGCGGGCGTCGGGAAGCTGGTACTGGCGGATGACGACACCGTGCATATCAGTAATCTTCAGCGACAGATCCTGTTTCGCACCGCTGAAACCGGGCAGTCAAAAGTCGCGCTGGCGAAAAAGCACCTGCAGTCACTCAATCCGCAGGTGGAATTTATTGCGCTGGAACGCCGGATGACCGCAGCCACGCTACAGGAAACCGTAGAGTGGGTCGATCTGGTGCTGGACTGTAGCGACAACATGGAAACTCGCCATGCGATCAATGCCGCCTGCGTAAAGAGCGCCACACCGTTAATCAGTGCCAGCGCCGTGGGGTTCGGCGGCCAGCTGCTGGTTCTTACGCCGCCGTTTGCGCAGGGCTGCTACCGCTGCCTGTGGCCTGATGAGGCAGAGCCGCAGCGAAACTGCCGAAATGCTGGCGTGCTGGGGCCGGTGGTGGGGGTGATGGGCACCTTACAGGCATTAGAAGCATTGAAAATGCTGGCGGGTCACCCTTCCCCGCTGGACGGTAAGCTGCGGCTTTTTGACGGGCGGCAGCAAACCTGGCGGACATTAAACCTGGAGCGCAGCACGAGCTGCCCGGTGTGTGGAGAGCATGATGCAGATCGTTGTGAATGATGAGTCTCTGACGCTGGAAGGATCTGTGACGCTGACTGAAGTACTGGAGCGTCTTTCCCACAGCCAGCCCGGCATCGCGCTGGCGGTAAACCAACAGATTATTCCGCGCGATCGCTGGGCGGAATATATTTTACAGGAGGGCGATGAGCTGGTGATTTTCCAGGCTATCGCCGGAGGCTGATATGCTGCAAATTGCTGATAAAACCTTTACCTCTCGCCTGTTCGCCGGCACGGGAAAATTCTCCAGCCCCCGGCTGATGCTGGAAGCTTTAAGGGAATCGGGTAGCCAGCTGGTGACAATGGCGATGAAACGCGTGGATTTGCGTGGCGGCGATGACGCTATTCTTCGTCCTTTACAGGATCTGGGGGTCGATCTGCTGCCTAATACTTCCGGCGCTAAAACGGCTGAAGAGGCGATTTTCGCCGCCCGTCTCGCCCGTGAGGCACTGGGAACTCACTGGCTGAAGCTGGAGATCCATCCTGATATGCGTTACCTGCTGCCCGATCCCATTGAGACGTTGAAAGCGGCTGAAATTCTGGTCAGAGAAGGCTTTACCGTGCTGCCCTACTGCCATGCCGACCCCGTTTTGTGTAAACGTCTGGAGGAAGCGGGTTGCGCAGCCGTGATGCCGCTTGGTGCGCCAATTGGCAGTAATCAGGGGCTTAAAACCCGCGATCTATTGGCAATTATCCTTGAACAGGCGAGCGTTCCGGTGATTGTTGATGCCGGTATCGGTGCGCCAAGTCATGCCAGTGAAGCGTTGGAAATGGGTGCGGACGCGGTACTGGTTAATACCGCTATCGCTTCCGCCCGGGATCCGGTGCAGATGGCCAGAGCCTTCAGACTGGCCGTAGAAGCTGGCGCGCTGGCATACCGAAGCGGCCCCGGTTCGCGTATGCAACAGGCCGTGCCCACCAGCCCGCTGACCCGGTTTTTGCAGGCGGGAGGTGAGGAATGAAGAGTTTCGTCTCTCAGTGGGAAAAGCTGGAATGGGATGACATTCGCCTGCGCATTCACAGTAAAACCGCAGCCGATGTTGAGGCTGCGCTGAATGCAGCCAAAGTGGGACGGGAAGAGCTGATGGCGCTGCTCTCTCCCGCTGCGATCCACTATCTTGAACCACTGGCGCAAAAAGCGCAGCGGCTGACGCGCCAGCGGTTCGGCCATGCCGTAAATCTGTTTGTGCCGCTCTACCTCTCCAACCTCTGCGCGAATGAGTGTACCTACTGCGGCTTTTCCATGAGTAATCGCATCAAGCGTAAAACGCTGGATGCCGCAGAGATTGCGCGCGAATGCGAAGCAATCCGTGCGTTAGGTTTTGACAACCTGCTGCTGGTGACCGGCGAACATCAGGCGAAAGTGGGTATGGCCTATTTTCGTGAACATCTCCCCGCTATTCGTCAACATTTCAGCTCCCTGATGATGGAAGTGCAGCCGATGAGCGAAGCGGAGTATGCCGAGCTGAAAAAGCTGGGGCTTGATGGCGTACTGGTTTATCAGGAGACCTATCATTCAGCGGTCTACAGCCAGCACCATCTGAAAGGAAACAAACAGGACTTTTTCTTCCGGCTGGAAACGCCGGACAGGCTGGGGCGGGCGGGCGTCGATAAAATTGGTTTAGGTGCGCTGATTGGGCTTTCCGACAGCTGGCGTACCGACTGCTATATGATGGCGGAGCACCTGCTGTGGCTGCAAAAAAACTGGTGGCAGAGCCGCTACTCCGTGGCGTTTCCCCGACTGCGCCCCTGTGCGGGCGGCATCCAGCCCGCTTCTGACATGGATGAAGCGCAGCTGGTGCAGGTTATCTGCGCCTTCAGGTTATTTGCACCTGAGGTGGAGCAATCTCTTTCAACAAGAGAGTCACCTCAGTTCCGCGATAAAGTGGTTCCGTTGGCGATCAATACCCTCAGCGCCTTCTCGAAAACGCAGCCAGGCGGATATGCAGAGACGCAGAGAGAGCTTGAGCAGTTTTCCCCTCATGATAATCGCCACCCTCAGCAGGTTGCAGAAGCGTTGATTCAGGCGGGAATGCAGCCGGTATGGAAAGACTGGGATCGCTATCTGGGACGATAAAGAACAGAAACCGGCGAAGAAGCCCGCACGCTTTTGCGCTAAATAAACCTGAAGCTGAACGCTCCGGCGCCCTCTCGCAGAGAATGACGCCGGGAGTGGTTCTGCATTTTTAGCCGGGGCAGAGGGCTGCTGTTCGCCCGCCAGGGTCAGTTTTCCTTCTCAATGCTGATCCTCTCTTCCTGCACCTTTACAGAGAGGGGCGTAGGCCTGGCGATACCACATTGCTCCATCGCTCTTTCCACTGCAGCCCCCAGGATCTCAAGCGCCCTGCCCGTTTTTTCCGTAAAGGGCTGAGCGTAACTCAGGCGCAAACAGTTACGGTATTTGCCTGAAGCGGAAAACAGCGAGCCGACCGCTACCTGTAATTTTGCTTCCCGCAGCTCTTTATTGAGGCGAACTGCATCAAACGCTTCAGGAAGTTCGATCCACATCAGGAAGCCGCCTTGTGGCCGCGTGACGCAAATCCCACAGGGAAAATAGTGCCGTACCCAGTGGGTAAAAATCTCCAGATTGCGCTGATAGTGTTGCCGCATCCGCCGCAGGTGTGCCGGGTAATGTCCCAATCGCACAAATTCTGCGGCAGCCATTTGCGTCTGGGTAGCCGTTGAACCGGTGACGATATATTTCATATGCAGAACACGGTCCAGATAGCGTCCTGGCACTACCCATCCCACCCGCAGCCCTGGCGCCACCGTTTTGGAAAATGAGCTACAGAGCAGTACACGTCCTTCATCATCAAAGGATTTAATCGTTGAGGGCCTGGGATATTCATACGCCAGTTCGCCATAGACATCGTCTTCGACAATGGCCACGTCAAACCGCTGCGCCAGCGCCAGCAGCGCACGTTTGCGGGATTCCGGCATGATAAATCCCAACGGATTATTGCAGTTCGGCACCACCACCACAGCTTTTACCGGCCACTGCTCCAGTGCCAGTTCTAACGCTTCCAGGCTGATGCCGGTTTCTGAATCGGTGGGGATCTCAATCGCCTTAATACCAAAACCGCGTAGCGACTGCATGGTGCCATGAAAGGTGGGTGATTCCACGGCCACAATGTCGCCCGGCTGGCATACCGCCCGAATAGAGACGGAGAGAGCCTCATGACAGCCGGTAGTGATGACAATATCTTCAGGGAGCAGATGGCATCCGCCATCTATTGCCAGCCGGGCAATTTGTTCGCGCAGTTCAGGCACGCCATAAATATTGTCATAGTTCAGCATTCGCATATCCTGCTGATGGCCGATTCGGCTCATGATCTTCCAGAGCGGTTTAAGCGTTGGCTGATCCAGATTGGGCATGCCGCTACCAAGCTGCTGCACATCTTTTTCCTGCCTGGCATTCAGCAGCTCAAGCACCGCGTCCCACTGCGTAATTTCCACCGGGCGTTGCGCAGGACGGGTAAGCGGAGGCACTGGCGGCTCGGCTTTATGGGACGTGACAAAATAGCCGGAACGGGGCTGCGGCGTGATCAGCCTTCGCTCTTCCAGCAGGTGATAAGCCTGCTGGACGGTACTGATGCTGACGCCATGTTCGTTACTGAGCGTCCTGACTGAGGGCAGCCGTTCACCGCTCAGGTAGAGGCCTTGCTCAATCCGCTGCGCCAGTAGATCCGCCAGATGTTGATACCTTGTCATTGTATGCTCCCCACCAGCCATTTATCCCGAAAACCAGTACAGATTTCCACGGAAATCACCATTCAGAACCACTATCCGCCAATCTGTATGTTAAATAAAGGTGATTTTTGAATCTGTATTGATCTGCCGGTTCCGCGCAAACTAACGCTATACCCCATTGAGGAGAACAGTATGGAATTTAACGAAAACCGGGCTGCGCGGCCTTTTGCAGCATCACCCTTTCATCTGATCTACAGGTTGCCTTACAGGTTGTGGAAAGCGTGGTACGTCAGAAAGACTACCAAAAGGATCCTGAGCAGATTAAGCCCAGCTCAGCTGAAGGATATTGGTCTGACCCGCCAGGATGTGGAGCGTTATAAGTAAATCGGGGAAGCGGCACGGTTGCCGGGCGACATAACTCAATGCTGGTGAGCAAAGGCTTGTGTCGGCGGGATAACTCACTCCCATAAGCGGAGGCCTTGCTCAACCCGCTGCACGGCTGGAACAGATAAAGTCAGGATGGGGTTGAGCGTTGCTCAGCGCCATCCTGCTTAACAGAGCCTTTCTTCATGGAGAAATGAATAAAAGAGCTGATAAAGAATTAATTTCCGCGATAAGTTGAATAACCATACTGGCTCAATAACAGCGGAATATGGTAATGCTCGCCAGACTTTTCTACATGGAAAATAACCGGGATTTCCGGGAAGAAGGTCGGCTGATGCGTACTCTTATAGTAATCACCCGTTTTGAATACCACTTTGTAATCCCCTGCCGCCATCGACTTATTTGCCGGATACAGCGCCGCTATACGGCCATTGCTGTCAGTTTTGCCTTCTGCCAGTTTTACCCAGCCCGCTTCAGAACGCTGTTCCAGCTCTACGCTGACTCCCGCAGTGGGAACGCCCGTTTGCAGATTGAGTACGTGAACGCTGACAGGATTTTTAGGCGCAGTAGTCTCAGCCGCACAGGCTGAAAGAGAGGCTGTCATCAGGGTTGCGACAACCAGGGTCTTAACGGCTTTCATTTTCATTGTTCTTCTCTCAAAGGTTAATTGCTAGCAAAATATATTATGATGATTAGCAATTAGCGAATAAGCGCCGACAAATGTGAAATTTCCCAGATTACAGGCATAAAAAAACCGCTCCGGAGAGCGGTTTTTAACGTCAGGAGGTCAGCAACGATTAATCGTTGTTGCCGCCCAGACCAGCGTTCAGCAGTTCTGCCAGGCTGGCAGAAGCTTCATCCGCAGTCACCTGAGGAACAACCGGCGTTTCGCCAGCTGCTTTACGGCGCATACGATCCTGATGATAAGCGTAACCGGTACCGGCTGGGATTAGACGGCCAACGATAACGTTCTCTTTCAGGCCGCGCAGTTCGTCGCGTTTGCCTGCAACGGCTGCCTCGGTCAGTACGCGCGTCGTTTCCTGGAACGATGCGGCAGAGATGAAGGATTCGGTCGCCAGTGATGCTTTGGTAATACCCAGCAGGTCGCGCATATAGGTTGCAGCGATTTTGCCGTTGGCTTCCAGTTCACGGTTAGAAATTTTAACGCGTGAGAACTCCACCTGCTCGCCGTCCAGGAAGTCAGTGCTTCCTGCGCTGGCGATGGTTGCTTTACGCAGCATCTGACGAACGATGACTTCGATGTGCTTATCGTTAATCTTAACGCCCTGCAGTCGGTAAACTTCCTGCACTTCGTTAGTGATATAACGGGTCACCGCATGCACGCCACGCAGACGCAGAATGTCATGTGGAGACTCTGGGCCATCGGAAACCACGTCACCACGCTCAACACGTTCACCTTCGAACACGTTCAGCTGACGCCATTTCGGAATCATCTCTTCGTAATGATCGCTGCCATCAATCGGGGTGATAACCAGACGACGTTTCCCTTTGGTTTCTTTACCGAAGGAAATGATGCCGCTGATTTCAGCCAGGATTGCCGGCTCTTTCGGACGACGGGCTTCGAACAGGTCAGCAACGCGTGGCAGACCACCGGTGATGTCCTTGGTACCGCCAGATTCCTGCGGAACACGAGCCAGGGTATCACCCGAGCTGATCTTGATACCATCTTCCAGCTGCACAATCGCTTTACCTGGCAGGAAGTACTGAGCAGGCATATCGGAGCCTGGGATCATTACGTCATTGCCGTTGGCATCAACAATTTTCAGCGCTGGACGCAGATCTTTACCACCAGCAGTACGTTCCGCACTGTCCAGGATCACCAGAGAAGAGAGACCGGTCAGGTCATCCGTCTGGCGGGTAATGGTCTGGCCGTCAATCATGTCAGTGAAGCGAATATAACCGCTCACTTCGGTGATAACCGGCATAGTATGCGGATCCCAGTTTGCTACGGTTTCGCCCGCTGCAACCTGCTCGCCGTCACCTTTCGCCATGGTAGAACCGTAAGGAACTTTATAGCTCTCTTTGGTCCGGCCAAATTCGTCGATCATTTTCAGCTCGGTGTTACGTGAAGTAACGACCAGCTTGCCAGCGGAGTTGGTTACCGACTTGGCGTTGATCAGCTTCAGCGTACCCTTGTTTTTCACCTGGATGCTGGATTCAGCAGCCGCACGGGATGCCGCACCACCGATGTGGAACGTACGCATCGTCAGCTGTGTACCCGGCTCACCGATGGACTGTGCTGCGATAACGCCGATGGCCTCACCTTTGTTGATGATGTGACCACGTGCCAGATCGCGTCCATAACAGTGGGCGCACACGCCGAAGTCAGTTTCGCAACTCACTACGGAGCGGACTTTCAGGCTGTCAACAGAGTGCTCTTCCAACAGGTCACACTGCTGTTCGTGCAGCAGGGTGTTGCGTGGCAGCAGAATGTCGGCAGTACCCGGCTTCAGCACGTCTTCTGCGGTCACACGACCCAGAACACGTTCGCGCAGTGGCTCTTTAACATCGCCACCCTCGATAACCGGCGTCATCATGATACCTTCATGGGTACCACAATCGTCTTCGGTCACCACCAGATCCTGTGCCACGTCAACCAGACGACGGGTCAGGTAACCGGAGTTCGCGGTTTTCAGTGCGGTATCCGCAAGACCTTTACGAGCACCGTGCGTGGAGATGAAGTACTGGAGTACGTTCAGACCTTCACGGAAGTTCGCGGTAATTGGCGTCTCGATGATTGAGCCATCTGGCTTAGCCATCAGACCACGCATACCGGCCAGCTGACGAATCTGTGCAGCAGAACCACGCGCACCGGAGTCGGCCATCATAAAGATGCTGTTGAAGGAAACCTGACGCTCTTCTACGCCATCGCGGTTAATCACGAGTTCAGTAGAGAGGTTTTCCATCATCGCTTTAGCAACGCGTTCGTTGGCCGCAGCCCAGATATCGATCACTTTGTTATAGCGTTCACCAGCGGTAACCAGACCAGACTGGAACTGCTCCTGAATCTCAGCTACTTCCGCTTCCGCTTCGGAGATGATTTCCACTTTCTTGGCTGGGATAACCATGTCATCGATACCTACAGACGCACCAGAGCGCGCAGCATAGGCGAAACCGGTGTACATGGTCTGGTCAGCAAAGATAACGGTCGGCTTCAGGCCCAGGATGCGGTAACAGGTGTTCAGCATCTTGGAGATAGCTTTCTTGCCCAGCGCTTGGTTCACGATAGAGTACGGCAGACCTTTCGGCACGATCATCCAGAGGATGGCGCGGCCAACAGTGGTATCGATGATGCTGGTTTTAGCAACCCACTCATCCTGCTCATTCTTTTCGTGCTCGGTGATACGCACTTTCACGCGAGCGTGCAGGGAGGCCAGACCGGCGCGATAAATACGCTCCGCTTCTTTAGGGCCAGTCAGCACCATGCCTTCGCCTTTGGCGTTAACACAGTCGCGGGTCATGTAGTAGAGACCCAGTACAACGTCCTGAGAAGGAACGATGATTGGCTCACCGTTCGCTGGCGACAGGATGTTGTTGGTAGACATCATCAGCGCACGCGCTTCCAGCTGGGCTTCCAGCGTCAGCGGTACGTGAACAGCCATCTGGTCACCATCGAAGTCGGCGTTATAAGCCGCACAAACCAGCGGGTGCAGCTGGATAGCTTTACCTTCGATCAGCACAGGCTCAAATGCCTGGATACCCAGACGGTGCAGCGTTGGTGCACGGTTCAGCAGCACCGGGTGTTCGCGGATCACTTCGTCCAGGATATCCCAAACGACAGCTTCTTCACGCTCAACCATTTTCTTGGCGGCTTTAATGGTGGTAGCAAGACCACGCAGTTCCAGCTTGCCGTAGATGAACGGTTTGAACAGCTCCAGCGCCATTTTCTTCGGCAGACCACACTGGTGCAGACGCAGGTATGGACCCACGGTGATAACGGAACGACCAGAGTAGTCGACACGTTTACCCAGTAAGTTCTGACGGAAACGACCCTGCTTACCTTTGATCATATCGGCCAAAGATTTCAGAGGACGCTTGTTAGAACCGGTGATCGCACGACCGCGACGGCCGTTATCCAGCAGCGCATCGACCGCTTCCTGCAGCATACGTTTTTCGTTACGTACGATGATATCTGGCGCAGCCAGATCCAGCAGGCGCTTCAGACGGTTGTTACGGTTGATAACGCGACGATAGAGATCGTTCAGATCGCTTGTTGCGAAACGACCGCCGTCCAGCGGCACCAATGGACGCAGATCCGGTGGCAACACAGGCAGCACGGTAAGGATCATCCACTCTGGCTTGTTACCAGACTGAACAAACGCTTCCAGCAGCTTGATACGCTTGGTCAGCTTTTTGCGTTTGGTTTCGGAGTTGGTTTCGGTCAGCTCTTCACGCAGCTGCTCGCACTCCTGCTCCAGATCCATGTTTTTCAACAGGGCCTGGATCGCTTCCGCACCCATTTTCGCGTCGAACTCATCACCAAACTCTTCCAGCGCATCCAGATACTGCTCTTCAGTCAGGATCTGACGACGCTCGAGGTTGGTCATACCGCCTTCGACAACCACATAAGATTCGAAGTACAGCACGCGTTCGATGTCACGCAATGGCATATCCAGCAGCAAACCGATGCGCGAAGGCAGCGATTTCAGGAACCAGATGTGCGCAGTCGGTGAAGCCAGTTCGATGTGACCCATACGCTCACGGCGAACTTTAGTCTGTGTAACTTCAACGCCACACTTCTCACAGATGACACCACGGTGCTTCAGGCGCTTGTACTTACCGCACAGGCACTCATAGTCTTTTACTGGCCCGAAAATACGCGCACAGAAAAGCCCGTCACGTTCTGGTTTGAACGTACGGTAATTAATGGTTTCCGGCTTTTTAACTTCACCAAAAGACCAGGAACGGATCATGTCTGGCGAGGCCAGAGCAATTTTGATCGCATCAAACTCTTCGGTCTTAGTTTGCGCTTTCAGAAACTTAAGTAAGTCTTTCACGGATTAGCTCCCGTCGGAGTGAGACTTCTCAGCACGCCCGGGGCCGGGCGTGCTGTAACCAGTACAAATTCGAGTGCTTACTCGTCTTCAAGCTCGATGTTAATACCCAGCGAGCGGATCTCTTTCAACAGTACGTTGAAGGATTCCGGCATGCCCGGTTCCATCTGATGGTTGCCGTCAACGATGTTTTTATACATCTTGGTACGGCCGTTCACGTCATCAGACTTCACGGTCAGCATTTCCTGCAGGGTATAAGCGGCACCGTATGCTTCCAGTGCCCACACTTCCATCTCACCGAAGCGCTGTCCACCGAACTGCGCCTTACCACCCAGCGGCTGCTGAGTAACGAGGCTGTAAGAGCCGGTAGAACGTGCATGCATCTTGTCATCCACTAAGTGGTTGAGTTTCAGCATGTACATGTAGCCAACGGTAACCTGACGTTCGAACTGTTCGCCTGTACGACCATCAAACAGCGTGATCTGACCGGAAGAAGGCAGGCCGCCGAGCTGCAACAGCTCTTTGATTTCGCTCTCTTTCGCGCCGTCAAACACCGGTGTGGCGATTGGCATCCCTTTCTTCAGGTTTTCAGCCAGACGCAGCACTTCATCGTCGGTGAACGTGTTCAGGTCGACTTTCTGACGCACATCGGTGCCCAGATCGTACGCGCGCTGAATGAACTCACGCAGTTTAGACACTTCTTCCTGCTTCTTAAGCATAGCGTTGATCTTCTCGCCAATGCCTTTCGCAGCCATACCCAGGTGGGTTTCAAGAATCTGTCCAATGTTCATACGTGAAGGTACGCCCAACGGGTTCAGTACGATGTCGACCGGCGTACCGTGCTCATCGTATGGCATATCTTCGATCGGGTTGATCTTGGAGATAACACCTTTGTTCCCGTGACGACCTGCCATTTTGTCACCAGGCTGGATCTGACGCTTAACGGCCAGATACACTTTCACGATTTTCAGCACGCCAGGTGCCAGGTCATCGCCCTGAGTGATTTTACGGCGCTTCGCTTCAAGTTTTTTCTCAAACTCGTGCTTCAGCTCATCGTACTGCTCTGCCAGCTGCTCCAGCTGGTTTTGCTTCTCTTCGTCGGTCAGGCCGAGTTCCAGCCAGCGCTCGCGTGGCAGCTTGTCCAGTTTCTCCGCTTCAACGCCACCTGCAACCAGCAGGTAGTTGATACGGCTGAACAGGCCAGCTTCGAGGATCTGCAATTCTTCAGACAGGTCTTTCTTCGCCTGCTTCAGCTGCATCTCTTCGATTTCCAGCGCGCGCTTGTCTTTTTCCACGCCATCGCGGGTGAAGACCTGCACGTCAATAACGGTACCAGACACGCCGTTTGGTACGCGCAGAGAAGAGTCTTTAACGTCAGACGCTTTCTCACCGAAGATCGCACGCAGTAACTTCTCTTCTGGCGTCAGCTGGGTTTCACCTTTCGGCGTTACCTTACCTACCAGAATGTCGCCACCGGTCACTTCAGCACCGATATAGACGATACCGGACTCATCCAGTTTGGAGAGTGCAGCTTCACCCACGTTAGGGATGTCAGCCGTAATCTCTTCTGGCCCCAGCTTGGTGTCACGAGACACGCACGCCAGTTCCTGAATGTGGATGGTGGTGAAGCGATCTTCCTGTACCACACGCTCGGAGACCAAAATGGAGTCTTCGAAGTTGTAGCCGTTCCACGGCATGAACGCGACGCGCATGTTCTGACCCAGTGCCAGTTCACCGAGATCCGTTGAAGGACCATCAGCCAGCACGTCACCACGTTCAATTGGTTCACCCAGGTTCACGCAAGGCATCTGGTTGATGCAGGTGTTCTGGTTAGAACGGGTGTATTTGGTCAGGTTATAAATGTCGATACCCGCTTCGCCCGAATACATTTCGTCTTCGTTAACTTTGATAACGATACGAGATGCATCAACGTACTGAACGGTACCACCACGTTTCGCTACGGCTGTCACACCGGAGTCTACCGCTACCGCGCGTTCCATACCGGTACCAACCAGCGGCTTATCAGCGCGCAGAGTTGGAACCGCCTGACGTTGCATGTTTGCACCCATCAATGCGCGGTTGGCATCATCGTGCTCCAGGAACGGGATCAGTGACGCACCGACAGAAACCACCTGCTGGGTGGAAACGTCCATGTAGTCAACCTGATCGCGGCTGAACAGGCTCGATTCGCCTTTGCTACGGCAGGTCACCAGATCGTCTACGAAGTGACCTTCGTCGTCGAGGTTGGTGTTCGCCTGAGCGATAACGTAGTTACCCTCTTCAATAGCAGAGAGGTAATGAATTTCGTCGGTCACCACGCCGTCAATCACACGACGGTACGGCGTTTCCAGGAAACCATACTCATTGGTCTGTGCATACACAGACAAAGAGTTGATCAGACCGATGTTTGGACCTTCTGGCGTTTCGATAGGGCACACGCGACCATAATGCGTCGGGTGAACGTCTCGAACTTCAAAGCCTGCACGCTCACGCGTCAGACCGCCCGGGCCGAGTGCAGAGATACGACGTTTGTGCGTAATCTCAGACAGTGGGTTGTTCTGGTCCATAAACTGAGACAGCTGGCTGGAACCAAAGAACTCTTTCACTGCTGCAGAGATTGGCTTGGCGTTGATCATATCCTGAGGCATCAGGGTATCCAGATCGCCCAGAGACAGACGCTCTTTCACCGCACGCTCAACACGGACCAGACCTACGCGGAACTGGTTCTCCGCCATTTCGCCAACGGAACGGATACGACGGTTGCCGAGGTGGTCGATATCATCCACTTCACCAATACCGTTACGGATACCGATAAGCTTACGCATCACTTCAATGATGTCGTCTTTGCTCAGGATACCGGAGCCTTCAATCTCGTCACGCAGCAGAGAACGGTTGAACTTCATACGGCCAACCGCAGAGAGATCGTAGCGGTCTTCAGAGAAGAACAGGTTCTCGAACAGGTTTTCAGCTGCTTCACGCGTTGGCGGCTCGCCAGGACGCATCATGCGATAGATCTCAACCAGCGCGCTCAGGCGATCGCTGGTTGGGTCGACGCGGATGGTCTCAGAGATATAGGCGCCGTGATCCAGATCGTTGGTGAACAGAGTCTCAATACGCTTGTGACCGGACTGGCTCAGTTTAGCCAACAGATCCAGCGACAGCTCCATGTTCGCAGCAACAATCAACTCACCGGTATTCTCGTCAATGTAGTCTTTGCCTACTACTTTGCCGGCGATGTATTCAACAGGAACTTCGATGTGCTCAACGCCATCTTTTTCCAGCTGACGGATATGACGTGCAGTAATACGACGGCCTTTCTCAACGTAAACAGTACCGTTGGATTCGATATCGAAAGAGGCCGTCTCACCGCGCAGGCGCTCAGGAACCAGTTCCATCTGCAGCTTGTTGTCGCGGATTTCATACACGATCTTCTCAAAGAACAGGTCAAGGATCTGCTCAGTGGTGTAGTTCAGTGCACGCAGAATGATGGTCGCAGGCAATTTACGGCGACGGTCAATACGAACGAACAGGTTGTCTTTCGGATCGAACTCAAAGTCCAACCATGAACCACGGTAAGGAATAATACGTGCGTTATAAAGCACTTTACCCGATGAGTGGGTTTTACCCTTATCGCTGTCGAAGAAGACACCAGGACTACGATGCAGCTGAGAAACGATAACCCTTTCTGTACCGTTGATCACAAAGGTACCGTTATCGGTCATGAGTGGAATTTCACCCATGTAAACTTCTTGCTCTTTGATGTCCTTAACGGTGCCTTCCGGCGCTTCGCGCTCGTAGATCACCAGACGCAGTTTAACGCGCAGGGGTGCAGAGAACGTGACGCCACGAATCTGACACTCTTTCACATCAAAGACAGGTTCGCCTAAACGGTAGCTGACATACTGCAGCTCTGAATTACCGCTATAGCTTTGGATCGGAAATACGGAACGGAAAGCAGCTTCCAGACCATATTGACCTTCCGGATCTTGCTCGATGAACTTCTGGAACGAGTCAAGCTGGATAGAAAGGAGATATGGAATGTCCAGAACTTGTGGACGTTTTCCAAAATCCTTACGGATGCGTTTTTTCTCGGTATAGGAGTAAACCATAGGGTTCCTCAGCTCGCTGAAAAGTAGAACCTCTCTGTCCGTTCAGGGGGGACAGTTCATGCAACACTATTTTGAGACGCGGAAAGAAGACTCCCCTTCCGTAATACCTCTTTCTATCACTCTTAAATCATTTCGTTGCTGGAACAGTGCAGAGATATCCGCTGCAGGAGAGCAATATATTAAGTCGCCGATAGAGAAAGATATTAAGCAAATCAATGACTAAACAGTGTGAAACGTCATTGACGCTATAGAGCGCAAAAAGGCTGGTGACCGAAAAGTCACCAGCCATCAGCCTAAAAGACTAGGCTGCAACCTGAAAGGTTGGCTTATTTAACTTCAACTTCTGCGCCAGCTTCTTCCAGTGCTTTTTTCAGTGCTTCTGCGTCGTCTTTGCTGATGCCTTCTTTCAGGGCAGCAGGTGCAGACTCAACCAGGTCTTTAGCTTCTTTCAGGCCCAGACCAGTTGCGCCACGTACTGCTTTGATCACGGCAACTTTGTTAGCGCCGATAGCTTTCAGTACAACGTCAAACTCGGTTTTTTCTTCTACAGCTTCAGCAGCAGCAGCAGGACCTGCAACAGCAGCAGCAGCTGAAACGCCGAATTTTTCTTCCATAGCGGAGATCAGTTCAACGATTTCCATTACAGACAGGGCGGCAACGCCTTCGATGATTTGTTCTTTAGTGATAGACATTTTAAAATGTTCCTGAATTCAGTGTAGATAAAGGTTACGTAAGCAAGAGTCGGAAAAGAAAGGCTTAAGCTTAAGCAGCTTCAGTTTCTTTCTGATCGCGGACTGCAGCCAGAGTGCGAACCAGTTTGCCGGCAGCGGCTTCTTTCATGGTTGCCATCAGGCGTGCGATTGCTTCATCGTAAGTAGGCAGAGTTGCCAGGCGGTCGATCTGAGCCGCACTGATTAACTCACCTTCAAAGGCCGCAGCTTTGACCTCAAATTTTGCATTCGCTTTCGCGAACTCTTTGAACAGACGAGCAGCAGCGCCCGGGTGTTCCATAGAGTATGCAATCAAGGTCGGACCGACGAACGTGTCTTTCAGGACCTCAAACTGAGTTCCTTCAACGACGCGGCGCAGCAAGGTGTTACGAACAACACGCATGTAAACGCCAGCTTCACGACCTGCTTTACGCAGTTCAGTCATTTTGCCTACTGGTACGCCACGAGAATCCGCAACTACCGCAGACAGCGCGCCTTTGGCTACTTCGCTGACTTCAGCAACAATCGCTTGTTTGTCTTGAAGATTTAAGGCCATTAGCTTGTGCTCCTGGATTTTGCCGGAGATGAATTTCTCCGGAACTCACTTCACCTGGCCGAAGCCAGGCGCTTAAACACGGTGAGCAGAATCCAGCAAAGACTATAAAAATATTCTTCAGGTTCTGTCACCGTCTACGCAGGAGATTAAGCCTCTTACGAGACACCTGCGGTCTTGGACGGAGGCCTGGATAAGGCCAGGCTCCAACCGAAAATTCTGGTTCCGCGGTTAACGGAACAACGGGCGTAAGATTCTAATGGAAACTTGCGCCCGCGTAAAGCAGATTAGTTTGCTACAGCGTTCAGGCCAGCCTGATCAACCGCAACACCTGCACCCATAGTGGTGGACAGGCTAACTTTCTTGATGAAAACGCCTTTCGCCTGAGAAGGTTTTGCTTTTTTCAGCGCAACCAGCAGGGATTCCAGGTTTTCTTTCAGTTTATCTGCATCGAAATCAACCTTACCGATAGTGGTATGGATGATGCCGTTTTTGTCGTTACGGTAACGAACCTGACCCGCTTTAGCGTTCTTAACCGCTTCAGCAACGTTAGGGGTTACGGTACCCACTTTTGGGTTAGGCATCAGACCGCGTGGGCCCAGTACCTGGCCCAGCTGGCCAACAACGCGCATTGCATCTGGAGATGCGATAACAACGTCGAAGTTCATTTCGCCTTTTTTGATCTGGTCAGCCAGATCTTCCATACCTACCAGCTCAGCGCCTGCAGCTTTAGCAGCTTCAGCGTTTGCGCCCTGGGCAAATACGGCAACGCGAACGGAACGGCCAGTACCGTGTGGCAGTACAGTTGCACCGCGAACGTTCTGGTCAGATTTACGAGCATCAATGCCCAGGTTTACAGCTACGTCAACGCTTTCAACGAACTTGGCAGTAGCCAGTTCTTTCAGCAGAGCTACAGCTTCGTTGATGTCATACTGTTTAGTTGCATCAACTTTGTCACGGATCACGCGCATGCGCTTGGTCAGCTTAGCCATTTCTTAGTCCTCTACTACCAGGCCCATGGAACGAGCAGTACCTTCAATTGAGCGAGCCATCGCTTCAATATCAGCACCAGTCATATCAGAAGCTTTGGTTTCTGCGATTTCACGTACCTGAGCACGCGTAACTTTACCTACTTTGTCTTTGTTCGGCTTGCCGGAACCAGACTTGATACCAGCCGCTTTCTTCAGCAGGATTGGTGCTGGAGGCGTTTTGGTAATGAAGGTGAAAGAACGGTCAGAATAAACGGTAATCACTACTGGAGTAGGCAGGCCTTTTTCCAGGGATTCTGTTTTGGCGTTAAACGCTTTACAGAATTCCATGATGTTAACACCCTGCTGACCCAGAGCCGGACCTACTGGAGGACTCGGGTTTGCCATACCGGCTGCAACCTGCAACTTGACGTAGGCTTGTACTTTCTTAGCCATGATAATTCCTCTATTGGGTTCAGACGCTCCGTAAAGAGCTCCCCGTAATTAATATTCACGCGCTGAAAATAGCGCATAAAAACAAAAGGCGCGAAATTGTAGGGCAATTTCGCGCCTCTCGCAACTGATATTCAGCCACAAAGCTCAAATTTTGATCGGGTCACTGCCTGAGCATTGAACCTGTGCGCCTTATTATCAGCCTTTTTCCACTTGTCCAAAGTCCAGCTCAACCGGCGTGGCACGCCCAAAGATTGAAACGGAGACTTTCAGGCGGCTTTTTTCATAATCCACTTCTTCCACAACACCATTGAAGTCTGCGAAAGGACCGTCACTAACACGGACCATTTCACCAGGTTCAAACATGGTTTTAGGACGTGGCTTATCACCAACCTGCTGCAGGCGGTTCATGATCGCATCGACTTCTTTATCGCTGATAGGTGCCGGACGATCGGAGGTGCCACCAATGAATCCCATGACACGCGGCACGCTGCGCACTAAGTGCCAGCTTGCATCGTTCATAACCATCTGTACAAGGACATAGCCTGGGAAGAACTTACGCTCGCTTTTACGACGCTGACCACCACGGATTTCCACCACTTCTTCGGTTGGAACCATGACTTCGCCAAAAAGCTCTTCCATGTTATGTAATTTGATATGCTCACGCAGCGATTGTGCTACGCGGCCTTCGAAACCGGAAAACGCCTGAACGACGTACCAGCGCTTTTTTGGAGCTTCAGACATCTCAGAACCTCAGGCCAGTGATAAACGATACCAGACGAACCAGAATACCATCCAGTCCCCACAAAATCAGTGACATCACGGCAGTTACCGCGGCAACGATTAACGTGGTATGCAACGTTTCCTGACGAGTCGGCCAGATGACCTTACGAACTTCGGTGCGCGCTTCACGAGCAAACGCCAGTGTTGCTTTACCTTTCGTCGTCAGCAGCGCAATGCCACCGGCTACTGCAATCAGGATAACGACGGCCAGCGCGCGCAGCGGCAGCGTGACTTCACGATAATAGTAGTTGCCTACGATGGCCACGATCAGCAGCAATGCTACAACTAACCATTTACCCGCTTCCAGGCCACGCCCGCTCCCTTGAGCTTCGGTATTAGCACTCATAAACCAACCTGCCACAATAAATCAGAAACTGTTTTACCCGTAAAACAGGGCAACCAAGCCGAGGAGGCTGTGAGGCGAAACTCGGCATATAACGCCATGCTACAGAGCCTGCCTCAGCAATGATTATGGTTGAAAATCACTGATGAGCCAGGTTCTATGTTACAGCGTGCAAAAAGGGCATCAAATGATGCCCTTTTAAAGTGCGTTGCGTCAAATATTATCAGCGATTAAGCGATAACTTTAGCAACAACGCCCGCACCAACAGTACGGCCGCCTTCACGGATTGCGAAACGCAGACCGTCATCCATCGCGATTGGGTGGATCAGGGTAACAACCATCTGAACGTTGTCACCAGGCATTACCATCTCAACGCCTTCTGGCAGTTCAATGGTACCGGTCACGTCAGTAGTACGGAAGTAGAACTGAGGACGGTAGCCTTTGAAGAACGGAGTATGACGGCCGCCTTCGTCTTTAGACAGAATATAAACTTCTGACTCGAACTTGGTGTGTGGCTTGATTGAGCCTGGCTTAGCCAGAACCTGTCCACGCTGGATGTCTTCGCGCTTGATACCACGCAGCAGAACACCACAGTTTTCGCCTGCACGACCTTCGTCCAGCAGCTTACGGAACATTTCAACACCGGTACAGGTTGATTTCACGGTA
>NZ_JAWVWP010000019.1:0-32387 GCF_033657285.1 Erwinia sp. MMLR14_017 | reverse complement strand
AGTGCCCACACAGATTGTCTGATAAATTGTTAAAGAGCGTTGCGGCAAGCGCCCTGAGGCGTTACTGCGAGGTGGCGTATATTACGCTTTCCTCCCTCAGAGTCAACCTCTTTTCAGAAGTTTTTCTCCGGCGGTTCAGCGTGCTGAACCTCTCAACCCGGCGGCCGGTAAGCCGTTGTTCCGTGTCGATGGAGGCGCATTATAGGGATCCCGTTTCAGAGCACAAGGGTTTTTTCGATCTTTCTGTTTGGTTGCTGGATTTTCACTCTTTCCGCTGAGATCTCAGACGATCCGCACAAAAATGCTGCGTAGTCGGCAAGAGTTATTGATCCCGAAAGCCTCGCCGCACTACCCTTCAGGGATCCTATTCAGACGAGAGGTAGCTATGTCAGGGAAACTACGACCTTATAAAGAGTACAGTCCACAGACAGGACTGCGCGTTATGGTGGATCCTTCAAGCGTAGTGGTGGGCGATGTTGAATTGCAGGATGACGTCAGTATCTGGCCGCTGGTCGCTATCCGGGGTGACGTAAACAGAGTGGTGATTGGCAAACGCAGCAATATTCAGGATGGAAGCGTGTTGCATGTTACCCATAAGTCTTCTTATAACCCTGAAGGCTATCCGCTAATCATTGGGGAAGATGTCACCGTGGGCCATAAAGCTATGCTGCATGGCTGCACGATCGGTCATCGTGTTTTAGTAGGAATGGGATCAATTTTGCTTGATGGCGTGGTAGTAGAAGATGATGTGATGATAGGCGCTGGCAGTTTAGTGCCGCCGGGAAAACGCCTGGTCAGCGGCTATCTCTATCTTGGTAGCCCGGTCAGGCAGGCGCGTCCGCTGAGTGAGGATGAGATAGCGGGACTTCTTTATTCTTCTGCTAACTATGTTCGCTGGAAAGATGATTATCTGGCTCAGGAGAGTCAGATCCAGTCCTGAGCGTTTTCAATTCCCTCTCTTTAAGGGAATTGAATAGTCTGATTACCCCTGAAGTTCCGCCTTCATGACGGCAATAACGGGGGTGATATCGGGCAGTTTACCGTGCCAAAGAAAGAATGAGTGCGCGGCCTGTCCCACCAGCATTCCCAATCCATCAGCCATTTTCTTCGCGCCCTGCTGCTCACACCAGCTCAGGAAAGGCGTGGCTGTCGCCTGGTAAAACATGTCGTAGCAGCGAACAGAAGGCGAGATCAATGAAGCGGGGATCGCCGGAACGTCTCCACCTATACCGCTGGAAGTCGCATTAACGATCAGATCGAACTGCTCACCGGCAAGCCGATCCATTGGCTTAGCTTTAACGCCACCCGCATGCTGAAAAACGTCGGCCAGCAGCTCAGCTTTGCTGAGCGTGCGATTGGTGATGGTCAGAGAGCAGCCGAAAGAGAGTAAAGGCAGGATGACTCCCCGAGCTGCCCCGCCAGCTCCTATCAGCAAGATTTTGTCGCCCGGCTTAATAAGATTCAGACGTTCTAAATCTGTCAGCAGACCGATACCGTCGGTGTTGTCGCCCAGCAGCCGCCCGTCCTCAAGTTTCTTAACCGTGTTCACCGCGCCGGCCATTGAGGCTCTTTCAGTGAGTTCATCAACCAGTGCGTAAGCTTCTTCTTTAAAAGGTAAAGTAACATTGGCACCCTGTCCCTGCTGAGCAAGGAACTCAGTTAAAGAAGCGGCAAATCCTTTTACTGGCGCACAAATGCGTCCGTATGGATGAGGGATCCCGGTCTGCTCTGCAAAAAGTTGATGAATTCTGGGAGATTTGCTGTGGGCTATCGGATTACCAAACACGGCGAAAGTGTGCATCTTATTTCCTTTATCCCTGACGAATCAGTTCGCCAGTGACAACATCGCGAATTTCTGACGGGTTCTGGCGTCCACCGGTCATTCCCATGAGGACAGGAAACTGCGGGCCAAACTGTTGATGAACTTCCTTAGCCGTACGGCAAGGCTCCAGTCCCGTGAGGTTAGCACTGGTTGAAACCAGCGGTTTTCCAAATTCCCTGCACAGACTTTGCACGTCAGAATGATTGCTGACACGCACAGCAAGTGAATCAAACCGGCCGGTCAGCCAGCGAGGAGTCTTCGTCCGCGCAGGCACCACCCAGGTCACCGGCCCAGGCCAGACCGCCAGCATTCTTTCTCTCTGCTCATCAGAAAGTGCGTCATCATCTATATAGGGGAGCAGTTGCGCATAATCAGCAGCGATCAAAATCAGCCCTTTTGCAGCGGGTCGCTTCTTTAATGCCAACAGCGTCATCACGGCAGACTCACTATCAGGATCGCAGCCGAGGCCAAAAACGGCTTCGGTAGGATAGGCAATAACGGCTCCCTGTTGGAGCTGTACCAGACAGGCGTCCAGTGTGCCGGAGAAAAACTCATTCTTCACTTCTGATTCCTGATGTCACTGGCTTTCCACAGGCTTTACTGGCGCAATAACGCCTTAACCCGCGTGCCGTTTTTTTCTCTATTAAAAGAGGGAAATGACAAAACTCACATTCACCTTCCACTGGGGTAAAGTTCACCGCAAACTGACAGTCCGGATAACGATCGCAAGCGTGGAAGGTTTTGCCATAGCGTGAGCGACGCTGTACCAGTTTTCCCTGCTGACACTGAGGACAGGAGAACGTCGTCAGATCGGGCTTATCAATTACCTCTGTGTGTTCACACTCCGGATAACGGCTACAGCCGATAAACATGCCAAAACGCCCCTGGCGTAAAACCAGTTCTGACTGACATTCCGGGCATAACTGCCCCTCAAGAACTTTGACAATGTGACCATCAGCCTGATTTTTCAATGGGCGAATGTACTCACACTCGGGGTAGTGCGAACAACCGAGAAAAGCGCCGTGTTTGCCGGAGCGAATAACCAATTCTGCCCCACACTGGGGGCAAGGTTCATGTTTTCGCACAGCGAAAAGCGCTGTTTTATTCATAACATTTCTTACACGAAGAAGATCTTCAGTGCACAATTCCTTCATTGACGTCGAAAAGAAGTTCTTCCATCTGTTGATAGGCGTTTTCACATCCGGGGATATTAAACAGCACCATCAGCACCACCCATTTGAGATCTTCCAGATCAAACTCGAGAGTATCCAGGGCCATAATACGTTCGATAACCATTTCGCGGGTTTCCAGATTCAGCACCTGAATTTGCTCCAGGAACAGAATAAAGCCCCGACAGTTGGCATCCAAACGCTGACTCTCTTCCTCGGTGTAGATACGCATAGACAGCGGATCGGTAGCAAGCAGAATCGGTGCGACAAGTCCGTCCTGATAATCTGCAAGCTTTTCCAACCAGTTCAACGCATTATAAATATCTTCACGATGAAAACCGGCATCGGTTAGATCATCAGTCAATTTATCCTGGTCAACGCGCATTTCAGCTTCGTTGTGGATATACGTTTCAAATAAGTACATTAGTACGTCGAACATGGCTTGCCCTCCTCAATCGGACATAGCCGCCGGGTACAGCTGCGATCCACCCTGCTAACTCCAACTCAAGCAGCTTAGCTACGATGGCTGGCACAGGTTGGCCGGCACGTTCAGCGACGACGTCAACAGGTGTAACCTCATCTCCTACGTTAGCCAACACCTCAGCAAATGGCAATGGCGTATTGCCCTCTTCAGGCGAATATATTATTGAATTTTGAGCTACAGGTAACCATTTGAGGTCGCTTCTTAATTGCTCAAGGATAGAATCAGGATGCTCGGTCAATAATGCGCCCTGCTGAATAAGCCAGTGTGGCCCTGCACTACCCGGATTCCCTACGGCACCGGGCAGGGCATAAACATCGCGATTTTGTTCCAGAGCCAGCCTTGCTGTCACCAGCGAACCGCTGTTCATTGCCGCTTCTATCACCAATACGCCCAGACTCAGGCCGCTAATAATTCTGTTGCGGCGCGGGAAATTTTGCGGCTGCGGCGCCATGGAGAGAGGATATTCAGAAATGAGTGCTCCCCCCGCCCCGACAATCTCTTTCGCCAGCCCTTTATGCTGTTGCGGATAAATGTGACATAAGCCGCTGCCTAACACTGCCAGCGTTTTTCCACCAGCTTCCAGTGCCGCACGATGGGCAATGCCATCAATACCTGATGCCAGACCACTGGAGATGGTAAGGCCGCTTAAGGCTAAAACCTGCGAAAAGTAGGTTCCCCAATTTCTGCCATAAAGTGAGCATTTACGGCTGCCTACAATGGCAATTTGTGGCGTTTTTAAAATTTCAGGGTTGCCGGCAATAAACAGCATGGGGGGAAAGGAAGAGATCTCCCTTAGTCGTTTCGGATAGTCAGCGCTGTCGCAGGTCAGAAGATGATGGTCGGGGTGATCCAGCCAACGCAGCGTTTTCTCAAGCGTAACGGGATGGTAGTTAAGAAACGCCGCGCTTTGTTCCTCACTGAATCCTGCTTCAGCCAATTCATGCTTGCCTGCCATACCCAGGCGAATTAGCGAGGCTGCCATCTGGATACGCTGTGTCAATCTTATTCCCGAAACGCCAGAAAGGCGTAACCAAATCTCCGTTGGTCTCATTTCACAATCCCTGTTGAATCTCCCCGGCTAACATAGCGGGAATGCTGTCAATCATCGCCCGAAATGTCTACAATAAGAGGGATAAATCTCTAATCCCTTGAACACAGATCTGGAAAGTTATGTCAGTTTTGCAGGTATTACATTTTCCTGACGAGCGCCTGCGCATCGTTGCGAAACCCGTTAAAGAAGTAGATGCAACCATTCAGCGCATCGTTGATGATATGTTCGAAACGATGTATGCCGAAGAAGGCATCGGGCTGGCGGCCACGCAGGTGGATATTCACCAGCGCATCATCGTGATTGATGTATTTGAAAATCGCGAAGAGCGTCTGGTGTTGATTAATCCGGAAATGCTGGAAAAAAGTGGTGAGGCGGGCATTGAAGAAGGCTGCCTTTCTATCCCTGAACAGCGTGCCCTGGTATCCCGTGCCGAAAAAGTGAAAATTCGCGCCCTCGATCGGGACGGTAACAGTTTCGAGCTGGAGGCCGATGGTCTGCTCGCTATCTGTATTCAACATGAAATGGATCATCTGGTCGGTAAACTGTTTATTGATTACCTGTCGCCAATGAAGCGTCAGCGCATTCGCCAGAAACTGGAAAAGCTTTATCGTCAGAACGCCCGTGATTAACACGAGCCTGAATAAGGGAAGAGCGTGTCCGAAGCCTTGAATATAATCTTTGCCGGTACTCCTGACTTTGCAGCGCGTCATCTTGACGCGCTTTTGTCTTCTGGTCATAACGTGGTTGGCGTCTTTACTCAGCCGGACCGTCCTGCGGGTCGGGGGAATAAAGTTACGGCCAGCCCGGTAAAACTGCTGGCCGAACAGCACAACCTGCCGGTATTTCAGCCCAAATCTTTACGCCCTGAAGAAAACCAGCAGCTGATTGCCGCTCTGAACGCCGATATTATGGTGGTGGTGGCTTATGGTCTTATCCTTCCAGCCCCTGTGTTAGCGATGCCCCGGCTGGGATGTATTAACGTGCATGGTTCTCTGTTGCCCAGGTGGCGCGGTGCCGCCCCCATTCAGCGTGCTTTATGGGCTGGTGATGGCGAAACTGGCGTGACCATTATGCAAATGGATGTCGGGCTTGATACCGGTGATATGCTTTATAAACTCGCCTGTGCTATCGAGCCAGACGATACCAGCGCAACGCTTTATAACAAGCTGGCTGAGCTGGGACCTGAGGGGATGCTTGCCACCTTATCTGCGCTGGCTGAAGGCCGTGCTAAGCCAGAAGTCCAGGATGAAACGCAGGTCAGCTATGCAGAGAAGTTAAGCAAAGAAGAAGCCCGCCTTGACTGGCAGCTTTCCGCTGCTCAGTTAGAGCGATGCATCCGGGCTTTTAATCCGTGGCCAGTGAGCTATTTCACTGTTGACGATCACTCTATAAAGGTCTGGAAAGCTACCGTCCTCCCCCATGTTAATAAACAGCCAGGCGAAATCGTTCAGGCTGATAAAAAGGGTATTCAGATTGCGACCCTGGATGGCGTTTTGAATATGGAAGAGTTGCAGCCTGCCGGTAAAAAACCGATGAAAGCTCAGGACCTGTTGAACTCCCGTGGGGAATGGTTCACGCCAGGCAATATCCTTGCCTGATGCTTCGCCTGGCATATTGCCGGGCAGATTTTGATTTGCGATCCCTATGAAAAAAAATACCAACTTGCGCAGCGTTGCTGCCCAGACTATTGAGAAAGTGGTCGAGCAGGGTCACTCCCTGAGTACTGTGCTGCCCATTGCGCAAAAAACCCTTGCAGATAAAGATGCAGCGCTGCTGCAGGAGCTTTGCTATGGGGTATTACGTACCCTTCCGCAACTGGAGTGGATCATCAGTCAACTGATGGAACGCCCGATGACAGGCAAGCAACGCACCGTTCACTTTTTAGTTATGGTGGGACTTTATCAGCTGATTTATACCCGTATCCCCGCACATGCGGCTCTGGCCGAAACGGTGGAAGGGGCAGTTTCCCTGAAGCGGCAGCAATTTAAAGGGCTGATAAACGGCGTGCTGCGCCAGTTCCAGCGTAAGCAGGAAGAGTTAACGCAGCAGATGAATATGGGCGATCAACAGTACCTGCATCCTAAATGGCTGCTGGAAAGGCTCAGGCTTGCCTGGCCAGAGCAGTGGGAAGCCATTGTTGCCGCGAATAATCAAAGACCTCCAATGTGGCTCCGTGTTAACCGTCAGCATCACACGCGTGATGCATGGCTTAGCCTGTTGCAGGATTCCGGGAAAATGGCAGAACCCGATCCGGTTCATGCTGATGCCTTAAGGCTTGAGGTCCCCTGCCCGGTTTCACAACTTCCCGGTTTTGATCAAGGCTGGGTTACTGTGCAGGATGCTTCAGCCCAGGGATGCGTCGCTTTATTAGATCCTCAGAACGGAGAAGAGATACTCGATCTCTGTGCTGCCCCCGGCGGGAAAACCACGCATATCCTGGAAGCTGCTCCCCAGGCAAAAGTACTGGCGGTGGATATTGATGCGCAGCGCCTGACAAGGATCGTTGAGAACCTCCAGCGACTGAACATGACCGCTGAAGTGAAAGTGGGAGATGGCTGCTTCCCGGAGAGCTGGTGTGGCGACCGTCAGTTTGACCGTATTCTGCTGGATGCGCCCTGTTCAGCCACTGGCGTCATTCGCCGTCATCCGGATATCAAATGGTTGCGTCGCGATCGTGACATAGCCGAGCTGGCCGCCCTGCAGCAAAAAATCCTGGAAGCGATCTGGCCTCACTTGAAATCAGGCGGCACGCTGCTTTATGCAACGTGCTCCGTTTTGCCTGAAGAAAACCATTTGCAGGTTGCGGGCTTCCTTCAGCGTCATGAAGATGCCATTCTGGCCGAAACAGGTGAGCCTGACCGGCCAGGGCTGCAGGTTTTCCCGGCTATCGAAGGCGGTGACGGTTTCTTCTACGCAAAAATGTTAAAGCGATAATTGCCGGGGCCGGGAGAAATTTTCCGGCCACCCTGACTTCCCACGAAGCAGACTGAAGCACAATGAAAATAATCATTCTTGGCGCCGGTCAGGTCGGTGGCACGCTTGCCGAAAACCTGGTTGGTGAAAACAACGATATCACCGTGGTAGATACTGATTCGATCCGATTGCGTCAGCTTCAGGATAAATTCGACCTTCGTGTAGTCCAGGGGCACGGTTCGCACCCCCGGGTACTGCGTGAAGCGGGTGCCGAAGATGCTGATATGCTGGTTGCTGTGACCAATTCGGACGAAACCAATATGGTGGCCTGTCAGGTTGCCTATTCCCTTTTTAATACGCCTAACCGTATCGCCCGTATTCGTGCGCCAGATTACATCCGCGATGCAGAGAAACTGTTTGTTCCTGAAGCGATACCCATCGATCACCTGATCTCTCCGGAACAGCTGGTTATTGATAATATTTACCGTCTGATTGAGTATCCGGGCGCGCTGCAAGTGGTGCCCTTTGCTGAGGGAAAAGTCAGCCTGGCGGTAGTTAAAGCCTATTATGGCGGCCCATTAGTGGGTAATGCTCTCGCCGTAATGCGGGAACACATGCCGCATATTGATACTCGCGTGGCGGCCATTTTCCGTCAGGATCGCCCTATCCGGCCTCAGGGTTCCACCATCGTGGAAGCCGGGGACGAGGTCTTCTTTATTGCGGCCAGCCAGCATATCCGCGCGGTAATGAGCGAATATCAACGTCTCGAAAGACCTTATAAACGCATTATGATTGTCGGTGGTGGCAACATCGGGTCTGGCCTTGCGCAGCGGCTGGAAAAACACTACAGCGTTAAGTTGATTGAACGCGATCAGCAACGTGCCGCTGAACTGGCTGAATTACTGCAAAATACCATCGTGTTTTATGGTGACGCTTCGGATCAGGAATTACTGGAAGAAGAACATATCGACCAAATCGATCTGTTTATCGCCATCACTAATGATGATGAGGCCAACATCATGTCGGCCATGCTGGCCAAACGCATGGGGGCTAAAAAAGTCATGGTGCTTATTCAGCGCAAGGCTTATGTCGATCTCGTTCAGGGTAGCGTTATTGATATTGCCATCTCGCCGCAACAGGCGACAATTTCTGCTCTGCTGGGACATGTTCGTAAAGCGGATATTGTGAGTGTTTCTTCGCTTCGCCGCGGCGTGGCTGAAGCTATTGAAGCCATTGCGCATGGTGATGAGACCACCTCACGCGTAGTGGGTCGGTTAATAGATGACATCAAGCTGCCGCCCGGAACGCTTATTGGTGCCGTTGTGCGGGGTGATGACGTGATGATAGCCAATGACAATCTGCGCATTGAGCAAGGCGATCATGTGGTGATGTTCCTGACCGATAAAAAATTCGTTCCGGACGTTGAGCGCCTTTTCCAGCCAAGCCCTTTCTTCCTCTGATTCAGTATGCCAGCAAGAGAGCTGGCTGCTTTATCTTACTGATTATTCATTATTTCAGTCATGATAATGGAAAAAGCGCGATCGTTTGTTAAACTTAACAGTTGGCACAGGAAAGGAGATAACAATGAGTTTATTCAAAGAGTTTCGCGATTTTGCGATGCGCGGCAACGTTGTCGACCTGGCGGTCGGTGTCATTATTGGTGCTGCATTCGGTAAAATCGTTTCTTCTCTGGTGGCGAATATTATTATGCCACCGCTGGGGTTACTGATTGGTGGGGTTGATTTCAAATCATTCGCCTGGGTATTAAAGCCAGCCGTTGGCGATACACCGGCCGTTATCATGCAGTATGGTATTTTTATCCAGACGGTATTTGATTTCATCATCGTAGCCTTCGCCATCTTTATGGCGGTGAAACTGATGAACAAACTGCACAAGAAGAAAGAAGTGGAAAAACCTGCGCCGAAGCCAAGTGCGGAAGAGACTCTGCTTACGGAAATTCGCGACTTGCTGAAACAGCAAAAAACCGGGAACTAATCGCTCTCTGAGCAGATGAAAATCAGTCCAGGTTTACAGACCTTCTGCCCGCGGGCGGGAGGTTTTTTTATCCTACAACGTTTTCCTTGTTGACCACTCCTCTCTCAGTAAATAGCGTGCCGTCTCTTCATCCGTAATTAATCCATTAATCCATCTTCCCCTTAGTACGGCTTCAATCGCCTGATGTTTAGCAGGCCCACCCGCAAAGGCCAGCGTTGGCCTGGTCGGCCCTGATGGTAGGACGATGCTGGTTAAACGCTGCTGTAGCTCACTTTCTATCTGCACACCCTCTGCATCAATAATATGGCCTACTATCTCCGCCACAGCGCCTTTTTTCAGCAGCCTTTCCAGCTCCTGCGGCAGAATAAACCCCTGATGCAGGAGTGGGCAGTTTTCTGCAATATCGCCGATCCCCAGAAAGGTCACATCGGCCATGCGGGCTTTTTCAGTGACCAATTTATAAATCCTGTTATGGCACCACAACGCACGATCGCGTGCGTCATCAGCATACATTGGGGCCGGCACAATAAAATATTTCCCGGCGGTTTTTTCCGCCATGCACAGTGGCACATCATACCGCGTAGTTGTTCCATCCGCCGTCATCACCCCAAGCAGGGAAACACAATGGTGCTGGGAACCGGCAAGCTCAGGCATTTTTTCAATCGCCATGCGCAGCGTCCTGCCTGAACCCAGCGCAACCGTCATTCCCTGCCTGACAGAAAGCAGCCTGGCCATGACGGTTGCCGCAGCAGAGGTAATCATCCTCTGGCACGCTGCGGATGCCAGCCCCGTCGAAGGCACTACCTGACAAAGGTATAAATGGTGCTTCAGGGCCAGCTCAGAGGCTAATCTCTGGCATTCCGGCACGGCATGCATAATATCAAAAGAGATCAAATTATCTGCCAGAGCAGCTGCAATCAGACGCTGTACAACCTGTCGCGAGATGCCAAGAGAATCGGCTATCTGATGCTGAGTATTGCCAGTGATGTAATACATCCATGCAGCCCGGGCTGCATAATCGGTTTTGTCCCTGTTCTTCATCTTCTGCTCCAGCCTGGCCTCATCGGTTTATTCGCCGGTTCAGGGGCGAATGACCTCACGCTACCGCAAATCAAGAAATTTTTTTAACGTTTAACACACAAATTAATCACATTTGTGAGCTAATGCTCTTTTAAGGGGCAATTATTCATTTAGGCTGCATGGACTTGCAAAAGCCCTTTCGATGGGCAAAAGACCATTCAGGGGGATAATCATGGCGATGCATCAGACTTTTCAATGGCTACATATCGGAGCCGGTTCTTTTCATCGTGCTCATCAGGCCTGCTACCTGCATCGTCTGCAGCAACAGCAGAGCGGCAGTGAGGGTGAGTGGAATATTGCCCTGGGCAACATTCGGGATGATGCGGAAACGCTGCTGGCCACCCTGGCCCGGCAAAAAGGGGAATATGTACTCGAAACCGTTTCCCCCGCAGGAGAACGGGAGTATGAAAAAATTACCGTTATCAAAAAAATTGTTCCGTGGGACAACAAATTGACAGCCCTGGTTGCTGAAGGTGCTGCGCCCGAAACCAAAGTCATCTCCTTTACCGTAACCGAGGGCGGATACTATCTTGATTCGCACAGAGTCCTGGATAAAAGTAACGATGATATTCAGCAGGATCTCAATGGGGCAGCCCGTACCATCTACGGTGCTATAGCGCATATCCTGCAGCGCAGAATGGAGCAGCAAGCTGGTCCGGTCACCCTGTTGTGCTGTGACAATGTGCGGCATAACGGCCAGCATTTTTATGATGGCCTGGTACAGTTTCTCACCCTGCGCCAACAAGATGTTTTACTGAAATGGCTGGCAAAAGCGGTGACCACACCTAATACCATGGTGGACCGTATTACTCCGCGCCCGTCGCCGGATATTGCCGCCAGGGTAAAATCAGCGCTGGGCATTAACGATGCAGCGCCTGTTATGGCAGAGTCTTTTATTCAATGGGTGATAGAAGATAACTTCGCGACCGATCGCCCCGCCCTGGAAAAAGTAGACGTCGCGTTGGTAAGCAACGTAAATGATTATGAAGAAGCCAAAACGCGCATTCTTAATGCCAGCCACAGTGCCATTGCCTGGGCAGGAACCTTGCAGGGGCTGACTTTTATTGATGAAAGCACAAGCGTAGAAACGCTATATCAACTGGCCTGGGACTATGTCACTGAAGATGTTATTCCCTGTCTGCTCCCTTCCCCGCTTGAGCTGGAAAGCTACCGGGATGTGGTTCTGGAGCGGTTCAGTAATCCCTATATTAAAGACACTAACCAGCGTGTCGCCGCTGATGGCCTTTCCAAAATTCCTGGTTTTATTACTCCCACGTTGATCACCCGCTATGAACAGGGTGCGGTACCCCGTGCTTGCGCGAAACTTCCTGCGCTCTTTTTCCTGTTTATGCGCCGTTGGCACGAAGGTTCGCTTCCCTACCGCTATGAGGATGGCATTCTCGACACCAATCGCGTTAACGGTTGGTATCAGAGTGAAGATCCCGTCAAAACTTTTGCCAGCGATCGGGCACTTTTCGCCACCCTTGCTGGTGAAGCGAATTTCATTGAGCTGATGCGTGAAAGTATTGAGACCGTTGAAAAAGAAGTGCTGGCTCCAAAGCATCAATAAGAAGATGACATTCTGCCCTGACCCGACGACTAAAGAGGATTAAAAATGAAAAAGCTTTTAGTGTGCATGCTGTTGGCTGGCGCGGCCACCTCATTATCCGCAAGCGCTGCCGAGCAACTTAAAATCGGTTTTGCCAACCGCACCCTTAATGGCGCCTTCTTCAATGGATTAACTGAATACATGAAAATCCATGCGAAAGAGAAAGGTTACGATCTGGTGACTACTGATGCGCGTGGTGACCTGAATAAACAGATAGCAGATGTTGAGGATATGCTTTCTCAGGGGATTAACTATCTGGTGCTTAATCCACAAGATCCTGAAGCGGGTCAGCGCATTGTTAAAATGGCAGATCGGGCCAAAGTACCGGTCGTGATCATCGACAGTGATATTTCTTTAAATGCCAAAGTCATTACCCGCGTACAGGCTAATAATGCTGAAAACAACAGGCAATTAGGGGCCTTTGCGGTAAGCCAGTTTGGTGATAAGCCAATGAACTGCGTCTTAATCAGCGGGAATGCCGGTAACCTGGTCGGCCAGGCACGTAGCGATAACTTCCTGAAAGGCGTGACGGAAGCGCAGGAGAAAAAATATGGTCATAAGCAGCTAACCGTTCTGAGCCAGGGTTGGGGTAACTGGGACCAGCAAGGGGGCCTTAAAGCAATGGAAGATATAATCGTTGCCCAGGGAAATAAAATTAACTGCGTGTACAGCGAGATGGATGATATGGCTTTGGGTGCCATCCGCGCACTGAAAGCGGCCAATAAACTGGATCAGGTCAAAGTCTATGCTCACGATGGCTATAAAAAAGGTCTGGAAGCCGTAGAGAAAGGCGAGCTACAGGCTACCGCATCGAACAATCCTGACCTGCTTACCCGCGACACGTTAAATATCATTGAACAATATCAGGGAGGCAAAAAAGAGTTTCCCCCATATAGCTATATCCCGACGATTGTAATTACTAAAGATAACGTGGCTAAGTATTACAAAGCCGATGCGATTTTCTGACGTCATATTCCCCCTCTCCAGAGGGGGACAGGTATGAGGGCAAAACGTGAACCAGTATGCAATTGATGTTCAACAGGTAAAAAAGAGCTTTGGCGGAGTCCATGCTCTTAAAGCCATTAATTTGCAGGTGCGTACCGGCACTATACACGCCATCATCGGAGAGAATGGCGCAGGTAAGTCAACCCTGATGAAAATATTGTCCGGCATCTATATCAAGGACAGTGGGAAGATATTTATTCATGGTGAGGAGAAAAACTTCACAACGCCCGCCCACAGTAAAGAGAGCCGAATTGGGATTATTTACCAGGAGCTGGCGCTCTCACCCGATCTGTCGGTTGCAGAAAATATCTTTCTGGACGACCTGGGCGGCGGGAAAGGCATTGTTCGCTGGAAAAAACTCAATCAGCGCGCTGCGCATATCCTTAATGAGTTGGGTTTTTCTATCGATCCACGCAGGCGAACAGGTGATTTAAGCGTTGCTTATCAACAAATGGTGGAGATTGCGAAGTCGCTGGCGAAAGATGTGAATATTTTAATCCTTGATGAGCCTTCAGCGGTGCTTTCAGGCAAAGAGGTGGCAATTCTTTTTGAGCAACTTCGCAAGCTTAAATCACGCGGTGTAACCATTATCTATATCTCCCATCGTCTGGAAGAGTTAATGGCGATCGCAGATGAAATTACGGTGATAAAAGATGGTGAAACCGTAGTGACGTTAGATCCCGCCACCTGTAGCGAAGAAGATATTATCACCAATATGGTGGGAAGAAAGTTGGAAAGCCTTTACCCGGAAAAAGGCTGGCCCGGAGAGAGAGTAATATTAGAAGTTAAGGATCTTTCCACACGATCGTTGTTAAAAAACGTCAATCTGACACTACGTAAAGGTGAAGTGGTGGGCCTTGCAGGCCTGATTGGTTCAGGACGAACAGAAATTGCACGCTGTCTGTTTGGCATCGATAAGATGTCCACAGGTACGATATTAAAAGAAGGCAAAATAATCGAGACCGGATCGCCTGCGCAGGCAATGAGTCATGGGATCGGGCTTGTTCCTGAAAGCCGTAAAGAACAGGGCGCAATTCTGGTTCGCCCAATTCGGGAAAATATGACGCTGACCAACCTCAGTATGATCAGCCGGATGTGGGGATTTATTCATCGTGTGCGGGAACAAGAAGTCAGTCAGTCCCTGCGTAAAAAACTCAATATCAAATTAGGTTCTGTGGACGATACTATCGCCAGTCTTAGCGGAGGCAATCAACAAAAGGTGGTAATTGCCAAATGGTTAAACACTGACTGCAATATTCTTATTCTTGATGAACCTACTCGTGGCGTAGATGTGGGTGCGAAAGTTGAAATTTATAACATTATCCATCAACTGGCAAAACGTGGTTATTCCATCCTCGTTATCTCATCAGAACTGGTCGAGGTTATCAATTTGAGCCATCGTGTCTATGTCATGAGCGAGGGCCAGGTGACTAAAGAACTGACTGGCGATGAGATATCAGAACAAAATATTATGCGCTATGCGATCCCTAAAAGCAGCGTAGCCTGAGGAATTAACAGATGATGCAATCAATCACCAAAGAAAAAGAGAATGTCGGTTTTAACTCTAAAAAGCGCCTTGGCCGTTTTTTATTAGATAACTCCACTGTGCTGGTCTTTATCTGTATGCTTATTGTGGCTGCTTTCCTCTCTGACCGTTTTTACAGCGCAGATAATATTACCAACGTTTTACGCCAGAGTGTTCCACTGGGGCTGGCTGCATTGGGTTTGCTGTTTGTCATTCTCACGGGTGGCATTGATTTGTCAATCGGCTCAATCATGGCGTTTGTCTCCGTGGTGGTTGGCCTGATGATACCCGACATAGGTTTGTGGCCAGCAATAGTTGCAGGCGTGGGGATGGTAACGTTAATGGGCACCTTCTCAGGGATGCTGGTGACCTGGTTTAATATCGCCCCTTTTATTGCCACGTTAGCGATGATGACGATCGCCCGTGGTCTGGCCCTGATAATCTCTAATGGTCAGCCGGTCTTTATCGATAATGATGCTTTTGTTAATTTCGGCACCGGATATCTGTTCGGTATACCTCTTCCGGTATATATACTGCTGGGCTTCGCGATCCTTTGTCAGTTAGTTTATAAAAACTCAGTATTTGGCCGTCTGGTCATTTCCATCGGTTCAAATGAGATGGCGACACGCTTTGCCGGTATACGCGTCAATGTTTATAAATTAGCCGTTTATGCCATCAGCGCGTTTGGCTGCGGGATTGCTGGGATTATTTCAGCCACGCGCACCGGCGTTGGTTCACCGGTTCTCTCCATAGGCTTTGAGCTGGATGTTATCGCTGCAGTGGTGGTAGGAGGAGCAAGTCTTGCTGGCGGGCGCGGAAATGTGGTCAATACGCTTATCGGGGTATTTATCCTGAGCATGATATCTAACCTGATGAACCTGATGAATATTTCCGGTTATAACCAACAGGTAGTGAAGGGTGTAATTATTATTATCGCCGTCATGGTCGAGAGTATTAAATCACGCGCTCGTGCCTGACCCGATCCCTCGGCAATGTCAGAAGGCCAGTGGTAAAGCTCTCTTTACCACTGGCCTCCCAGTTACTCTTCTTAGCATGTTTCGCTTTACGCCGGAAACTGCCCTTACCTTTATGATTTGTTTCAATACGTACTTTAAAGAGCGGATCGTGCAGTAACGCCTCTATCGCGTTATCACGAATAACGCCCTTTTTATGTTGATAACCAGCCATGTTTTTTTCCTTCGATGAATGTTGGCAAAATATAGATCCCGCTGCTGCAAAAATCAACCGGCTGAAACAACGTCCCCCTTCTCCAGCGCTTCAAGAATAGAGCAGCAGACGCTGCTATGTGCGGTTCCGCAGCAGGCATCGTTCAATCTTTTCAGCGACCGCTGCATATTCTGCAGTTCCGCGATCCTTTCTTCCACTTCACTCAGTCGGGACTGAACAATCGTTTTAGACTGCTGACAAGTATGATGTTCAGGATCAACACGGATGGAAAGAAGTTCTCTGATGGCTTCCAGACTAAAACCAAGCTGTCTGCCATAGCGAATAAACTTCAGGCGCTGAAGATCGTTATCACTGTAAAGTCGAAAGCCACCTTCTGTGCGAATTTCATGATCCATCATTTGCTGCTTTTCGTAATAGCGAATGGTGTCAGGGGTGACCTCTGCCAGCTTAGCCAGCTGTCCGATTTTGAACATTATTCATCTCCACTGAAGCGGTGATTGACCTGGTTGGCGTAGTCACCATGCAAGAATGTAGTACTCATGCCAGCCTGCTGAAGCTTAACTTCAAGCAGTAAAAGACGCTTAACATGTTGCTCATAACGATGATCCTGCGGATCGATGCTCGCCAGGAGTTGATCGAGTTCAACAGCCTCCCGACGCATTTCAAGTTCCGGAGGAAGATAGCCTGAGTTTTTCATCAAACGGTATGCTGCGCGAAGCTCCTGCGGCACATGGCTGTCATCGTCAAGCTGCAGTTTTTTACCGCTGCCGGAGAGATTATCCAGGTCGCCGTTTTTTTGTGCTTCAGCGATGTGCTGCTCTACTAAGCTATCGATTAGCCACATAATGACCTCACTGCCATGATTTAGAGGAAACAGAATAGCGCGGGAAAAGGGAGAGAGGAATTTCAGACATAAAAAAACCGGGCAAGCCCGGTTTTTTCCTTAGTGCAACAGATTACTCTGCTACAGCTTCTGCTTGAGCTTCTGGACGATCAACCAACTCGATGTAAGCCATCGGAGCGTTGTCACCAGCGCGGAAGCCACACTTCAAAATGCGAGTGTAACCACCGGCACGGCTCGCAAAACGCGGGCCCAGCTCGTTAAACAGTTTTGCCACGATCTCGTTATCACGAGTACGGGCGAATGCCAGACGACGATTAGCTACGCTGTCGGTCTTGGCAAGAGTAATCAGCGGCTCAACTACACGACGCAGCTCTTTCGCTTTTGGCAGGGTCGTCTTGATAATCTCGTGACGAACCAAAGAGCCAGCCATGTTGCGGAACATAGCCTGGCGATGGCTGCTGTTGCGGTTCAGTTGACGACCACTCTTACGATGGCGCATGACCTTATCCTTCTCAGTGAAACCTTAACCTGTGATCGGTTTATTCATCAGCGATGCTAGCGGGTGGCCAGTTTTCCAGGCGCATGCCCAGTGACAGACCACGAGAAGCCAGCACATCTTTAATCTCGGTAAGAGATTTTTTGCCGAGGTTAGGCGTTTTAAGCAGCTCAACCTCGGTACGCTGTACCAGATCACCGATGTAGTGGATAGCTTCTGCCTTAAGGCAGTTAGCAGAGCGGACAGTCAATTCCAGATCGTCAACAGGGCGCAGCAAGATCGGATCGAATTCTGGTTTCTCTTCTTTCACTTCCGGCTGACGTACATCACGTAAGTCAACGAAAGCTTCAAGTTGTTCTGCCAGGATGGTAGCCGCACGGCGGATCGCTTCTTCAGGATCAATAGTGCCGTTGGTTTCCATTTCGATGACCAGCTTGTCCAGGTCAGTACGCTGTTCTACACGCGCTGCTTCAACATTGTAGGCAATACGCTCTACAGGGCTATAGCAGGCGTCGACCAACAGACGACCGATCGGGCGCTCATCTTCTTCCGAATGAATTCGGGCAGAAGCCGGCACATAACCACGACCACGCTGAATTTTGATACGCATGCTGATAGCGGCGTTCTCATCAGTCAGGTGGCAGATCACGTGCTGCGGCTTGACGATTTCGACATCACCATCATGGGTGATATCGGCTGCAGTCACAGGGCCAATGCCAGATTTATTCAAGGTAAGGATAACTTCATCTTTCCCCTGAACTCTTACCGCCAGCCCTTTCAGGTTGAGCAGGATTTCCAGGATATCTTCCTGTACGCCCTCTTTGGTGCTGTACTCATGTAGTACACCATCAATTTCAACCTCGGTCACCGCGCAACCCGGCATTGATGAAAGCAGAATACGGCGCAGTGCGTTACCAAGAGTATGGCCAAAGCCACGCTCTAAAGGCTCAAGGGTCACCTTGGCGTGCGTCGAACTCACTTGCTCGATATCTACCAGGCGCGGTTTTAGAAACTCTGTCACAGAACCCTGCATTGTGTCCTCTCTTTGGTACTAAGCTTTACTTGGAGTAAAGCTCGACGATCAGGTGTTCGTTAATGTCCGCAGACAGATCGGTACGTTCAGGAATACGTTTGAACACACCTTCCATCTTAGTCGCATCAACTTCCAGCCAGGTTGGCTTTTCACGCTGTTCAGCCAGCTCCAGAGCGGCTTTCACGCGAGACTGCTTTTTGGCTTTCTCACGGATGCTAACAACGTCATTCGGAGTTACCTGATAAGAAGCGATGCTGACAACGCGACCATTTACCATGATAGATTTGTGGCTAACCAGCTGACGTGCTTCTGCACGAGTGGCGCCAAAGCCCATACGGTAAACAACGTTATCCAGACGACCTTCCAGCAGAGCTAACAGGTTTTCACCCGTGTTGCCTTTCAGACGTGCTGCTTCTTTATAATAGTTACGGAACTGACGCTCCAGCACGCCGTACATACGACGAACTTTCTGCTTTTCACGTAACTGTACGCCATAATCAGACAGACGCGGTTTACGCGCACCGTGCTGACCAGGAGCTTGTTCAATCTTACACTTGGTATCAATCGCGCGAACGCCTGACTTCAAAAAGAGGTCGGTACCTTCGCGACGGCTCAGCTTGAGCTTAGGACCCAAATATCTTGCCATTTTCTTTCTCCAACATTCCTAAAAAACGGGCGTTATACGCGACGTTTTTTCGGCGGACGACAACCGTTGTGAGGGATCGGAGTCACATCAGTAATATTCGTGATGCGGAAACCAGCAGCGTTCAGAGCACGAATCGTTGATTCGCGGCCTGGACCAGGACCCTTAACCATAACTTCCAGGTTCTTAATACCGTACTCTTTCACGGCGTCGGCACAGCGCTCGGCAGCAACCTGAGCTGCAAACGGAGTGGACTTACGAGAACCACGGAAACCGGAACCACCGGCTGTTGCCCAACCCAACGCGTTACCCTGACGATCGGTAATAGTCACGATGGTGTTGTTAAAAGACGCATGGACATGAGCCACGCCATCAGAGACTTGCTTTCTTACACGCTTACGTGCACGAACTGGTGCCTTTGCCATTATTCAATCACCCCGATTATTTCTTGATCGGTTTACGCGGACCCTTGCGGGTACGTGCGTTGGTCTTGGTACGCTGACCGCGCACTGGAAGACCACGACGATGACGTAAACCACGATAGCAGCCAAGGTCCATAAGACGCTTGATGCTCAGGGTGACTTCACGACGCAGATCGCCTTCAACAACAAATTTTGCAACTGCATCACGCAGAATGTCGATTTGTTCTTCAGACAGCTCACTGATCTTAACATTTTCAGCGATTCCCGTATTTGCACAGATAGCCTGTGAACGGGTCTTGCCGATACCGAAGATTGCAGTTAATGCAATGACAGTATGTTTATGATCAGGAATGTTAATGCCTGCTATACGGGCCACTATGCACTCCTATTAAATTACTTATGCGTCCCATGCCGAAAAGCCCGTTTTCAGGATACTCAAATGGAAACGCACAGACATACAAAAGATTGGCTGGCTAATCTAGCCAGCTCAACCCGACTTTGCAAGAAAAATATTAGCCCTGACGCTGTTTATGCTTAGGCTCGGCGCTGCAAATCACACGTACGACACCATCACGACGGACGATTTTGCAGTTACGACATAATTTCTTGACGGAAGCACGAACTTTCATTTTTACTCTCCGTAACTTCTTAAGCGCCTGATTATCGGCCGTAGCCTTTCAGGTTTGCTTTCTTCAATGCAGACTCGTACTGACTGGACATCATCAGAGTTTGCACTTGAGCCATAAAGTCCATGATGACAACCACCACAATCAGCAGTGATGTACCACCGAAATAGAATGGGACTTTCATCGCATCACGCATGAACTCCGGGATCAGGCAGATGAAAGTAATGTAGAGCGCACCAACCAGAGTCAGGCGAGTCATTACTTTATCGATGTATCTAGCCGTCTGTTCTCCCGGACGAATTCCTGGTACAAATGCACCGGACTTCTTCAGGTTATCTGCTGTTTCACGCGGGTTGAACACCAGCGCAGTGTAGAAGAAACAGAAGAAGATGATTGCAGTCGCATAGAGTAACACATAAAGCGGTTGTCCGGGCTGCAAATACATCGAAATAGTCGTCAGCCAGTTCCAACCGGTACCGCCCCCGAACCAGGAAGCAATGGTTGCCGGGAACAGAATAATGCTGGAAGCAAAGATTGCCGGTATAACGCCAGCCATGTTCACTTTCAACGGTAAATGTGTGCTCTGTGCAGCATAGACACGACGGCCTTGCTGACGTTTCGCATAGTTCACCACAATGCGGCGTTGACCACGCTCAACGTAAACAACGAAGAAGGTCACTGCAAATACGAGAACTGCAACCAACAGCAACAGGAGGAAGTGCAGGTCGCCTTGCCTTGCTTGCTCGATAGTATGGCCAACGGCCGGCGGCAAACCCGCAACAATACCAGCGAAGATAATGATTGAGATGCCGTTACCGATACCTCGTTCAGTAATCTGTTCACCCAGCCACATCAGGAACATTGTTCCTGTGACCAGGCTGACAACAGCAGTAAAGTAGAAAGCAAAGCCTGGGTTTAACACCAGGCCCTGCATTCCAGGCATATTCGGCAGACCGGTAGCAATACCAATAGACTGAAATATACCCAATACTAACGTACCGTAACGGGTGTACTGGCTAATCTTACGACGGCCAGCCTCCCCTTCTTTCTTGATCTCTGCCAACGCCGGATGAACCACCGTCAGCAGCTGGATAATAATAGAGGCCGAAATATACGGCATAATACCCAGAGCAAAAATAGAAGCACGGCTGAGAGCACCACCAGAGAACATGTTAAACATTTCAATGATGGTGCCACGCTGTTGCTCAAGCAGTTTGGCAAGTACAGTGGCATCAATACCAGGGATCGGAATAAAAGAACCAATACGGAAAACAATTAGCGCACCAATCACAAACAGAAGTCTGCGTTTTAGTTCGCCAAAACCGCCTTTGGCACTTTGAAAATCTAATCCTGGTTGCTTAGCCATCTGCTACTTATTCCTCAATTTTACCGCCAGCAGCTTCGATTGCAGCACGAGCGCCTTTAGTGACACGCAGACCGCGAACCGTTACCGGTGCAGAGACTTCGCCAGACAGGATAACTTTAGCGAATTCAATCTGAATACCGATAATGTTAGCTGCTTTCAGCGTGTTCAGGTCGACGATACCGCCTTCAACTTTCGCCAGGTCAGACAGACGCACTTCTGCGGTTACTGCTGCTTTGCGAGAGGTGAAACCGAATTTCGGCAGACGACGGTACAGAGGCATCTGACCACCTTCGAAACCGCGACGTACGCCACCGCCAGAACGAGAGTTCTGACCTTTGTGACCACGACCACCGGTCTTACCGAGGCCAGAACCAATACCACGACCTAAACGTTTAGGAGCGTGCTTAGACCCTTCGGCCGGAGACAGAGTATTTAAACGCATCTGTTACTCCTCCACTTTAACCATGTAGGAAATCGCGTTAACCATACCGCGTACAGCTGGCGTGTCTTCACGCTCTACGGTGTGGTTAATACGACGCAGACCCAGGCCAAGCAGCGTTGCCTTGTGTTTTGGCAAACGACCGATCGAACTGCGGGTTTGAGTAATCTTAATAGTCTTAGCCATGGTCATTACCCCAGAATGTCTTCAACGGATTTGCCACGCTTGGCAGCGACCATTTCTGGGGAATTCATGTTGGCCAGGCCATCCAGCGTTGCACGAACCACGTTAATCGGGTTAGTGGAACCGTAGGCTTTAGCCAGAACGTTATGAACCCCAGCAACTTCCAGTACGGCGCGCATTGCACCGCCGGCGATGATACCGGTACCTTCAGAAGCCGGCTGCATGAACACGCGAGACCCAGTATGCACGCCTTTAACAGGGTGCTGCAGGGTGCCGTTGTTCAGCGCGACGTTAATCATATTGCGACGAGCTTTTTCCATCGCTTTCTGGATCGCTGCTGGAACTTCACGCGCTTTTCCGTAACCAAAACCGATACGACCGTTACCGTCGCCAACCACTGTCAAAGCAGTGAAGGAGAAGATACGACCGCCTTTAACGGTTTTAGATACGCGATTTACCGCGATCAGCTTTTCCTGCAGTTCGCCAGCTTGTTTTTCGATGTGTGCCATCTTACACCTCTACCTTAGAACTGTAGGCCAGCTTCACGGGCAGCATCTGCCAGTGCCTGGACACGACCATGATATTGGAAACCAGAGCGGTCGAAAGAAACATTTGTAATGCCTTTTTCGATTGCGCGCTCAGCGACTGCTTTACCAACAGCTGCGGCGGCGTCTTTGTTTCCTGTGTACTTCAGTTGCTCACCGATTGCTTTTTCTACTGTAGAAGCAGCAACCAGGATTTCAGAACCGTTTGGAGCAATTACCTGTGCGTAAATATGACGCGGGGTACGATGTACCACCAGGCGAGTTGCACCCAGCTCTTTGAGCTTGCGGCGTGCGCGGGTCGCACGACGGATACGAGCAGATTTCTTATCCATAGTGTTACCTTACTTCTTCTTAGCCTCTTTGGTACGCACGACTTCGTCGGCGTAACGAACACCCTTGCCTTTATAAGGCTCAGGACGACGGTAGGCGCGCAGATCTGCTGCTACCTGACCAATCAGCTGTTTATCAGCGCCTTTCAGCACGATTTCAGTCTGAGTTGGACATTCAGCAGTGATTCCGGCAGGCAGCGCATGTTCAACAGGGTGAGAAAAGCCCAGGGCCAGACTCACAGCGTTGCCTTTAATGGCTGCACGATAACCTACACCAACCAGCTGCAACTTCTTAGAGAAGCCTTCGGTAACACCGATAACCATACTGTTCAACAATGCACGAGAAGTACCAGCCTGCGCCCAACCATCCGTGAAGCCTTCGCGCGGGGCGAAAGTCAGGGTGTTGTCAGCATGCTTTACTTCTACAGCAGCGTTAAGAGTACGAGTCAGCTCGCCGTTTTTACCTTTAATCGAAATAACCTGACCGTCGAGTTTTACCTCTACGCCGGCAGGAATCACGACAGGTGCTTTAGCAACACGAGACATAAATTCCTCCTTAAGCTACGTAGCAGATAATTTCGCCACCAAGACCAGCCTGGCGCGCTGCACGATCGGTCATAACACCTTTAGAGGTAGAAACAACAGCGATACCCAGTCCTGCCATAACTTTTGGCAGCTCGTCTTTGCGTTTGTAGATGCGCAGACCTGGACGACTAACACGCTGAATGCTTTCTACCACAGCCTTGCCCTGGAAATACTTAAGAGTCAGTTCCAGTTCTGGCTTGGTGTCGCCTTCGATTTTAAATTCTTCGATATATCCTTCTTCCTTCAGCAGCTTGGCAATAGCCAATTTCAGCTTGGAGGAAGGCATGGTCACCGCAACTTTGTTCGCGGCTTGACCGTTACGGATACGGGTCAGCATATCCGCGATCGGATCTTGCATGCTCATCTGTATTTACTCCCGTGATTCAATTGGTAATTACCAGCTAGCCTTTTTCAAGCCTGGTACTTCACCGCGCATGGCGGCTTCACGTAACTTGATGCGGCTCAACCCGAATTTGCCCACATAACCATGTGGACGGCCAGTTTGGCGGCAGCGCTTGCGCTGACGAGACGGGCTGGAATCACGCGGCAGAGTTTGCAGCTTGAGAACAGCATTCCAACGATCTTCGTCGGATGAGTTCACACTAGAAATGATAGCTTTCAGTTCCTCGCGTTTAGCGCGGTACTTGTCAGCCAGTTTCACGCGAACGACTTCGCGTGCTTTCATCGATTGCTTAGCCATCAGTAACCCTGCCTTACTTGCGGAACGGGAAGTTAAAAGCAGCCAACAGTGCGCGGCCTTCATCATCAGATTTCGCAGTAGTGGTAATGGTGATATCCAAACCACGAACGCGGTCGACTTTGTCATAGTCGATCTCTGGGAAGATGATCTGCTCACGAACGCCCATGCTGTAGTTACCACGGCCATCGAAAGACTTAGCGGACAAGCCACGGAAGTCACGAATACGTGGAACAGCAATAGAAATCAGACGCTCAAAGAACTCCCACATGCGTTCACCACGCAGAGTCACTTTACAGCCGATCGGATAGCCCTGACGGATTTTGAAGCCTGCAACTGATTTGCGTGCTTTGGTGATAAACGGCTTTTGACCGGAGATTGCTGCTAAGTCAGCTGCTGCGTTATCCAGCAGTTTCTTATCAGCGATCGCTTCACCAACACCCATGTTCAGGGTGATCTTCTCGACCCGAGGGACTTGCATGACAGAAATGTAGTTAAACTCAGTCATGAGTTGTTTAACTACTTCGTCTTTGTAGTAATCATGCAGTTTCGCCATCGTACTACTCCAAATTACTTGATAGTTTCGCTGTTAGATTTGAAGAAACGGACTTTTTTGCCGTCTTCGAATCTAAAGCCTACACGGTCAGCCTTACCGGTGGCAGTGTTGTAAAGCGCAACGTTAGAAACCTGAATAGCAGCTTCTTTTTCAACGATGCCGCCTGGTTGGTTCAGGGCCGGGACCGGCTTCTGATGTTTCTTAACCAGGTTGATACCTTCAACAATGACCTTGCCAGAAGACAGGACATTTTTAACTTTACCGCGCTTACCTTTATCTTTGCCGGTCAGCACGATAACTTCGTCATCGCGACGGATTTTAGCTGCCATTTTTCGCTCCTTAGAGTACTTCTGGTGCCAGAGAGATAATTTTCATGAACTTTTCAGTACGAAGTTCACGAGTTACCGGCCCAAAAATACGCGTACCGATTGGCTGCTCACTGTTATTATTTAAAATAACGCATGCATTGCCATCGAAGCGAATGACAGAACCGTCCGGGCGACGAACACCCTTCCTGGTGCGCACCACTACCGCTTTCAGCACATCACCTTTCTTAACCTTACCGCGAGGAATTGCTTCCTTGATGGTAATTTTGATGATATCGCCTACGCCTGCATAGCGACGGTGCGAGCCACCCAGAACCTTGATACACATTACGCGACGTGCACCGGAGTTGTCGGCGACGGTCAGCATAGTCTGTTCTTGGATCATTTCAGTGCTCCGCTTATGTCAACTACTACTTCGGGACCTTGAATCAGGTCGTATATAAAACCCCACAAATGAGGGCGCAGCATTATAACACCGCTTCCAAATTATGGATAGAGAAAAAATTACACTAATGGGGATACTTGATAAATCAGGCGAGCGCAGCATTCTACACATCCCCGCAGCCTGATTCAACCTTATATACCCTTCTGTCCTGAGGATATCGCTGTCAAAGCTCCCTGCGGCGGTAAAAGCGCGCCAGACAGAGGCTGATCATCGGCATTCTCACTCATAACCGGCTTGGTGAGCAGGCCAGAAAAAAAGCAAAAAAATATCCGGGGTCGGAAGACACCGGATATTCCTTTAGAGATGCAATCGGCAGGAAACCTGCCGATTGCAATTTCGCTAATTTGTAGCGGGCTTGAGGCCCGATTACATAATAGCTTTCTCGATAACGCGAACCAGAGTCCAGGACTTAGTCTTGGACAGCGGACGGCATTCGCGGATTTCAACCACGTCGCCGATACCGCATTCGTTGTTCTCGTCATGTACGTGCAGTTTAGTCGTACGCTTGATGAATTTACCGTAAATAGGGTGTTTCACAAAACGTTCGATAGCAACGGTCATGGATTTCTCCATTTTGTCACTAGTCACACGACCTTGCAGAGTACGGATTTTATCGGTCATTACGCACCCGCCTTCTCAGTCAGTAAAGTCTTAACGCGTGCAACATCACGACGCACTTGCTTCAACAGATGAGACTGTTGCAGCTGGCCGGATGCCGCCTGCATGCGCAGGTTAAACTGCTCACGCAGCAGGTTTAGCAGCTCAGTGTTCAGCTCTTCAACGCTTTTTTCACGCAGCTCAGTTGCTTTCATTACATCACCGTCTTAGTTACAAAGGTGGTTTTGATAGGCAGTTTTGCTGCTGCCAGCTTGAATGCTTCACGGGCAAGCTCTTCCGGAACGCCGTCCATTTCATACAGGACTTTACCCGGCTGGATCAAGGCAACCCAATACTCCACGTTACCTTTACCTTTACCCATACGCACTTCCAGCGGCTTCTCGGTAATTGGTTTGTCCGGGAATACACGGATCCAAATTTTACCTTGACGCTTAACTGCACGGGTCATAGCACGACGTGCTGCTTCGATCTGACGAGCGGTCAGACGACCACGGCCAACAGCTTTCAAACCGAAAGTACCGAAGCTAACATCCGTGCCCTGCGCCAGACCACGGTTGCGGCCTTTATGCACTTTACGGAATTTTGTACGCTTTGGTTGTAACATCAGCGACTCTCCTTACTTACGGCTTTTACGCTGCTGCTTTTTAGGTTGAGCAGCCGGTTCCGGTTGTTCAACAGCAGCCATACCACCCAGGATCTCACCTTTGAAGATCCATACCTTAACGCCGATTACACCATAAGTGGTGTGCGCTTCAGAGGTGTTGTAGTCAATGTCAGCACGCAGGGTGTGCAACGGCACGCGGCCTTCACGGTACCATTCGGTACGCGCGATTTCAGCACCGCCCAGACGGCCACTAACTTCAACTTTGATCCCTTTAGCGCCCAGACGCATTGCGTTCTGTACAGCACGCTTCATAGCACGACGGAACATCACACGACGCTCCAGCTGTGAAGTGATGCTGTCAGCAACCAATTTAGCGTCCAGTTCCGGCTTACGGACTTCAGCGATATTGATCTGTGCAGGAACGCCAGCGATATCCGCTACGACCTTGCGCAGTTTTTCTACGTCTTCGCCTTTCTTACCGATAACGATACCAGGGCGAGCAGTGTGAATGGTCACACGGATGCTCTTAGCTGGACGCTCGATAACGATACGAGATACAGACGCTTTAGCCAGTTCTTTAGTCAGGAACTGACGTACTTTAAAGTCGCTGTCCAGGTTGTCAGCGAATTCTTTGGTATTGGCGAACCAGGTAGAGTTCCAGGGTTTAACAATACCCAGGCGAATACCATTAGGATGTACTTTCTGACCCATTGCTAGTCTCCAGAGTCTCAGCGATCGGACACAACCACAGTAATGTGGCTGGTGCGCTTCAGGATGCGATCTGCACGACCTTTTGCACGAGGCATAATGCGCTTCATGCTTGGGCCTTCGTCTACGAAGATCTTCGTAACTTTCAGATCATCAATGTCAGCGCCATCGTTGTGCTCGGCGTTAGCAATGGCAGATTCCAGAACCTTCTTGACCAGTACAGCCGCTTTCTTGTTGGTGTAGGTCAAAATGTCCAGAGCCTGCGACACGTTCTTACCGCGTACAAGATCTGCTACCAGGCGAACCTTCTGAGCAGAAGAACGAGCGTGGCGATGTTTAGCGATAGTTTCCATCTCTTCCTCCTGTTAGCGTTTCTTGGCTTTCTTATCAGCCGTGTGGCCGCGATAAGTACGAGTCGGTGCAAATTCACCCAGTTTGTGGCCGACCATTTCGTCGGAAACAAAGACAGGAACGTGCTGACGACCATTATGGACAGCGATGGTCAAACCGATCATGTTAGGGAAGATCGTTGAACGACGGGACCAGGTGCGCAAAGGCTTCTTGTCTCCGCTTTCCACCGCTTTCTCTACCTTCTTCAGCAAGTGCAGGTCAATAAAAGGACCTTTCTTGAGAGAACGTGGCATGGCTTATCCTCTAAAATTATTTGCTACGGCGACGTACGATAAATTTATCAGTACGCTTGTTGCTGCGGGTCTTCTTACCTTTGGTCTGAACGCCCCACGGAGTTACCGGGTGCTTACCAAAGTTACGACCTTCACCACCACCGTGTGGGTGGTCGACTGGGTTCATCGCAGTACCGCGAACGGTAGGACGAACACCACGCCAACGAGCAGCACCGGCTTTACCCAGAACGCGAAGCATATGCTCAGCGTTACCGACTTCGCCCAGGGTTGCGCGGCAGTCGATTTCGACTTTACGCATTTCGCCTGAACGCAGACGCAGGGTGACGTAGGAACCTTCACGCGCAACGATCTGCACGTAAGCACCAGCTGAGCGAGCAATCTGTCCGCCTTTGCCTGGTTTCATTTCTACGTTATGCACGGTAGAACCCACTGGGATGTTACGCATAGGCAGGGTGTTACCTGCTTTGATCGCAGCATCAACGCCAGACTGAATCTGGTCGCCAGCTTTCAGGCCTTTAGGGGCCAGGATGTAACGGCGCTCGCCATCTTTGTACAGAACCAGTGCGATGTTCGCAGAGCGGTTCGGATCGTACTCAAGACGTTCAACGGTTGCCGGGATACCATCTTTATTGCGTTTAAAGTCAATAATACGGTAAGCCTGCTTGTGACCACCACCGATATGACGGGTAGTGATGCGACCATTGTTATTACGGCCACCGGATTTGCTGTTTTTTTCTACCAGCGGGGCGAATGGTTTGCCCTTGTGCAGCTCCGCATTCACCACTTTAACTACATGGCGACGACCCGGAGATGTCGGTTTACACTTAACAACTGCCATTGTTCTTCTCCTCCGACTTACTCAGCGCCGCCGACGAAGTCCAGATTCTGGCCTTCTTTCAGGGTGACGTAAGCTTTTTTCCAGTCGTTACGACGACCAATACGCTGTCCGGAACGTTTAACTTTCCCTTTAACTACCAGGGTGTTAACGACCTCTACTTCCACTTCGAAAAGCTTCTGTACAGCGGCTTTGATTTCTGCTTTGGTCGCGTCTTTAGCAACTTTGAGAACGATGGTGTTGGTTTTTTCCATCGCAGCAGACGCTTTTTCAGATACGTGCGGCGCGCGCAGTACTTTCAGCAGACGTTCTTCACGGATCATGCCAGCATCTCCTCAACTTGCTTAACTGCGTCAGCAGTCATAACGACTTTGTCGAAGGCGATCAGGCTAACTGGGTCGATACCCGCTGCATCACGTACGTCAACCTTGTACAGGTTGCGAGCGGCCAGGAACAGGTTCTCTTCCAGTTCGCCAGTGATGATCAGCACGTCTTCCAGAGCCATGTCTTTCAGTTTCTCTACCAGCAGCTTAGTTTTAGGCGCTTCAATAGAGAACTGCTCGACAACGATCAGACGATCTTGACGTACCAGTTCGGACAGGATGCTTTTCAGCGCGCCGCGGTACATCTTTTTGTTAACTTTTTGACTGTGGTCCTGCGGCTTTGCAGCGAAGGATACACCACCGGAACGCCAGATTGGGCTCTTTACAGAACCTGCACGCGCACGGCCGGTACCTTTCTGGCGCCACGGCTTTTTGCCGGAACCAGTAACTTCAGCACGGGTCTTCTGAGCGCGAGTACCTTGACGGGCACCTGCTGCATACGCAACAACAACCTGATGTACCAGCGCTTCGTTGAAATCACGACCGAAGGTAGTTTCGGAAACAGTCAGCGCGCTTTGCGCGTCTTTCAATACTAATTCCATTGCTATCCCCTTACGCCTTCACAGCTGGTTTAACAATCAGGTCGCTACCGGTAGCACCGGGAACTGCACCTTTAACCAGCAGCAGGTTGCGCTCAGCGTCAACGCGTACTACGTCCAGGCTCTGAACGGTTACGCGCTCATTACCCAGCTGGCCTGCCATTTTCTTGCCTTTGAACACTTTGCCCGGAGTCTGGTTCTGACCGATAGAACCCGGAACGCGGTGAGACAAGGAGTTACCGTGAGTAGCATCCTGAGTACGGAAGTTCCAGCGCTTAACAGTACCGGCAAAACCTTTACCTTTAGATGTACCAGTCACGTCAACTTTTTTCACGTCAGCGAAAATATCAACGTTAATGCTCTGACCTACGGTGAACTCTGCGCCTTCAGCGGTACGGAATTCCCACAGACCACGGCCAGCTTCAACGCCAGCTTTAGCAAAATGGCCTGCTTCAGGCTTAGTTACACGGTTAGCTTTTTTAGCACCGGCAGTTACCTGGATAGCAGTGTAGCCGTCGTTTTCCAGGCTCTTAACCTGAGTTACGCGGTTTGCTTCAATTTCAATCACGGTTACTGGGATAGAAACGCCATCTTCTGTGAAGATACGAGTCATGCCCACTTTTTTACCGACTAAACCAATCATTGTTTCAACCTCTCAATCGCTCAATGACCTGATTAACCCAGGCTGATCTGCACGTCTACACCTGCAGCCAGATCCAGACGCATCAGAGCATCAACCGTTTTTTCAGTTGGCTCAACGATGTCAACCAGACGCTTGTGAGTACGAATTTCGTACTGATCGCGCGCATCTTTATTGACGTGCGGAGAGATCAGAACGGTAAAACGCTCTTTGCGGGTCGGCAGCGGGATTGGACCACGTACCTGCGCACCAGTGCGCTTGGCAGTCTCAACGATTTCCGCAGTTGATTGATCAATCAGACGATGATCAAACGCTTTAAGACGGATACGGATTCTTTGGTTCTGCATGAGACCAGAGCTCCAATTATTTATAAACGAAAAGATTACTACTCATACCCATTACGATTGATGGGAGAGTGTAATCGTCTGCACATAACTCCCCTATTGGGAGTATTGTCAGGTGAGCGGATTGCTCGCCTGCGGTTCAGATTGAACCGGGCCGTCATTTCTGACAAGCCCGCGCATTATACGTGCCTGAGCACATAAAGCAACCTGTTTATCGGGAGGAGTGAATAAGCCGGGCGGGAAACATAAGGTATCAGTCGGGTTCAGAAACAGTAACGCCGCTGAAAGCTCTGTTTCAGCGGCGTAAATTTATACAGCGTCATCTCTCTGTCCTGTACTACTCTTCTACTTTAATTTGTGACTGCAGATAATTCTGGATGCCAATTTTGCTTATCAGGTCGAGTTCAGTTTCCAGAAAATCGATATGATGCTCTTCATCTTCCAGAATGGTAATCATCATATCCCGGCTGACGTAGTCATGGACCTTGTCTGCATAGGCTATTGCTTCCCGAAGATCCCTTGCTCCTTCCAGTTCAAGCTGCAAATCTGACTTCAGCATCTCTTCCACATCTTCCCCGATACGCAGCCTGCCAAGATCCTGCAAATTGGGAATGCCTTCCAGAAAAAGTATGCGTTCTATGTACTTGTCCGCATGCTTCATCTCATCGATAGACTCATGGTATTCGATATCGTTTAAGCGCATCAGTCCCCAGTTTTTGAACATCCGCGCGTGCAGGAAATACTGATTCACAGCAACTAACTCATTTCCAAGCAATTTATTGAGATGACTTATGATTTTTATATCGCCCTTCATTTTGTTTCCTCCGCTTCCAGTTAATTAGATCGTAGATGCGGATTGAAGGAAGTCAAAAAAGCATGACAAATTGCAGGGAGATTATCAGGCAATCTCTTTGTATTGCGGAACGTGCTGTAGCTCCTGGTCCATAATTTCACGCGCGGCACGGATGCATTTGCCACACTGCTTGCCAACCGGAACCAGTTGACGAAGTTGTTGTATCGATTTGGGCTGGTAACGGCGAACCACCGCACGGATGGTTTTATCACTGACGGCATTACACAAACAGACGTACATTTTGCTACTCCAGTCTATTTTCTCACCTTAGTGTAAATGCGAATAGTTTTTATTACAATGCTGACTGCTGCGTTCTGGCTAAATTACAGGCATAAAAAAAGAGCACCGAAGTGCTCTTTTTATTTGCTATGACGGAGACCTGCCCCGCCATTTCAAATTATCAGCGATTAAGCGATAACTTTAGCAACAACGCCCGCACCAACAGTACGGCCGCCTTCACGGATTGCAAAACGCAGACCGTCATCCATCGCGATTGGGTGGATCAGGGTAACAACCATTTTGATGTTGTCACCAGGCATTACCATCTCAACGCCTTCTGGCAGTTCAATGGTACCGGTCACGTCAGTAGTACGGAAGTAGAACTGCGGACGGTAGCCTTTGAAGAACGGAGTATGACGGCCGCCTTCGTCTTTAGACAGAATATAAACTTCTGACTCGAACTTGGTGTGTGGCTTGATGGTGCCTGGCTTAGCCAGTACCTGTCCACGCTGAATGTCTTCGCGCTTGATACCACGCAGCAGAACACCACAGTTTTCGCCTGCACGACCTTCGTCCAGCAGCTTACGGAACATTTCAACACCGGTACAGGTTGATTTCACGGTA
>NZ_JAWVWP010000018.1:0-40890 GCF_033657285.1 Erwinia sp. MMLR14_017 | reverse complement strand
TTGCCTGAAAGCCTGGTGGCCTGGTCAGGGAGAGCAGAAACGTTTGAAGACTGGGCGAAAAGGCGTGTTGCCTGAAAGCAAGGTGGCCTGGTCAGGGAGAGCAGAAACGTATGAAGTCTGGGCGAAAAGGCGTGTTGCCTGAAAGCAAGGTGGCCTGGTCAGGGAGAGCAGAAACGTTTGAAGACTGGGCGAAAAGGCGTGTTGCCTGAAAGCCTGGTGGCCTGGTCAGGGAGAGGGGGATGAACACAAAAACGCCGTGAACCCCTCCCTGGGGGCTGCGAAGCGGCGTCCATGCCGCTTAGCTTTTGCTTATCAGCCCCCTCTCCCTTCCCCAACACGTTGGTGTTGTCTGTTATAGAAAAACAAACCAAATCCAAATCCAAAACCAGCATCAAATCTGGTTTTGACCTGTGCGAGCGCTGAAATCAAAGGCCACGCTGAATCGCCCGAGTGGCACCATAGAGCACGTTAGCCAAGTGTATGCCGCAGAGATGCGGCATCCAAGCCTACATGGACGTATTTACGGCGTCTCGGATAATGTGCTCTATGGTGACGCCTTTGCACCGCAGCCGGTTTTGACCTGTGCGAGCGCTGAAATCAAAGGCAACGCTGAATCTCGTGGGTGGCACCATAGAGCACGTTAGTCAAGTGTATGCCGCAGGGATGCGGCAGCCAGGCCTACATGGACGTATTTACGGCGTCTCGGATAACGTGCTCTATGGTGACGCCTTTGCACCGCAGCCGGTTTTGACCTGTGCGAGCGCTGAAATCAAAGGCAACGCTGAATCTCGTGGGTGGCACCACGGAGCACGTTAGCCAGGTGTCTGCCGCAGGGATGCGGCATCAAGGTTTGCGCTGATGCCGCGCAACATATCAAAGTTAACCTTTCGCACTGCGGTGTCCAGGATAAGGCACTTCGGGGTGACACCTTTGCACCAACTCGGTTTTGACCTGTGTGAACGCCAGGCCAACCAACAACACCAAACTTAACGGGGGCGCCCCGAAGTGCCTTAGCCGAGTGTCTGCCGCAGGGATGCGGAAATCATCACAGCTGCCGCTTCGGCAAAACTATTTCCCGCGCGCCAGACAGCTTTGGTAACGTCCATCCACACGCTGCGCAAACCAGGCGGTGGTCAGGTTACGGGTGATTTTCGGGCTTTCAAGCTTGATGCCAGGCAGCCTCTCTCGCGGCTGACGCCCTCCGGCATTTTTATCGGCCAGGGCAAAGACCTGCTGCCATAAATCCGTTTTTTCAAACTCTATACTTTCGCCCTTCTCCAGCGCATTGCGGATAGCCCGATCGCTCATATCCAGACGCGATTTCAGCGTCCTTACGGCAAGTTCCGTAGAGCCAGCCTGGTCAGAGCCGTAGAGGATCAGATCGCCATCAAGCGCTAACTTAATGCCGCTCAGCCGGGATACTGCCGCCTGAAACGCCGCATTACGGCTGGCATACCAGCCTGCATTGAAATCGGCAAACCGGTAAATTTGTCGGCTGTAATTTGCCGGATAGCCCAGCAGATGCATCGTTCCGAACCAGACGCCACCGCGACGGGTAAACACCTCACGGCGAACAGAGCCATCTACAGGCCAGGGATAGCCTTTAGCATGGGCTTCTGCAAACGCAATGCTGACCTGCATCGGCCCACCGGTATGCACAGGATTGAGATTGCCAAACAGCGTCTGCCCCATCGGCACCATACTGATAAAATCGTCAAATATTGCGCTCAGCTCCTTCTCGCTGCGCACGTTATCCAGTCTTGCGGCATAACTTTTGCCGTTGGGGGAGTTGATCATCAGCGCCGTGCGAACGACAAAAGAGGGAATATGTAGCTTTGCGGCACGACGATCTATTTCGCCCCAGGCAATTTTTGGCAGACCTGGCACGGTTGCATCCGCGTTGAAGGTGGATTCCTGATCGGTGACCGCAATCACCGAGCAGAGATTAGAGACGCTGGGTTCCAGCCCCTGACCGTTAAACGCAGCAAAAATATCGTTACTCCATCCCTGACGGTCGCTCACCTTAGCAGGCAGCAGTTGCGCTATCTGTGCTTTAACATCTGCCGGACGGCGTTCAGGAAGGTTTTTTTTCGGCTGGCTGGTACAACCTGCCAGCACCATCAGGGCCAGCAGGGAAAGGCGTTTAGGGTAACTCATTACTTTCCTTGTTTTTCAACGGCTAATCCCCTCAGGGTACACAGCGCAACGGCAGGAAGCTATCACATCGGCTTCTGAATCCTCCATGGCGCTACTTCCAGCGTGCGGCAGAGTGATGGTCGCTGTCACGGGACTCCACCCAACGGTCACCCTCCGGCGTCGCTTCCCGTTTCCAGAACGGTGCCCTGGTTTTCAGGTAGTCCATAATGAATTCGGCAGCGGCAAACGCGCCTGCCCGGTGCGCCCCGCTAACGCCTACCATCACGATCTCATCGCCGGGGAATAACTCACCAATGCGATGAATAACCGTAACACGCTGCATCGGCCAGCGCTCACGCGCTTCGGCGACGATCTCTGCCAGCGCTTTTTCAGTCATGCCCGGATAGTGTTCCAGCGTCAGCGCCGACACGTTATCCCCCAGGTTGTGATTTCGCACTTTTCCGGTAAAGGTCACTACCGCACCATCTTCATCACAGGCCGCCAGCCAGCGATACTCTTCGCCCATATCGAATGGCGCCGCCCCAACCCTGATCCTCGTCTCCATCTCAGCCTCCGGTTACCGGTGGGAAGAAGGCGACTTCGTCACCCGCTTTTAACGCATGCTGCGGCGAAACCAGCGTTTGATTCACCGCAGCGAGGATTTTCCCCGACTCCAGCGCCAGCGCCCAGCGGTCGCCTTTGGCAGCCAGCGCCGCACGCAGGGCTTCTACCGTGGCGTAATCCTGCGTCATGGTCAGGCTTCCGGTCCCCACCAGCTCGCGTACCTGAGCAAAAAACAGCACGTTAATCATGGGGAACCGCCAGGAAATCACCCGATTTGCCGCCGCTTTTACTCAGCAAACGACACTGCTCAATGCTGATATCTTTCTGCACGGCTTTACACATATCGTAGATGGTCAGCGCCGCCACGGAGGCCGCCGTCAGCGCTTCCATCTCCACGCCCGTTTTGCCAGTCAGACGGCAGAGCGACTCAATACGCACCTGACTGTTAGCCTCATCGGCAAACAGCGTAACCTCGACCTTGCTTAGCAACAGGGGATGGCAAAGCGGGATCAGCTCCCAGGTTCGCTTGGCAGCCTGAATACCGGCGATGCGCGCGGTGGCAAACACATCCCCTTTGTGGTGACTGCCGTCGATAATCATTTTCAGCGTGTCGGGATGCATTTTGACAAACGCTTCGGCACGCGCTTCACGTACGGTTTCGCTCTTGGCAGAAACATCCACCATATGCGCCTCGCCAGAGGCATTGATGTGGGTTAACTGAGACATAAATCAGGGCTTCTTCACGTGTGAAACAAAATGACAAGGGCGGGTACGGGCATCGAGCTGATCCTGAATAATCCGTTCCCAGGCAAGCTGGCAGGCACCGGTAGACCCTGGTACCGCAAAAATCACCGTCTGATTAGCGATGCCCGCCACGGCACGGCTCTGCAGCGTGGAGGAGCCGATATCTTCATAGGAGATCATGCGGAACAGTTCGCCGAACCCTTCAATTTCGCGGTCGAACAGCGGCAGCAGCGCTTCAGGCGTACTGTTTTTACTGTTAAATCCTGTCCCGCCGTTTACCAGTACCACCTGCATATCGCTGCTGGCAATCCAGCTGGAGACAACGGCCCGAATGCGATAGCGATCGTCTTTCACCAGCGCATGGTCCAGCACCTGATGCCCCGCTTCCGTCAGCGCCTCGCGCAGATAGTCGCCAGAGCTGTCGCTGGCAGCATCGCGGCTGTCAGAAACGGTCAGTACTGCCACGTTAAGCGGCATAAATTCAGCCGAAGGTTTAGCCATGTTCACGTCCTTAATGTTAACCGCCGATATAAGAGAGATTCTGCGTGATGCCGGTATTGCCCTGATGCAGGAAATGCGTCTGCTTTTTGGTACGAAGGCTGGCAGCGATCCGTTCCTGCAATTCGGCCTGCTGCCCATCATTTTGCAGCAGATCACGCAGGGAAACCCCGCCATCGCCGAACAGGCAGAGATGCAGCTTGCCGGTGGCGGAGACCCGCAGCCGGTTACAGGTAGCGCAGAAATCTTTTTCGTAAGGCATGATCAGGCCGATTTCGCCCTGATAATCAGGATGACGGAACACCTGAGCAGGCCCCGCGCTGCGCTCCCCTGGCTGACGGATCCAGCCCTGCATAATCAGCTGGTCGCGGATCACTTCGCCAGAGACATGATGTTTGCGGAACAGATTGCCGCCGTCGCCCGTCTCCATCAACTCGATAAAACGTAGCTGAATGGGCCGGGTGCGGATCCACGCAAGGAAGGTCTGGAGGCTGTTATGGTTGATGTCGCGCATCAGCACAGTATTCACTTTCACTTTGCTGAAACCGGCTTCAAACGCCGCATCGATGCCGCTCATCACCTGATGGAATTTGTCCTGACCGGTGATGGCATGAAACTGACGGGCGTCCAGACTGTCGATGCTGACGTTCAGCGCGGTGAGACCGGCGTCGCGCCACTGCGCCACGTCGCGGGCCAGACGGTAACCATTGGTGGTCACCGCCAGCTGGCGAATAGCGCTGTTTTCGCGCACGGCAGCGATGATTTCGGTGAAATCACGGCGCAGGGAGGGTTCGCCGCCCGTCAGACGCACTTTTTCCGTCCCCGCAGCGGCGAAGGCACGGGTAACGCGCCGGATCTCATCCAGCGAAAGGAAGCTTTTATTGCTGGTGCCCTGTGGTTTATAGCCATCAGGCAGACAGTAGTTGCAACGAAAATTGCAGACGTCTGTGATCGACAGACGCAGGTAATAGAACTTGCGATCGAAGTTATCAATAAATTGTGACACCAGAACACCTTTCCAAAACGGGAGATGCAGGCATTTCTTTCTGCACCCTGGCAACTCGGGGTTGCGGCCAATACTCCATATCAGATGACGTAGGGGTAGAGGCTAAGTGTGATTTACCGCACATCGGCAAACCTTGGTGTGAAAATTCTAGCGCTATTGTGTGAGGGATGCCAGAAGAGAGTTTCGCTATGTATTTGGGTATATAACGTATTTTGGCGTATTTTAGTCACACATTACGCTAAAATAGCCTTACCAGCGCGTTACGTCTCGCCTCAATCAAACTTAAGCCAAGGATTTTTATGCGTAATCGCACGTTAGCCGATCTCGACAGGGTAGTGGCATTAGGCGGCGGACATGGCCTGGGGCGCGTGATGTCTGCGCTTTCTCCATTGGGATCCCGGCTGACTGGTATTGTCACCACTACAGATAACGGTGGCTCTACCGGGCGTATTCGTCGCTCTGAAGGGGGGATCGCCTGGGGTGATATGCGCAACTGCCTCAATCAGCTGATTGCCGAACCCAGCGTGGCTTCGGCCATGTTTGAGTATCGCTTCAGCGGCAACGGCGAACTGGCGGGTCATAATCTGGGAAACCTGATGCTTAAAGCGCTGGATCATCTCAGCGTTCGCCCTTTTGAAGCGATCAATCTGATCCGTAATCTGCTTAAAGTGGATGCGTTCCTGATCCCGATGTCAGAGCAGCCAGTGGATCTGGTGGCTGTCGACAGTGAAGGCAACCAGGTTTATGGCGAAACCGCTATCGATCAGATGCAGCAGCCGCCGCAGGAGCTGATGCTTTCCCCTGTGGTCAGCGCTACCAGGGAAGCCGTTGAAGCGGTGGCAGAAGCGGATTTAATTCTGATTGGCCCCGGCAGTTTCTACACCAGCCTGATGCCGGTGCTGCTGATGCCTGATATGGCGCAGGCGCTGCGCCGCACGCCAGCCACGATGGTGTTTATCGGCAACCTGGGCCGGGAACTCAGTCCGGCGACGGCGCAGCTTACGCTGGAAGGGAAACTGGCCATGATGGAAAAATATATCGGCAAAAAGGTGATTGATGCCGTGGTGGTCGGCCCCGCTGTCGATACCCGCAACGTTACTGACAGAGTGGTTATTCAGGAACCGCTGGAAGCCGCTGACATTAAGTACCGCCACGACCGCCAGCTGCTGCACATTGCCATTGAACATGCGGTTCAGGCGATTAAGTCCGCCTGAAGGCGTTACCCTGGCTCCCGCTTCGCAACTTCAGATAATCCTCCGGGGCGAAACAGCTGCCGCCTGCCGTAAGGACGCTTTCGCGCCCACGCCGCTTTTTAAGAAGCGGCGATAAACAGCTCGCGTACCTGATGAAGCTGATCACGCACGTTAGCCGCTTCTTCAAACTCCAGATTCTGCGCATGTTCCTGCATCCGGGCCTCCAGCTCGTGGATTTTCTTCTGCAGCCCTTTCGGCGAGAGATCCAGGTAAGGGGTATCATCTTCCACAATAGCGCGTTGCGACTTGCCGCGACCTTTGGTTTTGTTTTTGTTGATCCCCTGCCCCAGTTCAAGGATATCGGCAATTTTCTTGTTCAGGCCCTGCGGTACAATGCCGTTCTCCTCGTTATAGATCTGCTGCTTCTCACGACGGCGCTCGGTTTCACTGATGGCCCGCGCCATAGAGGGGGTAATTTTATCGCCGTAGAGGATTGCCTTACCGTTAAGGTTACGCGCCGCGCGTCCGATAGTCTGGATCAGCGAGCGTTCTGAACGCAGGAAGCCCTCTTTGTCGGCATCCAGGATGGCAACCAGCGAGACTTCTGGCATATCCAGCCCTTCTCGTAACAGGTTAATCCCTACCAGCACATCAAATTTCCCCAGACGCAGGTCACGGATGATTTCGACGCGCTCCACGGTATCAATGTCGGAGTGCAGATAACGTACCCGCTCACCGTGCTCTTCCAGATACTCGGTGAGATCTTCTGCCATCCGCTTAGTCAGCACCGTTACCAGCACGCGTTCGTTGATGGCGACACGCTTGCGGATCTCCGACAGCAGATCATCGACCTGCGTCCCCACCGGGCGCACTTCAATCAGCGGATCAAGCAGGCCGGTAGGACGGACGACCTGATCGATCACTTCACCGCCCGACTTCTCCAGCTCGTAGTTGCCCGGCGTGGCGGAGACATAAATGGTTTGCGGTGCCAGTCCTTCAAACTCCTCAAACTTCATCGGACGGTTGTCCAGCGCTGAGGGCAGGCGGAAACCATACTCTACCAGCGTCTCTTTACGCGCGCGGTCACCGCGGTACATGCCGCCAATTTGCGGGATGGTAACGTGGGATTCGTCAATCACCAGCAGGCCATCAGCGGGCAGATAATCGAAGAGCGTGGGCGGCGCTTCACCCGGCCCACGGCCGGAAAGATAGCGCGAGTAGTTTTCAATCCCCGAGCAGTAGCCCAGCTCATTCATCATCTCCAGATCAAACTGGGTGCGCTGGGAAATGCGCTGCTCTTCCAGCAGTTTATTATTCTCCAGTAAGGTTTTACGCCGATCGGCCAGTTCCACCTTAATCTCTTCCATCGCCTGAAGAATACGCTCACGCGGCGTAACGTAGTGCGTTTTCGGATAGATGGTGTAACGCGGAATAACAGAGCTAATCTGCCCGGTTAACGGGTCAAAAATCGACAGCCGCTCCACCTCTTCATCAAACAGCTCCACGCGCAGCGCATAATCATCTGACTCTGCGGGGAAGATATCAATGACCTCGCCGCGCACGCGGAAGGTGCCGCGCTGAAATGCCTGATCGTTACGGGTGTACTGCAACTCAGAGAGCCTGCGCAGGATAGCGCGCTGGTCGATAACCATGCCCCGGGTCAGGTGCAGCATCATTTTCAGATAGAGATCGGGGTCGCCCAGACCGTAAATAGCCGATACTGACGCCACCACAATCACATCCCGCCTTTCCAGCAGTGCTTTGGTGGCGGAAAGACGCATCTGCTCAATATGCTCATTTACTGAAGCATCTTTCTCGATAAATGTATCTGAGCTGGGTACGTAGGCTTCAGGCTGATAGTAATCGTAATAGGAGACGAAATATTCCACCGCGTTGTCCGGGAAGAACTCTTTCATCTCTCCATAGAGCTGCGCTGCCAGCGTTTTGTTGGGCGCCAGCACCATGGTTGGACGATTGAGATCGGCGATTACGTTGGCGACGGTAAAGGTTTTCCCGGAGCCGGTTACCCCGAGCAGCGTCTGATGCGCCAGCCCATCTTCCAGCCCCTCTTCCAGGCGACGGATCGCCTCGGGCTGGTCCCCAGCGGGTTTGAAATCGGAGTTGAGTTTAAAGACTTTGCTCATTGAATGGCTACCTGGTGATGAAGTGCAAACCTAATTTTACTCTGCCACAACGATTTTACCAGCAAAAAAGACTGGATATAATCACAGTTATTTTGCAAGATGGTGAAGCGAGAAGCGTAGCGCTCCCGCCAGGGTATGGCTAAGCGTCACTTCTGCTACAGCCTGGCAGGGTTATCCCCAAGAGGGTAGTAACTTTAACAATTGTCAAGCTTCACTGACAAAATGCGGGGGCCATCATATCGCAGAACTTTATGCGTCTTGATTTTAAATAACGCATTGATTTTATTTAATTTATCCCCAGAGACGAGTTTCGCATCACTTCGTGCCCAACCCGCGCCCGCTCTCGCCTGGCGTAAGTTTTCAGACGCTCATGCACATGGTTATCCACAGGAATGGTGGATAACTGATTTCAGCGCCCGACCCGTCTGCTGTGTATAAATCGTTATCCCCCTGGCGCTGCCCCCACAAATATTTTTTTTTGCATTATTTTCGCCTGTGGCTTCAGGATTGATACCAGCGAAGAGCATATATCCCTGATTGCCGCCACCCTTTTCTCAGCGATTTTTTCACTTTGATGACAGCCCGGATTGCCTCTGAGACAAGCAGTTGCACCAGAAATGATTCTTACTCAGCACCGCGTGAGTGCAGGAGAATATTACCTGGGGCAATTATTTAACTTTTATTACCAATCACTGGCGCTGATTATCAGCTCCCCTGCCGTTTTCCCCTCTTTACGCCAGATTGGCCTGTCAATTGCAAGACCTACGGTAACCGCCTCACGCTTTCTTAACACCAGAGCGAGAAGCCCAAAGCCGCAGGCGTTTCGCAGGAAACGTTGACGACTGTTTGCCACACGACGTAGAGCGGATGCAACCAGGTGCGATCGAAAACTGTCTGGAGGAGAGTGTCAGATGCTCAGCTTACGTTCTATCAACCAATTTTATGGGCAGAATCACATCTTATGGGATGTTGACCTGGATCTTACCCCTGGCACCTGTACTGGGGTTCTGGGGCGGCCTGGCATGGGGAAAACCACGCTGGTCAACTGCATCATGGGTCATCTGCCCATTAACAGCGGGTCGATGATCTGGCAGGAGGCGAATCTTCCCCCCAAGGATCTGCTGCTACAACCGATGGAACAGCGTGCCGCGCTGGGCATTGGCTACGTGCCGCAGGGGCGGCAAATCTTCTCGCAGCTCAGCGTGGAGGAGAATTTACAGATCGCCTTGTTGGCCGGTGCCGGACTGGAGTGTCACAAAGCGATCCCGCAGATGGTGTATGACCTGTTTCCGGCGCTCTACTCTTTGCGACATCAGCGCAGCGGAGAGCTACAGATGGACCAGCAGCAGCAGTTAGCGCTTGCCAGGGCGCTGGTGTTACAGCCGAAGCTGTTGATTCTGGATGAGCCGACCGAGGGCATGTCGCCGTGGCTGGAAGAGGAGATGGGCAACCTGATCCACCGGCTGAACCATGATTTCGGGCTGACGATTTTGCTGCTTGAACAGCGTATCTCCTTTATCCGCAAAGTCGCGGATTACTTCCTGCTGTTGCATCGCGGGCGCAATGTGGCCCATGGCAAAGTCGCTCAGTTGGATGAGAGCATGGTAAATACCTGGCTTACGGTATCTTAATAGTAGAGAGAGCGATTCCGGGGGCAATCTCCCCGGAATCAGCATGCCAGAGCGGCAATTACTGCGGTAAACGCAGATAGCGCCCCAAGTGGTCAAACTCATCGGCGTGAGTCAGCCAGGGGATCTCTCCCAGCAGCGGCGCGGGCAAACGCTGTTTTAACGTCGCCAGATACTCCTGGTGCCGTTTTCCCGCAGGCTGAATCTCATTAGCTATCCAGCCAGCCAGACGCAGGCCGCTGGCTTGTATCGCCTGTGCCGTTAACATGGCATGATTAATACAGCCTAACTTTATCCCTACTACCAGCACCACGGGCAGCTGTTCCTGCTGCACCCAGTCGGCAAACGTCGTGGTGGCAGAGAGCGGCGTGAACCAGCCTCCGGCACCTTCAGTAAGCACCCAGTCCGCCTGTTGTGTTATGGCGGCCAGACCAGCCGAGAGACGTGCAAAAGTGATGGGTCTGCCCTCTTCTTCACTGACAATATGCGGCGAGGTAGGCTCTTCAAAAGCCAGCGGATTGATGCAGTCATAAGGCAGCGCCAGCACGCTGTTTTTTTGCAGCGCCAGCGCATCGCTGTTACGCAATCCTTCCGGGGTAACGTCACAGCCTGACGCCACCGGTTTGTAGCCCACGCTGCAAAAACCAGCCGCTCTGGCAGCCTGGAGCAGTGCGGTACTGGCTACCGTCTTCCCCACTTCCGTATCCGTTCCGGTAATAAACCAACGTTCACTCACGATCCATTACTCCATACACCAGGTGATAGCTGAGCAGATAGCCCCGGCTGTCGCGCGGCCAGTTCTGCTCCAGCTGTTGAAAATGCCCTCTGTTCAGACCGCCTTCACGCCTGCCGCCATGCAGGTGCGTGGCACCAATCCCCTTAAGCGAACGCAGGGCGCTGAGCACATCGGCAAAGGCCAGAGTCAGGGTCTCCTGCTTCAGCCTCAGCGGCAGCTTGTCTCCGGCCAGCGCAATAGCTTCAACCGGCAAAAAGTGATTAACAGGTGCCGCGAGATCCAGCGGTTGCCAGGCTGTTGTCAGCTCGCTTAAAGAGCCAGCCGACAGCGTTGAAAACAGCACCTGACCGCCGGGAAGCGTCACCCGGTAAAGTTCCGTCAGGGCCAGCCGTAAATCACTGCACCATTGCACCGCCAGATTGCTCCAACAGAGATCAAACTGAGGGGCAGTGAACGGCAGCGCTTCGATATCCCCTCTCTGATAGCGATCCGCCGTTTGCAGTGAGCGCGCCTGCTCCAACATTTCTGCTGATAAATCAAGGGCTGTGACCGCATTACCCGCCTCGCGCCAGCGCTTACTGAACCACCCCGGCCCCGATCCGGCATCCAGTACGCGTTGCCCCTGCTGTTTACGGGCGAAGCCAGCCAGCTTCTCTCCGCAAAGACGCTGCAATTCAGCATGCTGGTTATAGGTTTGTGCGGCGCGACCAAACGCCCTGGCCACAGCCTGCTTGTTAACCCTGTGCATGATGCAGGCCCTCCAGCAGGCGCTCTATATCTTCCGGCTGATGCGCAGCGCTGAGCGTGATGCGCAGCCTGGCGGTGCCGGGAGGGACGGTAGGCGGACGAATAGCGGTGACCCAACAGCCCTGCTGACGAAGCGCTTCTGCCAGCGCCAGCGCCTGATATTCATCGCCAACAATCATCGGCTGGATAGCCGTGCAGGAAGGCAGCAAAGCAAGCCCGCGCGCTGTAGCCCCCTCACGGAAAAGCGCAATGTTGTGATGCAGACGCAGACGTAGTTCATCACCCTGCTGAACAGCGGTCAGCGAGGCGTGAAGCGCGCAAACCTGGGCGGGAGGCATGGCGGTGCTATAGATCAGATGGCGGGCAAACTGCAACAGATAATCTGCCGTATCATCATCGCAAAGTACGGCCGCGCCGCTCAGGCCGAACGCTTTGCCAAAGGTCACCACCAACAGCTCAGGTTTTACCTGTTGCTGCCAGCAGCTACCGCGCCCCTGCTCGCCGACGGTGCCAATGCCGTGCGCATCATCCACCATCAGCCAGCTGCCGTGATGCTCAGAGAGCCTGTGCAGCTCCGCCAGCGGCGCGCTGTCACCGTCCATGCTGAAGACCCCCTCTGTCACTATCAGAGTTTCCCCTTCCGCCCCGCTTTCCAGCAGCTTGCTTAATGAGGCGGGCTGATTGTGGGTAAAACGACGCAGCGTTGCGGGGCTTAGCGAAGCGGCTTCAAGCAGGGAGGCGTGGGCGAGCTTATCAGCAAAAATACGATCTTTTTTGCTCAACATAGCCGCAATAACTGCCTGATTTGCCGCAAAACCGGAGATAAACAGCAGCGCACGGGAATAGCCGAGCCATGCAGCCAGCCGCTGTTCAAACTCCGCCTGAACAGCATGATAGCCAGTCACATGCCCTGAACCGCCCGCGCCCACACCATAACATTCTGCTCCCTGCTGCCAGGCATGTTTGATAGCGGGATAATGGCTCAGTCCAAGATAATCATTGGCGGAGAAGTTCAGATAGCGCTTACCGTCGATTTTCAGGGTTCGCGCATCGCTTTGCTGATTCACTCTGCGCTGGCGAAACTGCCCCTTTTCCCGGCGCTCATCCAGCGCCAGGCTTATCCGTTGCTGCCAGCTCATTCAGAGAGCCGCGTTGTAGAATTGTTCGGTATCGGCACTCAGTAACTGTCCGGCCAGCGCCTGCTGCTGTTCGTTATCACCCGCGTCGGTGGTGGTATGACGCGGGTTCAGTCCCAGCTTACGGAAGAGCTGCAAATCTTTGTCTTCTTCCGGATTCGGCGTGGTCAGCAGCTTGCAGCCGTAGAAGATCGAGTTGGCGCCAGCCATAAAGCACATCGCCTGCGTCTGCTCACTCATCTGTTCGCGTCCGGCAGAGAGACGGACGTGCGAGGAAGGCATCATGATACGTGCCACGGCGATGGTGCGGATAAAGTCGAACGGATCGACGTCGTCGTTATCGGCCAGCGGCGTGCCTTTGACCTTAACTAACATGTTGATCGGCACACTCTCCGGCGGCACAGGGAGGTTAGCCAGCTGGACCAGCAGCCCGGCGCGATCGTTGACGCTCTCGCCCAGACCAACAATACCGCCAGAACAGACTTTGATCCCGGCATCGCGCACTTTCCCCAGCGTATCCAGGCGCTCCTGGTAGCTACGGGTAGTGATGATGTTGCCGTAAAATTCCGGGGAAGTATCGAGGTTATGGTTGTAGTAATCCAGCCCGGCATGCGCCAGACGCTGGGCCTGGTCGTCGCTGAGCGTCCCCAGCGTCATGCAGGTTTCCAGCCCCATTTCACGCACCCCTTTTACCATCTGCTCCAGATACGGCATATCGCGCTCGTGCGGGTTTTTCCAGGCCGCGCCCATGCAGAAGCGGTCTGAACCGGCGGCTTTAGCCTTGCGTGCCGAACTCAGCACCTCCTCCACTTCCATCAGCCGCTCGGAAGCCAGCCCGGTTTTATAGCGCGAACTCTGCGGGCAATATTTGCAGTCTTCCGGGCAGGCTCCGGTTTTGATCGAGAGCAGCGTGCTGACCTGCACCTGGCGGGGATCAAAATGTTGGCGGTGAACCTGCTGTGCTTCAAACATCAGCTCTAAAAACGGCTTATCAAAAAGGGCCTGCGCCTGAGAAATAGTCCAACGAGTTGCCATTGCTTGCTCCAAAAAAATGCTGTGGTGATCCGGCTCTGCCTGGTTATACTTGTAAACTAATTTTTTTGAATTTGGTTTACAAGTTATTTATGACCCCTGCCGATCTCGCTTTTGACCGTGACCATATCTGGCACCCTTACACCTCCATGAGCCAACCGCTGCCGGTCTATCCCGTGGTGGCGGCCCATCAGACCGATCTGCATCTGGCCGATGGCCGCAAGCTGGTTGATGGCATGTCCTCCTGGTGGGCAGCGATCCACGGTTACAACCATCCTCGCCTTAACCAGGCGATGAGTGCGCAGATTGAGCAGATGTCCCACGTGATGTTTGGCGGCATCACCCATCCTTCCGCCGTGGCGCTGTGCCGCCAACTGGTCGAGATGACGCCTGCCGGGTTGGAGACGGTTTTCCTGGCCGACTCCGGTTCGGTAGCGGTTGAAGTTTCGCTGAAAATGGCGCTGCAATACTGGCAGGCGAGAGGCGAGCGCCGTCAGCGCTTTCTCACGCTGCGCAACGGTTATCATGGCGATACCTTTGCGGCGATGTCGGTCTGCGATCCGCAAAACTCCATGCACAGCTTGTATCAGGGCTATCTGCCTTCCCATCTGTTTGCCGTCGCGCCAGCCTGTGGCTTTGATGATGAGTGGCAGGATCGCGATACGGATGACTTTGAACGGCTGATCCGTCTGCATGCAGGGGAACTGGCAGCCGTGATCCTGGAGCCGATTGTGCAGGGCGCAGGCGGGATGCGGTTTTACCATCCGCGCTATCTGCAACGGGTCCGGGAGCTGTGCGATCGCCACAACGTGCTGCTGATAGCCGATGAAATCGCCACGGGCTTTGGCCGCACCGGCAAACTCTTTGCCTGTGATCATGCGGGTATTTCGCCCGACATCCTCTGCGTTGGCAAAGCATTGACGGGCGGTACTATGACGCTTTCAGCGACGCTGACCACTCGCGAAGTCGCCAATACCATCAGTAATGGCGAGGCGGGCTGCTTTATGCACGGCCCGACGTTTATGGGCAATCCGCTGGCCTGCGCCGTTGCCAGCGAAAGCCTGGCAATATTGCAGGAGAATCAGTGGCAGCAGCAGGTTTCCACTATCGAGACGCAGCTCAAGGCCGACCTGCTGCCGTTGCAGGCGATGCCGGAAGTGGCGCACGCACGTGTGCTCGGCACCATTGGCGTGATTGAAACGCACCGACCGGTGAAGATGGCTGCTCTTCAGGCCTTCTTTGTTGAGCGCGGCGTCTGGATCCGCCCCTTCGGCAAACTTATCTACCTGATGCCGCCTTACATCATTAAACCGGCAGCACTGAAGCAGCTCACAGATGCCATTGCCGCAGCGTTGGATCGCCCTGAACTGTTTCTGCACGCTTAACCTTTTCAGCCCTTCCGGCCTCTCTTCTGGCCGGAGGGGATCTCCTCCGCAGAGCCTGATTTTCTCCATGCTGCGAAGCGCTATAAAGCAGCGAGTGCCCTGATGCACTACGCTTTTACGATGCTAAACCGTAAAGGAGATCTTTTATGCCGCAAGATAAACAGACAAATCGCCGGATTGTACTGGCCTCGCGCCCGCATGGTGCGCCAACTGAAGCCAACTTCCGTCTTGAGTCAGAGCATGTTCCCGTACCCGGGCAGGGCGAAGTTTTACTGCGCACTGTCTGGCTGTCGCTGGACCCTTATATGCGCGGGCGTATGAGCGATGCCCCCTCCTATGTTCCTCCGATTGCCGTTAATGACGTGATGGGCGCGGGTACGGTGGCCGTGGTTGAGCAATCCAATAATCAGGATTACGCTCCCGGCGACTGGGTGGTCAGCCAGAGCGGCTGGCAGGACTTTGCCCTCTCCGATGGCAAAGATCTCTTTAAACTCACCGGGCCGGTGTTAAAGCACCCTTCCTGGGCGCTGGGCATGCTTGGTATGACCGGATTCACCGCTTATATGGGGCTGCTGGATATCGGTAATCCGCAGCCAGGTGAAACCGTGGTGGTCGCCGCCGCTACCGGTGCCGTAGGTTCGATGGTCGGTCAGATTGCCAAACTCAAGGGTTGCTATGTGGTAGGGATAGCCGGTGGTGAAGAGAAATGCCGCTATGCCGAAGAGGTATTAGGCTTTGATCGCTGTCTCGATCACCGTTCCGACGACCTGGCCGAATCCCTTAAGCGTTACTGCCGTGACGGGATTGACGTCTATTTCGAAAGCGTTGGCGGAAAAGTTTTCAATGCCGTTCTGCCGCTGATGAACAGTAAAGGCCGTATTCCGGTCTGCGGGCTGATTGCAGATTACAACAGTACGGAAGCCGCAACCGGGCCGGATAGGCTGCCGCAGTTCCAGAGTGCGATATTACGTAAGCGCCTGCGCGTGCAAGGTTTTATTATCACTCAGGATTATGGTCACCGTTTTGAAGAGTTCTTCAGCCAGATGAGCCAGTGGGTGGAGCAGGAACGCTTCGTCTTTCGGGAGGATGTGGTGGACGGACTGGATAATGCGCCGGAAACCTTTATCGGCATGCTGGAGGGAAATAACTTCGGCAAGGTACTGATACGGGTTGCGGGCGATAAACCCTGAAGGAGCCCTGGAAATGAAACTGTTAATGGTATTAACCTCGCACGATCGTCTGGGCGAGACCGGTAAGAAAACGGGGTTCTGGCTGGAAGAGTTTGCCGCCCCTTACTATGTGTTCCGCGATGCGGGGATCAACGTGGTGCTCGCTTCTCCTGCTGGCGGCCATCCGCCGCTGGACCCAAAAAGCGAAGAGCCGGACGCGCAAACGTCTGACACAGCGCGTTTCCGTCAGGATATTGCGGCTCAGCAGGCGTTAGCCAACACGCAGCAGCTCGAGAATATCGACAGTACCCATTTCGATGCGGTGTTCTATCCCGGCGGACACGGGCCGCTGTGGGACCTGGCCGTCGAGCGCGTCAGCATCGATCTGATTGAAAACTTCTATGCCAACGGCAAGCCGGTTGGCGCAGTTTGTCATGCGCCGGGCGTGCTACGGCATGTGAAAAAGCCAGACGGTACGCCGTTGGTGGCAGGCAAGCGTGTCACCGGCTTCAGCAACACGGAAGAGGAAGCCGTTGGCCTGACGAATGTGGTACCTTTTCTGGTTGAGGATGTCCTTAAATCGCTGGGTGCCAACTATGAAAAAACCAGTGACTGGGGCGTGTATACGCTGACGGATGGTCATCTGGTCACAGGTCAGAATCCCGCATCCTCAGCCGCCGCAGCCGAAGAGCTGCTGAAATTGCTTCACCGATAACACCAGGAGGTGGAATGAAACTGTTTAGCCCGAATTTTAACGATGGCGATAAGCTCCCGGAGCGCCATGTTTTTAACGGCATGGGTTATCAGGGCGATAACCTCTCTCCGCATCTGGCGTGGGACGATGTGCCGCCGGGCACGAAAAGCTTTGTCGTGACCTGCTACGATCCGGATGCGCCTACCGGCTCGGGCTGGTGGCACTGGGGAGTGGCGAATTTACCGGCTGAAACCCGCGTACTTCCGCTGGGTGCAGGTTCCGGCGTAGCTGATTTGCCTGTCGGCGCGGTACAAACGCGTACGGACTTTGGCAGCAGCGGCTACGGCGGCGCGGCACCGCCGAAAGGCGAAAGCCACCGTTATATCTTCACCGTTTATGCCATTGATGTGGACGCACTGGAAGTGGATGAGAGTTCCAGCGGCGCTTACCTTGGCTTTAACGTGCATTTCCATCAGTTAGGCAGCGCCTCAATAACGGCGATCTATAGCTGACTTAAACGCTGACGGGCGTAACGGCGCGGAGGGAAGCAAGGCATTTCCCGCTGTTGCGACGTAAGCTTACTGAACGTTGAATAAAATAAGGGGCGAATTTTCGCCCCTTTTCTTTTACTGGCTGGTTACAGCTGCGTGATAACCACCCACATAGGCCCCTGCCCTACGGCATAACGCGCCAGCGGCTGCAGTAATCCGCGATCTTCACCAATTTTGTACACTTCAATATGATGCGATTTCTGCCCCGCTGCGACAACATAACGACCGGTATTATCGATATTAAATCCGCGCGGCTGCGTTTCGGTAGGCTGATGTCCTTCAACAGCCAGCATTGCACCATCCTCGCTCACGCTGAACACGGTCAGAATACTGGCGGTGCGGTCACAGCTGTAAAGGAAACGGCCATCTGGCGTCAGATGGATATCCGCCGCCCAGCGAGTTTCACTGAAGCCAGACGGCATCATATCCAGGCTCTGAACCCGCTCAACTTCGCCATGCGCGTTATTTAACTTCCACACGTCCACGGTGCTGTCCAGCTCGTTGATGCAGTAGGCATATTGCTGATTAGGGTGGAACACCATATGACGCGGGCCAGCGCCTTCAACGGTGGCAACCTGCGTCTGTTTGTGCGGCACCAACTGGCCGTTTTCCTGCAGATCAAACAGGCAGATGCGGTCCTGCTTCAGAGCTGGAACAAACAGCGTCTGGTTGCTGAGATCGATATTGGCGGAGTGGCAGCCATCCATGCCAGCAATGACCTGCTGCGGCTCGCCCGGCAGACCGTCGGCACCAATGGGGCTGACGCTGACGCAGGCATCGTTATAAGAACCGACAAAGATAAAGCGGCCCTGACGATCGGTAGAGATGTGCGTCGGGCTGCCCGGCAGCGAAGCGTGACCAGCCTCGGTGAGCTTACCCTCGCGATCAATCTGATAAGCCACTACGCGGAAGTCCGGACGTACCCCCACGTAGAGAAAACGTTTGTCCGGACTGACAACCATCGGCTGCACCTGGCCCGGCGCATCCACTACCTGCAGCAGGGTCAGGGCGCCGTCATCGGCTAACTGCCAGGCGTGGATCTGCTGGCTCTCCGGGCTGGCGGTATAAACGACTTGTTTCATGAATTCTCCTTTTACTGGGTAAGCTGGCCTGTGGCAAAGCGTAGCGTGTTTTTCCCTCCCATGGGGGGAGTTTTGTGGCGTCTGGTTTTGTTAACCTCATCACAGGGTGTACACTCACTGGCTCTTGTTTAGCCACATCCGGAACTGTTTATGAGTTATCGCATCATTGCTTTGGACCTGGACGGCACCCTGTTAACGCCGCGCAAAACCATTCTTCCTGAGTCGCTGGAAGCCCTGAAAAAGGCTCAGCAGGCGGGCATCAAGGTGGCCATCGTCACCGGTCGTCATCATGTCGCTATCCATCCTTTTTATCAGGCGCTGGCGTTAGATACACCTGCAATCTGCTGCAACGGCACCTACTTGTATGATTATCAAGCAAAAAAGGTCATACAGTCCGATCCGCTGCCGAAAGACCAGGCGCTGCGGGTAGTTGAAATGCTGGATGAAGCGGCGATCCACGGTCTGCTCTATGTTGATAACGCCATGCTCTATCAGACCGAAACCGGCCATGTCACACGCACCATCAACTGGGGCTTGTCTCTGCCAGAGCATCAGCGTCCGGTGTTCAATAAAGTCGACAGCCTGGCCCAGGCCGCCAGGGATGCGGAGTCGATCTGGAAGTTTGCCCTCTCCCATCCTGACACGCGTGCATTGCAGCAGTTTGCCGATCGTGTTGAACAAGAGATGGGTCTGGCGTGCGAATGGTCCTGGCACGATCAGGTCGATATTGCCAAAGCGGGTAACAGCAAGGGCAAACGCCTGGCGCAGTGGGTAGCCTCAGAAGGTTATCAGATGAGCGACGTGCTGGCCTTTGGCGATAACTACAACGACCTCAGCATGCTGGAAACGGTAGGCCTCGGCGTGGCGATGGGCAATGCTGATGACGCGATCAAAGCCCGTGCAGGCCGCGTAATCGGCACCAACCTTGAGCCAGGTATTGCGGAAACTATCTACCGCGAAGTGTTATAAACAGAGCGGCAGTATCGCGGTGCACGGGCAACTGTAGCCAGGCCTCTATCTTATGCTGCTATAAGACGAGGCGATAATCGACACGCTTTTGATCTGGGCATAGAGCCACATGCCCGGTTTAATCATCAGTTCATCGCGCGCCCAGGGCGTGATACGCGCCCACAGCTCGCTTTGCCCCACCATCAGCTTCACTTCTATCTGATCATCTGTCTCCAGCAGTTCCGCTACCTGGGCGGGTACCACGTTGCGAATGCTGCTGTTTACCGGCGGCTGAAGAACCAGCGACACGTCAGCAGACTGAATGCGCAGGCGCAGCGGCGTTTTGGGCGGGGCATTAACCCGGCTGACCCAGATATGCTGATCGCCCAGCGAAAGCGCGGTCATCGCATAGTGCGGATGGTGCTCAAGCACCTGAACCCGCATCACGCTGCTTTGATCCGCTCGTGGCAGCCAGGGGCGCATTGCACTGCTGGCCCACACTTTTTCAATCGTGCCCAACGCTTTCACGCTGCCGTTGTCCAGCACCAGTACGTTGTCAGCCAGCTGAAGAATTTCGTCCAGGCTGTGGCTGACATAGAGAATGGGCACATCAACGGTTTTTGCCAGCTTTTGCAGGTAAGGCAGCAGTTCACGCTTTCGGGGCAGGTCCAGCGAGGCCAGCGGCTCGTCCATCAGCAGGATTTCCGGTGCCGTCAGCAATGCGCGCCCAATCGCCACGCGCTGCTTTTCTCCGCCCGATAACGAGGCGGGAAAACGTGTCAGCAGCGCTTCGATGCCCAGCAATTTCACCAGCATCTCAAATTCGGGACGCATGCTTTTAGCCATGCCGTATTCAAGATTACCGCGGACACGATAATGGGGAAACAGTCGCGCATCCTGAAAAACATAGCCGACACGGCGCTTTTCCGGCGGAAGATATATGCCGTTTTCCGCATCGCTCAGCACCCGGCCATTAAGCCTGATACTTCCCTGCTGCGGTGTTGTCAGTCCGCCGATAGCATTAATCAGCGAGGTCTTACCCGCGCCGGAAACGCCAAAAATTGCGGTGATACCTTTGGCGGGAAGCTGTGCATTCAGGGTCAGCGTATGGTCGCCAAGCTGCTGCGTAAAATGAAGTTCCAGCATTATAACCCCAGCCGTTTCCGGCCCCAGCGGGCCAGCCATTCAGAGATCAACAGTGAACAGAGCGCCAGTAGAATGGCTATCACACAGAGGCGCGCCGCTGCGCCTTCCGCACCGGGCGTTTCTATCAGAGTGTACATCGCAGAGGGCAGCGTTCGGGTTTCACCCGGTATATTGGAAACGAAGGTGATGGTTGCGCCAAATTCACCCAGCGAGCGGGCGAAGGCGAGCACGGTTCCGGCAATGATGCCGGGCAGCGTCAGCGGCAGCGTGATGGTGAAGAAGACTCGCCAGCGTCCCGCGCCCAGCGTGCGGGCAGCCAGTTCCAGTTTGCTGTCGACGCCTTCCAGCGCCAGCCTTATCGCTCTGACCATTAGCGGGAAGGCAATGACCGCTGAGGCGAGCGCCGCGCCGCGCCAGCTAAAGGCGAAGGTGAAACCAAACCAGTCATACAGGTATTCACCAATAAAACCGCGACGGCCAAAACTGGTCAGCAACAGATAGCCCACCACCACCGGCGGCAGCACCAGCGGCAGGTGGATCACACTGTCCAGCAAAGTTTTGCCGGGAAAACGGCAGCGGACTAAAACCCAGGCCATCAAAACCCCAAAGGGCAGACTAAAGAGAACCGCCACCGAGGCGACTTTCAGGCTCAACGCTACCGCCTGCCATTCGGGGTCACTGAGGATCATGATTCAGGCGTAAATCCATATCGTTTGAATATGGCCGCCGCTTCCGGCCCTTTCAGATAGTTATAGAAGGCGGTGACGGTGGCAGAATTACGATCTTTCACCATCGCCATCGGGTATTCAACCGGCTTGTGGCTCTTCTCCGGGAAGGTGCCCACCACCGTGACTTTTTTACTGGCAATGGCATCAGAGCCATAAACGATGCCATATGGCGCTTCGTTACGCTCTACCAGCGCCAGAGCGACGCGCACGCTGTTTCCCGGCGCGAGCTGGGAGGAGAGAGTATCCCAGGCACCCAGCTTCTGTAACGCTTCTTTGGCATAGATGCCGGCCGGAACGTGGTCGGGATCGCCCACCGACAAACGTTGCCCTTTCAGCAGGCTTTTCCAGTTGGTACTTGCAGAGATTGTCACCGGTTGCGGCTTGCTTTCCGTTGGCGCCACCAGCACCAGCTCATTGCCTAACAGAGTAAAACGGCTGGCTTCGTCGATAGTTTTCTTCTGTATGGCGTAATCCATCCACTGCTGATCCGCAGAGATAAACAGATCGGCTGGCGCGCCCTGCTCTATCTGACGAGCCAGCGTAGAGGAGGAAGCGAAGGAAGAGACAATCTTCACCTCTTTGCCTTGCTGATACTGGTCGGCAATTTCCTGCAGGGCATTAGTCAGTGAGGCAGCAGCAAACACGGTTATGTTTTCTGCAGCCGTCGCCTGCCCCGCCAGGCCGCAAAGCGTGGCAGCCACAATGACATGACGTAATTGTACAGACATGGTCTTCTCCAAGGGTCGTTATGTAGATTGTAATATAACGATTTTACTTACCCTGTCATGAAGTTTATCGGCACCAGGCGGGAAAAAGTTAAGCGGGGAAGAAAAAAACGTACGCCCGGCAGGAGCCGGGCGTATCAGAAGAGGTTACTGACGGGTTTTTGCTGGCTGCTCTTTCGAATGTCCAATTTTGGAAATCACGTTGAACACTTCACCCAGACCGTAAATCAGGCCAAGGATAATTGCCATCACCACAGGAACCATCAGGATAGCTTCACCCAGACCAATAAGTAATTCCACCACAGGAGCCTCCATTGATGAATTGGAAAAAAACCATTGTATCTACAGCGGAAAAAAGTGCACTGCCCTTTTTGTGCGTTTTACCTGTTTTTACGCCCGGCAGGCACAAAGGTGTACACTTCTCCCCTTCTTATTCTTGCCGGAGCGAACGCCACTATGCAGGCTGAACTTTCCCTGATCCTGAAACTGCAACAGCGCCTGTTTGCAGACCCAAGACGTATCGAACTGCTTAAGCAGGTGCAGCAGACTGGCTCTATCAGCCAGGGCGCCAAACTGGCCGGTATCAGCTATAAAAGCGCCTGGGATGCAATTAACGAAATGAACACCCTGGCGGACCGTACCCTGGTCGAACGGGCAACCGGCGGCAAAGGGGGCGGCGGTGCTCAGGTAACACCCTATGGCGAGCGTCTGATCCAGCTGTTTGCTCTGCTGGAACAAATTCAGCAAAAAGCCTTTGATGTGCTTCAGGATGATGTCCCGTTGGGGAGTTTGCTGGGGGCGATTGCCCGTTTTTCCCTGCAAACCAGCGCGCGTAATCAGCTCTTTGGCACCGTTAGCGAACGCGACGAACAGGCTGTAATGCAGCATATTGAGGTTTTGCTGGCCGATGGCAGCACCAGGATTAAGGCCGCTGTGACGGAAACCAGCGCTAACCGGCTGGCGCTGAGCAGCGGCAAAGAGGTGCTGGTGCTGATCAAAGCGCCGTGGATTGACGTCACCAGCAGCCCTTCACAGGCGGAGAATCAGCTTGACGGCACCGTCAGCCATATCGAAAAAGGCGAGACGCAGAGTGAAGTGCTGATCGCCCTTCCCGGCGGTGAAACGCTTTGTGCCACCCTCGCCAATGAACGGGTCAGTGAGCAACAGCTTCAGCAGGGCATGGCGGTGACAGCACATTTCAACGCCGATAAAGTCATTATCGCCACGCTGCTCTGATTATTACCCTGCAATTTGACAAGCAGGGCGTCAGGGTTTAATAGTTTCGGTTACAGTGCAAAAAATGGAATGAAAAATGTCAACGTTGCATATTTCGCAAGGCACGTTTCACCTTAGCGATACCCGAACCCTGACCCTTGATGCCTTAACTCTGCAGGCTGGCGAAAGCTGGGCTTTTGTCGGAGCTAACGGTAGCGGTAAATCTTCTCTTGCTCGCGTGCTGGCTGGCGAGCTGAAAAACGCTAAAGGCGAGCTGACCAGCAGCTTCGTTCGTCCGGTTCGTCTTTCGCTGGAACAGCTGCAACAGCTGGTTGCACAGGAGTGGGAACGCAACAATACCGACCTGCTCAGTCCCGGTGAAGAGGATACCGGCCGCACCACCGCCGACATCATTCAGGAGGAAAGGGCCGATCCTGAACGTTGCCAGCAGCTGGCGGCGCTGTTTGGCATTAGCCACCTGCTGGATCGTCGCTTTAAATATCTCTCTACCGGCGAAACCCGTAAAACGCTGCTTTGCCAGACGCTGATGGCCCAGCCAGATTTGCTGGTGCTGGATGAACCCTTTGATGGGCTGGATGTCGCCTCGCGCGCGAACCTTGCCCAGGTGCTGGCTGAGCTTCATCAGCAGCACTGTACCGTCGTGCTGGTGCTGAACCGCTTTGATGATATCCCCGACTTTATCGGCAATGTAGGCGTGCTGGCTGAATGCACGCTGACGCACGTGGGGCCGCGCAAAGCGATCCTTGCAGAGGCGCTGGTAGCGCAACTGGCGCACAGCGAACAGCTTACCGGCATGACGCTGCCCGAGCCTGACGATGCCTCACTCAAGCCTCAGCTGGCTGCGGATACTCCGCTTATTGTGCTGCGCGATGGCGTGGTCTCCTACAATGATAAACCTGTCATCAATCACCTTAGCTGGGAAGTGAAGCCAGGCCAGCACTGGCAGATTGTCGGACCGAACGGTGCCGGTAAATCCACGCTGCTGAGTCTGGTAACCGGGGATCATCCGCAGGGTTACAGCAACGATTTAACACTGTTTGGCCGCCGACGCGGCAGCGGTGAAACCATCTGGGATATCAAACAGCATACTGGCTATGTCAGCAGCAGCCTGCATCTGGATTACCGCGTCAGCAGCAGCGTGCGCAACGTGATCCTCTCCGGCTATTTCGACTCAATCGGCATTTATCAGGCAGTGTCGGATCGACAGCGGTCGCTGGCGAAGCAGTGGCTGCATCTGTTGGGCATGGAAAAGCTGGCGGAGTCGCCGTTTCATGACCTCTCCTGGGGGCAGCAGCGGCTGGTGCTGATTGCCCGTGCGCTGGTGAAACATCCGGCGCTGCTGATCCTTGACGAGCCGTTACAGGGGCTGGACCCGATCAACCGCCAGCTGGTGCGTCGCTTTGTTGATGTGCTGATTGCGGAAGGCGAAACGCAACTGCTGTTTGTTTCGCATCATGCAGAAGATGCGCCGCAGTGCATCACGCATCGTCTGACCTTCCTCCCAGACGGCGATAGCTATCGCTACCAGAGTGATGCGCTATCTGAAAAAGCGCACTGAAAAGCTGGCGGCTGGAAAACAGCGCTGGCCGCCATTTCGCCCTTTTCTGAAAATTCCTTTGCTCGCCCTTGTTGCCCCTGCCCGCAGATAAAGCGGGCTAAACCCAGTCTGGCGGGACTTTTTCTCATGTAACCGCTACCACTAAAATATCGTTCCTGTTATTCAGGCATGGATTTTTTTGCCGTCTTTCCTGACAGTTCGGATTATTCAACTTGTGTAAACGATTCCATTTATCCAGACTTGATCACGCTTTATTCTCCCGCGCTGTGCTATTTTTCTTTAAGGCTATCGACGCATAAAGAAGGTTATCAGGACTCAACATGCAAAAATTTAATCCGGTCGATCACCCGCATCGCCGCTATAACCCACTGTCCGATCAGTGGATTTTGGTCTCTCCTCACCGCGCCAAACGCCCGTGGCAGGGCGCGCAGGAAACCACTTCCCAGGAAATACTGCCTGCTCACGATCCAGACTGCTTCCTCTGTCCTGGCAATACCCGCGTGACCGGGGATAAAAATCCCGACTACACCAATACCTACGTCTTTACCAACGACTTTGCCGCGCTGATGACCGACACGCCAGACGCGCCGGAAAGCGAAGATATTCTGATGCGCTGTGAGAGCGCTCGCGGCACCAGCCGGGTAATCTGTTTCTCACCCGATCACAGTAAAACGCTGCCGGAACTGACGCTCTCCAATCTGGAGCAGGTGGTACGAACCTGGCAGGAGCAGACCGCCGATTTGGGTCAGCACTACCCTTGGGTGCAGGTTTTCGAGAACAAAGGCGCGGCGATGGGCTGCTCCAACCCGCATCCTCATGGCCAGGTCTGGGCCAACAGCTTCCTGCCGAACGAAGCCAAACGCGAAGACGATCTGCAGCGCGCTTATTTTGAACAGCACGGCTCGCCAATGCTGGTGGATTACACTGCCCGTGAGCTGAACGACGGCAGTCGTACCGTGGTGGAAACCGAACACTGGCTGGCCGTGGTGCCGTGGTGGGCGGCCTGGCCGTTCGAAACCCTGCTGCTGCCGAAGGCGCACAGTAAACGTCTGGTTGATTTAAATGATGCCCAGCGTAGCGATCTGGCGCTGGCGTTGAAAAAACTCACCAGCCGTTATGACAACCTGTTCCAGTGCTCCTTCCCCTACTCCATGGGCTGGCATGGCGCACCCTTTAATGGTGAAGCCAACGATCACTGGCAGCTGCATGCCCACTTCTATCCACCGCTGTTGCGTTCCGCCACGGTGCGAAAATTTATGGTGGGCTATGAGATGCTGGCAGAAACCCAGCGCGACTTAACCGCGGAACAGGCAGCCGAACGTCTGCGTTCCGTCAGTGATATTCATTTCCGCGAGACGGGAGCATAACAATGACTTTAAAGACTCTGACTCACCAGATTTTCAGCGACGCATTTGGTTATGCCGCCGACCACACTGTTCAGGCACCAGGGCGCGTCAATCTGATTGGTGAACATACCGATTACAATGACGGTTTTGTTCTCCCTTGCGCTATCGATTATCAGACGGTCATCGCCTGTGCTAAGCGTGACGATCGGCAGGTTCGCGTTATTGCCGCAGATTACGATAAACAACAAGATATTTTCTCGCTCGACGAACCCATTGAACCGCTGAAAGATCAGATGTGGGCCAATTATGTGCGCGGCGTGGTTAAACATCTGCTGAAGCGTAACAAGGACTTTGGCGGTGTGGATATGGTTATCGCCGGTGACGTGCCGCAGGGCGCAGGCCTCAGCTCCTCTGCCTCGCTGGAAGTGGCGGTAGGCACCGTGTTCCAACAGCTTTATCAGCTGCCGTTAGAGGGCGCAGAGATTGCGGTTAACGGTCAGGAAGCAGAGAACCAGTTCGTCGGCTGTAACTGCGGCATTATGGATCAGCTGATTTCCGCTCTTGGCAAAAAAGATCACGCCATGCTGCTGGACTGCCGCACGCTGAGCACGCGTCCGGTGCCGATGCCAGAAGAGATTGCGGTGGTGATCATCAATACCAACTTCCGTCGTAGTCTGGTCGGTAGCGAGTACAATGTCCGTCGCGAACAGTGTGAAGCGGGCGCTAAATTCTTTGGCCACACCTCTCTGCGGGACGTGAAGCTTGAGCAGTTCCAGGCACAGGAAGCCAGCCTTGACCCGATAGTGGCGAAACGCGTGCGCCACGTGCTGACCGAGAATGCCCGTACGCTGGAAGCCGCCGACGTGCTGGCAAAAGGCGATCTGGCCCGTATGGCGGTATTGATGGCCGAATCGCACGCCTCAATGCGTGACGATTTTGAGATCACCGTTCCCCCTGTCGATACGCTGGTGGATATCGTAAAAGCGACGCTGGGTGATCGCGGCGGCGTGCGTATGACCGGCGGCGGTTTCGGCGGTTGCGTGGTGGCGCTGATGCCGCTGGATCTGGTTGATGAAGTCAAAGCTGCCGTGGTTGAGCAGTATGAAGCCAAATCGGGCATCAAAGAGACTTTCTATGTCTGCAAAGCATCAGAAGGAGCCGGATTGTGCTGACAGAACAGACTTCTCATGCGCCTGACGGTCAGCCATGGCACATCACCACCCTGCGCAACGCGGGCGGCATGGTGGCGACGTTTATGGACTGGGGCGCAACCTGGCTCTCCGCGCGCGTACCGATGAAAGATGGCCGCGTCCGTGAAGCGCTGCTGGGCTGCGCCACGCCTTCAGATTATCTGAAACAGACGGCCTATCTTGGCGCAACCGTGGGGCGCTATGCCAACCGTATCGCTAACGCCACCTTCAGCCGGGAAGGCAAAACTTGGCCCCTGGCCGCCAACCAGGGACCGCATCAGCTGCACGGCGGCCCGCAAGGGTTCCACAACCGTCGCTGGCAAATTGTGCGTCAGGCAGAACAGGAAGTGGAGTATCAGCTGGACTCGCCGGATGGCGATCAGGGCTATCCGGGCAATCTGCTGGTTACCCTGCTCTATCGCCTGGAAGATGACAACACGCTCACCATTCAGTATCACGCTACTACCGATCGGGCCTGTCCGGTCAATCTGACCAATCATGCCTATTTCAACCTTGATGCGCAGCATGGCGATGCACGCGGCCATAAACTCCAGCTGCATGCAGAGCGCTATCTGCCCGTTGACAGCGAAGGTATTCCCAATGCTGCGCTCAAAGCGGTAGCAGGCACCAGCTTTGACTTCCGTCAGCCTAAAACGGTGGCAGAAGAGTTCCTGCAGGATGAGGACCAGCGCGCCGTCAAAGGTTATGACCATGCTTTCCTGCTCAACCCTCAGCAGGAAGCTCAGCCTGCGGCTGAACTCTGGTCTGAGGATGGTCAACTGCAGCTCACCGTATTTACCTCCGCGCCTGCGCTGCAATTTTACTCGGGCAATTATCTGCAAGGCACCCCGGCTCGTGAACAGGGCGTCTATACTGCGTTTCAGGGTATCGCACTGGAGAGCGAGTTTTTGCCTGACTCGCCGAATCACCCGGAGTGGCCGCAGCCAGACTGCTGGCTGAAACCGGGTGAATCGTATCAGTCGGTGACGCGCTACCGCCTGACGGCGGTTTGACTCAGCGCATGAAAAACGCGCATCAGCGTCGTGACAGGCTTACGCGGTGCGCAGATTTCCGTTATGGTAATGGCCTGTAAAATTGCCGCCAGGGTGTGACGCGCAATTTCCGGTTTACCATTATCATAGAAACGTCAGATTATTAAGGAGTTAAGCTATGGCTGTAACTAAGCTGGTTCTGGTACGTCACGGCGAAAGCCAGTGGAATAATGAAAACCGCTTTACCGGTTGGTACGATGTGGACCTTTCCGATAAAGGCCGTACCGAAGCGAAAGCCGCAGGTCAGCTGCTGAAAAAAGAGGGCTTTACCTTCGATTTCGCTTATACCTCCGTGCTGAAACGTGCCATTCATACGCTGTGGAACATTCTGGACGAAGTGGATCAGGTCTGGCTGCCGGTTGAAAAATCCTGGCGCCTGAACGAGCGTCACTACGGTGCGCTGCAGGGTCTGGATAAAGCGGAAACCGCCAACAAATATGGCGACGATCAGGTTAAACAGTGGCGTCGCGGCTTCGCCGTCACCCCACCAGAGCTGGATCGTGCTGATGAGCGCTTCCCTGGCCATGACCCACGTTACGCCAAACTGACCCCAGAGCAGCTGCCTACCACCGAAAGCCTGGCGCTGACTATTGACCGCGTGCTGCCTTACTGGAACGAGTCAATTCTGCCACGTATGAAAAGCGGCGAGAAAGTGATCATCGCGGCTCACGGTAACTCCCTGCGCGCGCTGGTGAAATACCTGGATAACATGAGTGAAGAAGAGATCCTTGAGCTGAATATCCCAACCGGCGTGCCGCTGGTTTATGAGTTCGACGAAAACTTCAAACCAATCAAACATTACTATCTGGGTGATGCTGACGAAATCGCTGCAAAAGCGGCGGCCGTGGCAAACCAGGGTAAAGCGAAGTAAAACTCCCCTTCCAGTGAAGAGAAGTTTCTGAGCAATAAAAAATCCGCCAGTTGGCGGATTTTTTATTGCTGGGGCTGCTAACCGCGACGGGTTTTCACTGCCTGTGCCAGCTGACGAAGCACGGTTTCCGTATCATTCCAGCCGATGCAGGCGTCAGTTACGCTCTGGCCATAGACCAGCGGCTCGCCGCTTTCCAGATTCTGATTACCTTCCACCAGGTGGCTTTCGATCATCACGCCGATAATCGCTCTTTCGCCCTCCGCAATCTGTTGGGCTACATCATCCGCTACCACCAGCTGCTTCTGAAACTGCTTGCTGCTGTTGGCATGACTGAAGTCAATCATCACCTGCGGCGCCAGGCCCGCCTTCTCAAGACCGGTTTTAACGGCACTGACGTGATGCGCACTGTAGTTTGGCTCTTTACCACCGCGAAGGATAATATGGCAGTCACCGTTACCGCTGGTCTCTACGATAGCGGAATGACCATATTTGGTGACAGAGAGGAAGCAGTGTGGCGCGCTGGCGGCATTAATAGCATCGATAGCAACTTTGATGGTGCCATCGGTACCGTTTTTGAACCCAACCGGACAGGATAGCCCGGAAGAGAGTTCGCGGTGTACCTGAGATTCTGTGGTCCTTGCACCAATAGCACCCCAGCTCATCAGGTCAGCCATATACTGCGGCGTGATCATATCCAGGAACTCACCCGCCGCAGGCAGGCCAGTGTCGTTGATATCAACCAGCAGTTTACGGGCGATACGCAAGCCGTCATTGATCTGATAGCTGCCATCCATGTACGGATCGTTAATCAGCCCTTTCCAGCCGACGGTGGTTCGCGGCTTTTCAAAATAGACCCGCATCACCACTTCCAGTGAATCGCTTAACTCCTCACGCAGCTTCAGCAGACGCGCTGCATATTCCTTCGCCGCTACGGTGTCGTGAATAGAGCATGGGCCAATCACCACTAATAAGCGATCGTCCGTTTTTTTAAGAATATTATGAATGGCCTGACGGGCATCGGAAACGGTCTTTGCCGCCATCTCCGTGGCAGGAAACTTTTCAAGTAGAGCAACCGGGGGGAGCAGTTCTTTTATCTCTTTGATTCTTAAGTCATCATTCTGATAATTCATAATCTTTCCACTGTTTTAAAGGCCGTTATGCACATCGGGCGCATCAGGCCCAATTTATCGCGTGTGCACCGTACTGTAAATCGACTTTAGAGAACTTATTGGCGATCGGATTTGCTGTTTTCCTATCCTGAACTACACTTAACAGCGTGAACATTTAAAAAAAACGCATAAAGATCACCGACTTTCAACAGGGTGAGCCTGTGCGGATGTTATTTCAGCTTTTTTGATATTTTATTCAAACCACATTTCACAGGGGTTTGGTTAAACCATATTCAAAATTTAACGGAGCATAATGATGAATAAGTTTGCAATCGTATTCCTGACCGCAGCAATGACTTTGGGCAGTGGCGCAGCAATGGCTGCTGGCGGCAATAATGGTACCGCTAACCAGGCAGCAGAGGCTGGTGCGGCAGCAGGTAGCGCCAAAGAGAATCTTGCCCCGAATAAGGTCGATAACAGTCAAATCAATAACACTGGCGATGCAACTTCCGGTACCCACCAGAAGATGAAACATCACAAAAAAATGACGGCCAATGAGATTGACCAGAATACCCAGTGCAAAGATGGTAAATGCCCCGACATCAATAAAAAAGTCGGTCCAGGTGCTGATACCAAAACCGATGGTACTACGCAGTAATACGCCATCTGGTGAATAAGAGGAGAGCTGTGGCTCTCCTTTTTTGCGCCTGTTGCTTCCCCCTGCCATTACGCTATTCTTGAACACCCTGTTTTTTCGCGGATAACTCCATGTTTACGCTACTGCTGATAGACGATCATCCGCTGGTCCAGGTTGCACTTGAAGCGGCTCTGGCGCATGCCCCTGTTCCTTTTCATTTGTTAGCGGTAGAAGACGAAAACAGTGCCAGAGAGAAGCTTTCGGCACAGAAAGTGGATGTGGTCGTGCTGGATATTGGTCTGCCTGACGGCGACGGCCTCCAGCTGTTGAAATATATCCGCCGCCATTTTCCCCTGCTGCCAGTGATCGTTTATTCCGCCCAGGAAGAGCGCCTTTATCAACGTCTGGCTGAAGCCGCAGGCGCGACCGGCTACGTTGCCAAGCGTCAGCCTGTGCCGCAGCTTCTCTCCGCTATACTGGCCGTGCTGGGCGGCCAGCAGGCTTTCCCGGCCAGCGCCGGTAATGTCACAACCAGCGTGTTGACCAGTAAAGAGCAGCAAATCCTTGGCCTGCTGGCAAAAGGCCTCTCTAACCTGCAAATTGCCGGACAGCTTAATATCAGTAATAAAACGGTCAGCACACATAAAAAGAACATCATGGATAAAACCGGGGCCAGCTCGGTGGTGGAGCTGGTTGGATTCTGGAAATCTCAGCAGTGAAAGGCTGGGTTCTCTGCCTGCTGCTTATGCTGTTTTGCCTGAGGGCGGAGGCAGCGTTAAGGCCTGTCAGCAGCATCACGCTGCCGCAGGAGATGATGCCGCTGGAGCAACCCGCACGCTGGCAGGAGAAGATCCTGCGCGTGGGGATCCTGCGGGACAACAGTACCCCCTGGAATATGGTAGTGGGCCAGGATCTCTATGGTATTAACGCCGATTATCTGGTGGCGCTGACGCAGACTACCGGCATGAAATTTCAGGTTGAAAGTTATGCCGACTGGCAGGCCTTGTTGCAGGCTTTACAGACGGGGAAGTTAGATATCATCTTCGGGGTCCCGCAGCAAACGCTCTCCCCCGGACTAAGCGCAACACAGCCCTGGTTTTCCAGCCCGCTACGCATCTACCGCAGCCGCGATAACCTCCGCCCGGTGATGTTTAACTCAGCTGATGCGCAGATTACCGTCAGCCGCGCCACGCTAAAGCTTATTTCTCCTGACTTCGCTAAAAAGCACCACTGGAAAGTGGTGGACAATGATTTGCAGGCGCTTTATGCCCTGCTGAATAATCAAAGCGACTATGTGGTCGCTGATGAAACCAGCGCCGGTTTTTTGCTGAGCCAGCTGCAGCAGGGCCAGATTTACCAGCTTGCTTCGTCCCTCAATCCGGGTGAGCTGCGTTTGCAGGCCGTCACCACCAGCCAGCCGCTCACTGACCGTATCGACACCGCTTTCCGGCAGCTGCCAATGGAGGTAGTTAACGGTATTCAGGGTCGCTGGAGCAGCCAGCTTCCCCGTTATCAGGACACCAATACAGCCCACTTATCCCCGATGGAGCGTAGCTGGACAGAGCAGCATCCGGTGGTTACCTATGCCGCCATCAGCGATGATTACCCCTGGAGCTTCCGTGGCCCCGGCGGCCAGCCCAGCGGTTACAGCATAGAGTTGCTGAATATTATCGGGCAGAACACCGGGCTGCGCTTTCAACCCTGGTGGGTAAGCAATGCTGAACAGGCTCAGGCGCTGGTTGATCAGGGACGGGCGATGATCCAACTCACTCTGCCGCTAACCAGTGACGATGCCATGCGTACCAATACGTTACCGGTCTGGCGTGCGCTCTGGGGCGTTTACGTTGGTCAGATGTCACCGCCCGTGACCGGCTGGCAGCAGCTTAAAGGATTGCGCGTCGGTATCCGGCGTGGCGATATTGCCCGGCAGCTGATCCCCGCAGAGGTCAAAATTGTGACGTTTGAAGAGAGCAAAACGCTCTACGATGCGTTAGCAAACGGGCAAATCGACGCGCTGGTAGATAACGTTATTTCTGCCCGCTGGCTGATCCAGTCCCGCTACAGTAATGCGCTGCGTCTTGCTTTTGCCGCCAGCGATACCGCATGGCCCATCACTCTTGGCGTCAGCCCTGACTTTCCGCTGTTAAGAACCCTGCTCAACAGCAGCCTGCAACAAATTCCTGCCGACACGCAGCAGCGTATGCGGGAAAACTGGAGCAGTAACAGCTCGGTGCTGGCAGAGAGCGGCGAGGGTCAGATGCGGCCCGTTTCTCTGTTTGTACTGATAGCCGCGCTGTTTGCCATTCTTTTCTTGTTAATCCTGCTGCTGCGTCGTTATCTGGAGCAGCGCCGGGAGCGGAGACAACGACGGCAGCTGGAGCTGGAGCGCGAAGAGGCCGAGCGGGCTAATCAGATGAAAAGCCAGTTTCTGGCTACGGTAAGTCATGAGCTACGCACCCCCATGCAGGCGATTCTTGGGCTGCTGGAAGTGGAGGTCTCACGCCAGCCTGCGGCGAAAAATCTGACCGTGATCCACAGCAGCGCCTCCGCCCTGATGACGCTGCTGAACGATCTTCAGGATCACGCCAAGCTGGAAAGCAACAGTTTTACTCTGGTGCCGCAGCCGCTGGATCCGGCCAAGTGGCTGAACCGTCTCGCGGATTTTTATCATCCTCTGATGCGGCCTGACGGGCCGGTTTTCCGGGTCGAAGCCGTTCCCCCATTACCGGCATGGATTCTTATTGATGAGCAGCGGTTGCAGCAGATTGCCTATAATCTGATCGGTAACGCCATTAAATTTACCCGGCAGGGCGAGATACGCGTCACGCTGGCGGCAGATGAGGCGAAGCAGCATCTCTGCCTGAGGGTGATCGACACCGGCAGCGGCATCCCGGCGGCTGAGCAGGCTAAACTCTTTGAACCCTGGTATCAGACCCCTTCCGGTCGTCAGCTCTCTGTACAGGGCAGCGGTTTGGGGCTGTCAATCTGTAAAGAGATTGTGGCCCGTATGGCGGGAGAGATCCGGCTGGACTCTGCGCCGGGGCGCGGTACGACGCTGACGGTTATCCTTCCTCTGCAAATGCTTACGGCAGATCGGGTTCCCGCCGAACCGCTGCCTGCCTCTACCTTCAGCCGACCTGTCAGTCCGCTCAGAGTAGCCATTGTGGATGACCATCCTACCAACCTGCTGGTGATGCAACAGCAGCTTGCCTGGTTCGGTATTGCAGCAGAGTGCTTTCCGGATGGCCGGGCGCTGCTGGCTGCAAAAGAACACTATGATCTGCTCTTTATCGATTTCAGCATGCCGCACCCGGATGGCCTGACGGTGGCAAAGATCCTGCGCCGTCGCGAACGTCTGCGATCGTCGCATAGTCGTATTGTTATCTGTTCTGCCGATGCAGACCTCCTTTCCCGCCCTGCCATCCTGGCGGTAAGCGATAAAGTGCTGCTGAAACCCGTCACGCTGCGTGAAATTGAGCCAATCCTGGCTGCTCAGTCAATGGCGGGTCTGGAGGAACGGCTCTGGAAGCTGGCCGGCGAAGATGACCTCTTTTTCGGCAAAATTCGTCAAACGCTTCAGCGCACCCTGCGTGAAGATAGCGACAGGCTGAAGTCGGCGCTGGCTGAGCATGCCTGGGATAACGCTGAAAAAGCGGCTCATCGCCTGAAAGGCAGCTGGCAGATGTTAGGCTATGGCGACGGCGAAAAACTGTGCCAGCGCATTATTGAACAATGTCGCGCAGGGCAAGAGCCTGCAGCCGATCTGAATTTATTGATATCATTAACGGAAAGTCTACTCACTGAACTGGAAATTTATGGCGCACACCCACTCTGAAGGAACAGGAAACCGTTCCCGCCTTCTGGCCGCTTTCATCGTCACCGCGCTGTTTATGGTGGCAGAAGTCGCTGGCGGCCTGCTTTCCGGCTCTCTGGCCCTGCTGGCGGATGCCGGACATATGCTGACCGATGCCGCAGCCCTGTTAATGGCGCTGCTGGCGGTTCAGTTTGCCCAACGTAAGCCGAATGCCCGCCATACCTTTGGTCTGCTGCGGTTGACCACCCTGGCCGCGTTTATTAATGCGATAGCTCTGGTGATTATCACCGTGCTGATTGTCTGGGAAGCCGTAATCCGCTTTATGCATCCTGAACCCATTGCTGGCGGTTTTATGCTGGGCATCGCTATCGCGGGTTTACTGGCTAATCTGCTCTCATTCTGGCTGTTGCATCGTGGGAGTGAAGAGAAGAACCTTAACGTTCGGGCAGCGGCACTGCATGTTTTAGGGGATTTGCTGGGCTCGGTCGGGGCGATTGTCGCCGCGCTGATCATCATGTACACCGGCTGGACGCCTGTTGACCCTATCTTATCGATTCTGGTTTCTTTACTGGTGTTGCGCAGCGCATGGGCGCTGATGAAAGAGAGTTTTCATGAACTGCTGGAGGGCGCGCCAGCGTCGCTGGATGTGGATAAGCTGAAGCGGGCGTTAACGCTTGGTATCCCGGAAATTCGCAACGTGCATCATATTCACTTATGGCAGGTTGGGGAAAAGCCGGTGATGACGCTGCATGTCCACGTTATTCCGCCTTACGACCATGATGCGCTGCTGCACAAAATTCATCACTGGCTACATGAGCATTATCAGATAGAGCATGCCACGGTGCAGATGGAATATCAGGGATGTGCGGACGGCGACTGCGAGTTGAGCTGGGGAAGCGGTGGGCACGATCATACTCATGCCCACCATCATCATTAAACGTCAGGAGCGCGCTTGAGAACCTTGTTCGCGGGCGCTTTTAATCCACAACCAGCAGCCGTTCAGGGCGATCAGCGTCAGGATAGCGTACTCCAGCGACATGGCATAGACGCCCTGTCGGGCAAAAATCATCACGCTGATGACGTTGATCACCACCCACAGCAACCAGTTCTCCACATATTTCCGTGTCATCAGGATCATCGCCACAATCGACAACACCATCAGACAGGAGTCCCAGAACGGGAAGGCATCCGGCTGCAGTTCTGGCAGGGTCACAGCCAGCCCCATACCCTGCATTACCGATACCGCTATGTTAGTGAGCCAGGCGAAGACCGGGTTGATATAGAGCGTCATCAGCGCGATCGCCACCACACATACCGCTGTCCAGCCCAACGCTTTCGGCAGCGTCATCCAACGGATCTGAAGAACGTGCTGATTGTCTGCCGTCTGCCTGCTCCAGGCATACCAGCCGTAGATATTGGCGACAAAGAAGAACAGCTGTAACAGCAGGCTGGCATAGAGTTGGATCTGGAAGAAGATCACTGCAAACAGGGTAACGTTGATCAAGCCGAAGGCGTAGTTAATGATTTTTTCCAGGCTGGCCAGCCAGATACAGAGCAGCCCCGCCACGGTACCAATGGCTTCAATCCAGGAGAGATCGTAACCGCCAGTGCCGAGAGGAATGTGAACCAAAATATTATGCGTGCTAAAAAAATCCATATTGGCACCTTTTCCTGATCAAGAGGGTCAGGAATTACCCCTTTAAACTTGCTGCAAAGGTTAACATACGATTCAGCGGGATCAACGCCCCTTCGCGCAGGGCAGCATCGACCTGAATTTCATGCTCGCTGCCGCCCTGTTCGAGGCCTTCTGCAATTGCCTTCAGTCCGTTCATTGCCATCCACGGACAGTGAGCGCAGGTGCGACAGGTGGCGCCCTCTCCTGCCGTTGGCGCTTCCAGCAGCTCTTTCTCCGGACACGCCTGCTGCATTTTGTAAAAGATGCCGCGGTCGGTCGCCACTATCATTTGCGGATGAGGAAGCGTTTTGGCCGCCTGGATCAGCTGGCTGGTCGAGCCTACCGCATCCGCCAGATCCACAATCGCCTGCGGCGACTCCGGATGAACCAGCACCGCCGCGTCCGAGTAAAGGGCCTTCATGCGCTGCAACGCCTGGGTTTTAAATTCATCGTGCACGATACAGGTGCCCTGCCAGCAGAGAATATCGGCGCCGGTCTGCCGCGTGACGTATTGCCCGAGATGGCGGTCCGGCGCCCAGATAATTTTCTCGCCCAGACTGTCCAGATGTTCAATCAGATCCACTGCAATGCTGGAGGTGACAACCCAGTCCGCGCGGGCTTTTACCGCCGCTGAGGTATTAGCGTAAACCACTACCGTGCGGTCAGGGTGCGCATCACAAAAACGAGTGAACTCTTCTATAGGGCAGCCGAGATCCAGAGAGCATTCCGCCTGCAGGGTGGGCATCAGGATAGTTTTTTCCGGGCTGAGGATTTTAGCCGTCTCGCCCATAAATCGCACGCCAGCCACCAGCAGCGTTTTGGCAGCGTGCTGGCTGCCGAAGCGCGCCATCTCCAGGGAGTCCGCTACGCATCCGCCGGTCTCTTCCGCCAGCGCCTGAATTTCCGGGTCGGTGTAATAATGCGCGACCATGACTGCATTGCGCTCTTTCAGCAATCGCTTGATTTTCTCCCGATAAAACTGCTTATCCTCGCCGGATAAATGGGCAGGCTTGGGCGGGAAAGGATAGATGGCAGTTTCAGGATCGAACATCAGGCTCATATCGCGACTCTCGTTTTTTTAACTTAACCAAAACAGCGGAAATGTGCTTTTCCGCGCCAGCCAACGGCAGCTTTGTTTTATATGCTAAACACGATAGCCGAAATAGTCGCCTGTGTCGCTGAAATTTTCAGGGTGATGTCGGGATGTGATGGCGATCACTTAAGAACGAAATTGCCGGGCTGCCTGATTTCAATATTAAGCAGGAAGGCTTTGGCCTCAAGGCCGCCAGCAAAGCCGGTCAGCTTACCGTTAGATCCAATAACCCTGTGGCAGGGTGCAATAATAGAGATAGGATTTTTGCCGTTTGCCGCCCCAACTGCCCGGACAGCTTTAGGATGGCCGATTTGGCGGGCAATCTCCCCATAGCTGCGCGTTTCGCCAAAGGGAATAGCCACCAGCGCCTGCCAGACTTTTTTCTGAAATTCGGTTCCGATAAAATCCAGCGTAACGGTAAAGGTGGTGCGTTCGCCGGCAAAATACTCTTTCAGTTGGCGCTCTGTTTCCACCAGTACCGGATGCGCAGGATCTTCTTCGGTAGCCATCTGCCTGACACGATTAGGGTTTTCATTTTCCCACAGGATGGCGGCGACGCCCTTGTCGCTGGCTATCAGTGTCAGTACGCCTACGGGCGAAGGCATCAATTTATAGAAATAGCTCATTGGTTTCTCCCTCTGTCATGCCCTGTTTCAGGGACAGGCTCTATTATCGCTGAACACCAGGCTTAAGCTAGCCGTTTTCGGACAGTGAACTCAGATAACAAGATGTCCGAAAACGGCTAGCGCAGCACTCTGATTGCTCCTACTCTGCCCTGAAGCCAACATGACGGAACCCGTTTATGATTGATACACAGATAGCTTACCGTGCCATGACCTCCCGAGATGTGCGTTTCGACGGCGTGTTTTTTGTCGGCGTGACTTCCACCGGCATTTATTGCCGACCGATCTGCCCGGTGAAGCCGCCGCGTCAGGAAAACTGCCTGTTTTTTGACAGCGCCGAAGCGGCAGAGAAAGCCGCTTTTCGGCCCTGTCTGCGCTGCCGTCCTGAACTTGCGCCTGGTAACGCCCCGGTAGACAGCAGCCACCGCGTAGCTGATTTGCTGATCCAGCGCATCGAGGAGGGGCTGATTGAAGATATCGACAGCCTTGAAGAAATTGCCGCGCAGTTTTCGCTGAGTCTCAGGCAGCTGCGGCGCATTGTGCACAAGGAGTTAGGCGTTTCACCTCTTGAACTGAAGCAGACACGCCGTCTGCTGCTGGCCAAGCAATTGTTAACCGAGACGACATTGCCGGTAACGGAAGTGGCCTATGCCAGCGGCTTTGCCAGCCTGCGGCGCTTTAATGAGGTGTTTAATCGTCAGTACCGCATGCCGCCTACGCGATTAAGAAAAGCGGCAAGTGAGCCGGGCCATATGATCAATAGTGAAACCTCAACTTTACTGCTGAGCTATCGCCCGCCCTATAACTGGGCTGCCCTGCTCTCCTTCCTGAGCTTACGTGCGCTAAAGGGCGTAGAGAGTGTGGATAAGCAGAGTTATGCGCGTACCGTGCGTCTGGGAGCGCATACGGGCTGGGTCCGGGTGATTCAGGTGCCTGAGAAGTCGGGGTTAAGCGTCGAGTTTACTCACTCTCTTACGCCTGTGCTGCCTGTATTACTCAGGCGTTTGCGAAATTTGTTCGACCTGGACGCCCATCCCGATCGGATAGCCGCCCATCTTGAGCAGGAGCCTCTGCTAAGGGAAAGTCTGATAAAAGATGCGGGACTGCGAGTGCCGGGCGCTTTTGACGCTTTTGAGATGGTCGTCAGGGCTATTCTGGGGCAGCAAATCACGGTCAAGGCTGCCACTACGATTGGAGGGCGTTTTGCTGAGGCTTTTGGTGAGCCCATCCAGACTCCCTTCCCTGAGCTAAACCGGCTTACACCGCCTGCAGGCAGAGTGGCCACGGCAACGCTTGATGAGGTAGCCAGCCTGGGCATTGTCAGTGCCCGCGCCCGGACGCTGATAGCGCTGGCGACAGCGTGTGAAAGCGGGGATCTCAGGCTGGATGCCACCACGCATCCTGAACAGGCTATCATCAGCCTGATGACTCAGCCGGGTATTGGCGAATGGACGGCGCACTATATTGCGATGCGTGCGCTCCGCTGGCCTGACGCCTTCCCCCATGGCGATATTGTGATAAGGAAGAATCTGGGTGGCGTGACGGCCAATGAGGCGGAACGGTTGTCACAAGCCTGGCGTCCGTGGCGCAGCTATGCAGTGATGCATATCTGGAAAAATCTGGCGCCGGTTAAGGGCTGAGTCGGATGTGCTGGAAAAGCATTACTCCGGGGCACGTTATTAAAGACTAAAACCGGGTGCGGTGGAAAAGCGTCACCACGGAGCACATTATTCGGGACGTCGTAGTGCGAAATGTTAACTTTGGTATGTTGCGCGGCATTAGCGCAAACCTTGATGCCGCATCCCTGCGGCAGACGCCTCGCTAAGGCACTCCGGGGCGCCCCCGTTAAGTTCAGTGTTGTTGGTTGGCCTGGCGTCCACACAGGTCAAAACCGGGTCGGTGCAAAGGCGTCACCCCAGAGTGCCTTATCCGAGACGTCGTGAATCCATCCCTGGAGACTTGGCTGCCGCATCCCTGCGGCAGACACTCGGCTAATGCACTCCGGGGTGCCACCCGTTAAATTCAGTGTTGCTGGTTGGCCTGGTATTCACACAGGTCAAAACCAGATTTGATGCTGGATTTGGATTTGGATTTGGATTTGGATTTGGATTTGGATTTGGATTTGGATTTGGACCTGGAAGTTGGTTTTGATTTTCTGTAACAGGCAACACCAATGCTGTGGGGAAGGGAGAGCGGGCTGATAAGCAAAAGCTAAGCGGCATGGACGCCGCTTCGCAGCCCCCAGGGAGGGGTTCACGGCGTTTTTGTGTTCAGCCCGCTCTTCCTGACCTGGCTACTGGCCCTTCAGACGACATGCTTTTCAATTCAGCAATCTGTTCTGTCTGATCCGGCTACCAGCACCACAGGCGACAAGCCTTTAATCTATGCCGCAGCTGCACGGCCAAGAAAAATCCATAAATCGTAGACAGCAAAAAGGCGCCTTTAGGGCGCCTTTTTACATTGGTGGGTCGTGCAGGATGACTCGGCTCTGCCTCGCCCTGCCGGGTCGTTGCTCATGGCAACGCTGTCTCTCTTCGTTCGACTCGACCTGCTGCAGGTTCAAATCCTACACGAATGGCGCACAGCAAAAAGGCGCCTTTAGGGCGCCTTTTTACATTGGTGGGTCGTGCAGGATTCGAACCTGCGACCAATTGATTAAAAGTCAACTGCTCTACCAACTGAGCTAACGACCCG
>NZ_JAWVWP010000017.1:0-75153 GCF_033657285.1 Erwinia sp. MMLR14_017 | reverse complement strand
GAATGGGCTGAACACAAAAACGCCGTGAACCCCTCCATGGGGGCTGCGAAGCGGCGTCCATGCCGCTTAGCTTTTGCTTATCAGCCCATTCTCCCTTCCCAATAGCTTTAGTGTTGCCTGTTTGAAAAACCAAAACCAAAATCAAAGCCAAAAGCAAAACCAAAGCCAAAAGCAAAACCAAAGCCAAAAGCAAAACCAAAGCATTGCCCCGGCACAAATTTGGCACTGTCAGCTTTTGACCTGTGCAAGCACTGAACTCACCGACAACAGCGAACATTTTGGGTGGCACCACAGGGCACGTACGCCGAGTGTATGCCGCAGGGATGCGGCATCCAGGTCTCCAGGGATGGATTCACGACGTCTCGGATAACGTGCCCTGTGGTGACGCCTTGCCACCGCACCCGGTCTTGACCTGTATGAATGCCAAACTCACCAATAAGGCTAAATTTAACGGATGGTGCTCCGTAGTGCCAAAGCATTAGCCTCTCTGATGAATATTCCCAGAGCAACCGGAATACGCTAAGATGCCCGCCATTCTTATCAACAGGATGTTGTTATGCTTAAACCTTTAATTGTTCTTATTTCTTTATTTATTACTGCCTGCTCAACGACGCCAGTCACTCCCTCCAGAAAACCTGGAATAATCAAGCAAGTCAAACCAAACTATCCGGTTTACGCCTACAGGAACCATATCACTGGCTTTGTGAAGTTTGACTACGATGTCGGAGCGGACGGGAAAGTGAGTGAAATGCGGATTAGAGAATCAGAGCCTCAACACCTGTTTGATGAAGTGGTGATTGCTGCGATGGCGCAATGGCGATTTGAGATCAATAAACCTTATAAAAACCTGCATCAGAAAATAACCTTCACCCTTAACGGCGGCAACGATCTGATTCCCGGCACGCTGAAATAACAGCCCGGCGGACGACCTGCGCTTATAAAAACGCCCACGTTAAGTGGGCGTTGCTGAAAATCAAAAGCGGATAACGGTTAGCGCTGATTCAGACGGTAAAATGCCTCGTTCCAACGCAAAGCGTCTTTGAAACCGTGAAGGGTGGTTTCCTCGTCGATGATCAACACCTCAATGCCGTGCATCTCACCATATTGGCGCATATCTTCGACCGTCAGCGCCTGGCTGAACACCGTGTGGTGCGCGCCGCCGCCAAGTATCCACGCTTCTGAAGCTGTTGCCAGCGACGGCTGTGCATGCCATAGCGCACGGGCGACAGGAAGCTTAGGCAGCGGTTTTGGCTGCTCAATAGCATCCACCACGTTCACCAGCAGACGGAAACGGTCGCCCATATCCACCACGCTGGCATTGACCGCGCGGCCTGCCGGTGAAGAGAAAATCATCCTGGCCGGGTCGGCCTTGCCACCAATGCCCAGATACTGCACGTCAATCAGCGGACGGCTCTCTTTGGCAATGGAAGGGCAGACTTCCAGCATATGCGAGCCTAAAACCAGCTCATTACCCGGTGAGAAGTGATAGGTGTAATCCTCCATAAAGGAGGTGCCGCCCGGCAGACCTGTCGCCATCACTTTAAAAATGTGCAGCAGCGCAGCGGTTTTCCAGTCGCCTTCGCCTGCAAATCCATAGCCCTGTTGCATCAGACGCTGTACCGCCAGACCCGGCAACTGGGTCATGCCGTGTAAAGTCTGGAAATTGGTGGTGAACGCCATGCAGCCTTCATTCTGTAAAAAGCCTTTGATGCCCAGCTCGATTTTTGCTGCATCCAGCACGTTCTGACGCTTCTCGCCATTTACTGCGGCGGCGGCGGTGAACTCGTACAGGCTTTCATATTCATCCACCAGGGCGTTAACATCACCCTCGCTGACGCCGTTGATAACCTCCACCAGATCGCCCACGCCCCAGCCGTTGACTGAATAGCCAAACTGGATTTGCGCCGCAACTTTATCCCCTTCCGTTACCGCCACTTCACGCATATTGTCGCCAAAGCGGGCGACTTTCAGCTGCTGACTGGCCTGTTTTGCCGCTGCGGATCGCATCCATTTGCCCAGACGCTCCTGGGTCGTTTTATCCTGCCAGTGTCCCGTCACCACGCTGTGCTGAAGACGCATGCGCGCGCCAATAAACCCAAACTCACGGCCGCCGTGTGCGGTCTGGTTCAGATTCATAAAGTCCATATCCATGCTGTCCCACGGGATTTCAGCATTAAACTGAGTATGGAACTGCAGCAGCGGTTTATTCAGTACCGACAGTCCGCCAATCCACATTTTGGCCGGAGAGAAAGTATGCAGCCAGGTGACAATTCCCAGACACTCTTCCGCATAATTGGCCTGACGGCAGAGCGCCAGCGCCTCATCAGGGCTTTTTACCAGCGGTTTCAGCACCAGCGTAAAGGGCAGATTCCCCTCGCGGTTCAGCCCGTCCACCACCTGCTGACCATGCTGTTCAACCTGGCGAAGGGTTTCCGCGCCATAAAGATGCTGGGTGCCAATAACAAACCAGACGTTGTAAGAAGCAGGCTTAGTCATGTAATTCTCCTTAAATTTGGGTCGGCTGAGCGGCAAACTGAGGTTCGGCCACTTCACACCACTGAAGGTAACGTTGATAAAGTTGTTGATAGCGTGCGACGCGGGTGGCATCGGGTTGCAAAGTCGTGGCGATTGGGCTGGCCATTTTTTGCTGAGCAGAAGGGACATCCGGATAGACGCCCGCGGCAACAGCTGCAAAAATCGCTGCGCCCAGTGCACAACATTCATCAGAGGCGACGATATCCAGCGGACGGTTCATCACATCACAACAGACCTGCATAATGGCGGGCGATTTCCGGGCGATGCCGCCCAGCGTCAGAATGCTCTCCACAGGAATAGCCTGCTGTTCAAAGCACTCCATAATGGCACGGGCGCCAAAGGCGGTGGCGGCGATAAAACCACCAAACAGCGTTGGCGCATCGGTGCCAAGGTTGAGATCGGTAATGACCCCCTGCAAACGTTGATTGGCAAAAGGCGTGCGGCGGCCGTTAAACCAGTCCAGCACTACCGGTAAATGGTCGAGTTGCGGATCCTCTGCCCAGGCATGGGTCAGATCGTTCAGCAGGGTTTTGCGGATGGCCTCCAGCTCTGGCCTCAATTCAGGATGACGCTGGCCCGCCTGCTCAAGCGGCCAGCAGAGCAGGCGGCTGAACCAGGCGTACATATCGCCAAACGCTGACTGGCCCGCTTCAAGACCTACCATCTCTGGCATCACGCTGCCGTTTACCTGACCGCAAATGCCTTTAATTGCCCGGTCGCCAACGCGCTCCGGATCGGCAATCAGAATGTCGCAGGTTGAGGTACCGATCACTTTCACCAGGGTATAAGGGCCTGCTCCCGCTCCCACCGCGCCCATATGACAGTCAAACGCGCCGCCGGAAAGGGTGACGGTGGTGGGCAGGCCGAGGCGTTCTGCCCATTCGGCTGTGATCTGGCCCACCGGTAAATCAGCGGTCCAGGTCTCGTTGAATAACGGGGTATCCAGGTGTTGGGTCAGCATCGGGTCCAGCGCATTTAGAAACTCGCTGGTGGGTAAACCCTGCCACTCCGGGTGCCAGAGCGATTTATGACCCGCCGCGCAACGTCCGCGACGCATTGCCGCCGGTGCGGTAGTGCCGCTCAGCAGGGCAGGTACCCAGTCACAAAGCTCGACCCAGGAAACGGCGGCTTCACGCACGGCACGATCCTCACGGCTGACATGCAGGATCTTGGCCCAGAACCATTCGGAAGAGTAAATGCCGCCAATAAAGCGCGAATAGTCTTCAAACTCTCCGCTGTGACAAAGGTTGGTGATCTCCTCCGCTTCTTTAATAGCAGTATGATCTTTCCATAACACGAACATGGCATTGGGGTTGTCGGCAAATTCCGGACGTAACGCCAGCACTTGGCCATCGCGGTCAACAGGGGCAGGGGTTGAACCGGTTGAATCGACGCCGATGCCGACAACATTTTGCCGCTGCTCAGGGGTTAATTTGGTGACAACGTCACGTATGGCCTGTTCGAAGGCGTCTATATAGTCCTGTGGATGGTGGCGAAACTGATTAATCCGGCTCTGACAGTAGCGTCCCGCCTGCCAGCGCGGGTAGGCCACAACCTCTGCATATAACTCTTTGCCGCTGGCACAGTCTACGGCTAATGCCCGAACCGAATCGCTTCCGAAATCCAGGCCTATTGTGATGGCTCCCAACTGCATTCTCTGATCTCCAGACGGTATGGTTAATCCTGTCTGACTACCCTATGAATTTGGCCGGGTTTCGGTTAGGCAAAGTACGCTGCAAATATGCACTTTTCTGTCATGGGACGGGAATATGTGACGCAGCTCTAATGTTACATGAAGGTTAATTTTGCTGAATGCATGGACGAAATCGCTGAAATCACAGGGTGTGATACCGCTCTCCCTTTCCTTGCTAAGTTCCCGTTAAAACTAGCGCTCATCGGCACAGGTCTCGCTGTCCTGACCGAAAAACTTGCGGTTTTAAGCCCTTAGCGGGGCAGCAATCGGAATGATACCGTTTACATCACACCGCCTGAAAGCGGGTACTGAGCCGGAGAGCCTCATGCACAAAATACCCTACGCGCTGGCAGCAATTGGCCTTGCAGCCGTTATGTCACATTCAGCTATGGCTGAGACCATGAAACTGGGTTTCCTGGTAAAACAACCGGAAGAACCCTGGTTCCAGACTGAATGGAAGTTTGCTGATAAAGCCGGCAAAGAGATGGGCTTTGAAGTGATCAAAATTGCCGTGCCGGACGGCGAGAAAACCCTGAACGCCATCGACAGTCTGGCGGCAAGCGGGGCGAAAGGTTTTGTTATCTGTACGCCAGACCCCAAACTCGGCTCCGCTATCGTGGCTAAAGCACGCAGCTACGATCTTAAAGTCATTGCGGTGGACGATCAATTTGTCACTGCCAAAGGCAAACCTATGGATACCGTGCCGCTGGTGATGATGGCCGCCACTAAAATTGGCGAGCGTCAGGGGCAGGAACTCTATAAGGAGATGAAGAAACGCGGTTGGGAAGCGAAGGACACCGGCGTAATGGCGATCACCGCTGATGAGCTGGATACCGCTCGTCGCCGCACCAGTGGATCAATGGATGCGCTGAAAGCGGCCGGTTTCCCGGCAGCACAGATCTACAAAGTACCCACCAAATCTAATGACATCCCTGGCGCCTTTGATGCTGGTAACTCGCTGCTGGTGCAGCATTCGGGCGTGAAGCACTGGCTGATCCTCGGCATGAATGACAGCACCGTGCTCGGTGGCGTCCGCGCTACAGAAGGTCAGGGCTTCAAGGCTCCGGATGTGATTGGCATTGGTATCAACGGTGTGGATGCCGTCAATGAACTGTCGAAAGGCCAGCCTACCGGCTTCTACGGTTCACTGTTGCCCAGCCCGGACGTGCATGGCTACAAGAGCATCCAGATGCTTTACAACTGGGTAACCAAAGATGCTGAACCGGCGAAATTTACTGAAGTGACCGACGTGGTGCTGATCACCCGCGACAACTTCAAAACGGAACTGGCGAAAAAAGGCCTGATGTAATCCCGCCAGGACGGCGCAATGCGCCGTCCTGGTAAACCCGGCAGGAGGAATAATGAGTACGCAACCCGCCTATCTGAGTTTTCATGGCATCGGGAAAACCTTTCCCGGCGTTAAAGCCTTGCAGGATATCAGCTTTGAATGTGGTGCCGGAGAGATCCATGCCCTGATGGGGGAGAACGGCGCGGGAAAATCCACGCTGTTGAAAATTCTCAGCGGCAGCTATCAGCCCAGCAGCGGAGAGATCCGCCTTAAGGGTCAGCCCGTGAGCTTTACCCATACCACAGCCGCGCTGGATGCGGGGGTAGCCATCATCTATCAGGAGCTGCATCTGGTGCCGGAAATGTCGGTGGCAGAGAATATCTATCTGGGTCAGCTGCCGCAGAGAGCGGGCTTTGTTAACCGCAAGCTGCTGCGTTATGAGGCCGGAGAACAGCTGAAAAACCTGGGGATGGATATCGACCCGGATACTCCGCTTAAATCGCTCTCTCTGGGGCAGTGGCAGATGGTTGAAATCGCCAAAGCGCTGGCGCGTAACGCCAAGGTTATCGCCTTCGACGAACCCACCAGTTCGCTCTCTGCCCGTGAGATTGAGCAGCTGTTCCGCGTGATCCGTCAGCTGCGTGAGCAGGGGCGCGTGGTGCTGTATGTCTCACATCGCATGGAAGAGATATTCGCCCTGAGCGATGCGATTACCGTGTTTAAGGATGGCCGCTATGTCCAGACCTTTACCGATGTCCCTGGCACCACGCACGATGAGCTGGTACAGGCGATGGTGGGACGTAATATCGCTGATATCTTTGGCTATTCACCGCGCAAAACCGGTGCGGTACGGCTGCAACTGAATGAAGTGCAGGCCAAAGGCGTGCGGAAGCCGATCTCGCTTAACGTCCATGCCGGTGAAATTGTGGGCCTGTTTGGTCTGGTCGGTGCAGGGCGCAGCGAACTGATGAAAGGGCTGTTTGGCGCGACCAGACTCACCGGCGGCGAACTGCTGCTGGATGGTGAACCGATAGTGATTAAAGAGCCTGCGCATGCGATCCGCGCCGGGATACTCCTTTGCCCGGAAGATCGTAAAGCGGACGGTATCATTCCTGTTCACTCAGTGCGGGACAACATCAACATCAGCGCCCGCCGCAACAATCTTACCGCTGGCTGTCTGATCGACAATCAGTGGGAGGGAAAAAATGCGGCGAAGCATATCCGTTCACTCAATATTAAAACGCCTTCTGCCGATCAGCTGATTATGAACCTTTCCGGAGGCAACCAGCAAAAAGCGATTCTGGGCCGCTGGTTATCAGAGGATATGAAAGTGATCCTGCTTGATGAGCCGACGCGCGGCATCGATGTCGGGGCCAAAAACGAAATCTATACCCTGATTTATGCGCTGGCGGAACAGGGCATTGCCGTGCTGTTTGCCTCCAGCGATCTGCCTGAGGTGATGGGGCTGGCGGACCGCATCCTGGTGATGAGAGAGGGCGAAATTGCCGGTGAGCTCAGCCATGACCAGGCCACGGAAGCGTTAACGCTCAGTCTTGCTATGCCAAAAACCACCCAACACACTGCCGCTGTGGCCTGATTAGAAGGAGTATCGTTATGTCATCTTCCACCACGTCCTCTGCAACGCCACCGACGCCGACCCAGCGGGTGAATTTAAGCCGCATCTGGGATAATTTCGGCATGCTGGTGGTCTTCGCCGTGCTGTTTATCGGCTGCACCATTTTTGTGCCGAATTTCGGTTCACTGATTAACATGAAAGGCCTTGGGCTGGCTATGTCGATGTCCGGCATGGTCGCCTGCGGCATGCTCTTCTGCCTGGCCTCGGGTGATTTTGACCTCTCCGTCGCTTCGGTTATCGCCTGTGCCGGGGTGACCACCGCCGTAGTGATCAACATGACCGAAAGCCTGTGGATCGGTATCGCTGCCGGACTGCTGCTGGGCGTGGTCTGCGGCTTTATTAATGGCTTTGTGATTGCCAAACTGAAAATCAATGCGTTGATTACCACCTTAGCAACGATGCAGATTGTACGTGGTCTGGCCTATATCTTCTCTGATGGTCAGGCCGTTGGCATTGAAGACGAACGCTTCTTTGCGCTGGGCTATACCAACTGGTTTGGCGTACCGGCGCCCGTGTGGCTGACTATTGGCACCATGATCATCTTTGGTTTCCTGCTGAACAAAACCACTTTTGGCCGCAACACGCTGGCTATCGGCGGTAATGAAGAAGCGGCTCGTCTGGCGGGTGTGCCGGTGGTACGAACCCGCATCATTATCTTTATTCTCTCGGGCCTGGTTTCCGCCGCTGCCGGGATCATTCTCGCCTCGCGCATGACCAGCGGGCAGCCGATGACCTCACTGGGTTATGAGCTGATCGTGATCTCAGCCTGCGTATTGGGTGGCGTCTCGCTGAAGGGCGGGATCGGCAAAATCTCCTACGTGGTGGCAGGTGTGCTGATCCTCGGTACGGTTGAGAATGCGATGAATTTATTGAATATCTCGCCTTTCTCACAGTATGTGGTGCGCGGTCTGATACTGTTAGCGGCGGTTATTTTCGACCGCTACAAACAGAAAGCTAAAGCGGCCTGACAGGAGGCGTTATGTACCATCGTTTAGCGCCGGTTGCGCAGTCAAACCCGCTCTTACCTGGTTATCAGTTTACCGCATGGCTGGTCGCCGGTATGACGCCAATCAATGCCGGGGATGGGCTGGACTTTCTTATTGATCGTCCACAGGGCATGAAAGGTTTTATCATCAACCTCACCACCAAAGGGCGCGGTCAGATATTTAACAATGAACATGCGTTTGACTGTGAACCGGGCGATTTACTGCTGTTTCAGCCGAAAACGCCGCATTATTATGGCCGCTCACCGGAAAGCGACTGCTGGCACCATCGCTGGATCTATTTCCGTCCGCGCGCCTACTGGAGCGACTGGCTGAAGTGGCAGGATGAGAAGCAGGGCGTGGGCAGGCTGAGGCTGCCGGAGCGTCTGCGGGGAGAGTTCGAAAGGCTGTTTGCCAATATCGAACAGACGCATACTTCCGGCAGGCGGTTTGCGGAAGAGCTGGCGATGAACCTGCTGGAGCGGCTGCTGCTGCGTGCGGTGGAAGAGGACCCTCGCAGTCATCAGCAGATCCGTGACCCAAGAGTGATCGAGGCGTGTCAGTTCGTCACCAGCAACCTGGCGGGTGAGCTGAAAATTGATGAAGTGGCTAACCATGTCTGCCTCTCTCCCTCGCGGCTGGCGCATCTCTTTCGTGAGCAGATGGGCGTTAATTTGCTGCGCTGGCGGGAAGATCAGCGTGTGATCCGCGCCAAACTGCTGCTGCAAACCACGCAGGAGCCGATTGCCACCGTAGGGAGGATCGTGGGCTATGACGATCAGCTCTATTTTTCCCGCGTGTTTCGTAAACGCGTTGGCGTCAGCCCCAGCGACTTCCGCCGCCGTTCGCTCGATGCGCACGACGCGCTGGTGGCGCAGGAAACCTGGGATTTAAGCGCCATCAGTTAAGCGAAACGGGATATTTCAGCGTATTCCCGCTTGTCCTTACCCTGCTGATAGTCTTAAATCATCTGGGTAAAGGACAAGAGGAATGCAAATGAGCGACAAAATACGTGTAGGGCTGGTGGGTTACGGCTTCGCCAGCAAGACCTTCCATGCGCCATTAATCGCGGGCACCGCCGGGATGGAACTGGCGGCCGTTTCCAGCAGCGATGCCGGTAAAGTGCACGCTGACTGGCCATCCACCCAGGTTGTGTCAGACCCGCAAACCCTGTTTGACGACCCCACCCTGCAACTGGTGGTGATCCCCACGCCAAACGATACCCATTTCCCGCTGGCGAAAGCCGCGCTGAATGCGGGCAAGCATGTGGTGGTGGACAAGCCGTTTACCGTCACCCTTTCTCAGGCTCGTGAGCTGGATGCGCTGGCAAAGGCTAAAGGGCTGCTGCTTTCTGTTTTCCACAACCGACGCTGGGACAGCGACTTCCTGACGCTGAAAACGCTGCTGAGTACGGGGACTCTGGGTGAAGTGCGTTACTTTGAATCCCATTTTGACCGCTTCCGCCTGGAAGTGCGTAACCGCTGGCGTGAGCAGAAGGGCGCAGGCAGCGGCATCTGGTACGATCTGGGGCCGCATCTGATCGATCAGGCTTTGCAACTCTTCGGCTCGCCGGTAGCGATCAACGTAGATTTAGCTGAGATGCGCCCCGGCGCGCAGACCACTGACTACTTCCATGCCGTGTTGACCTATCCTCAGCGTCGTATCGTGCTGCACGCCAGCATGCTGGTGGCCGCCGAATCGCCACGTTATCAGGTGCATGGCACCAAAGGCAGCTATGTGAAATATGGCCTGGATCCGCAGGAAGATCGCCTGAAAGCGGGTGCACGTCCGCCGCAAGAGGAGTGGGGTTACGATATGCGCGACGGTGTGGTGACGCTGGTAAACGGCGACATGATGGCAGAAGAAACGCTGCTGACCACACCCGGCAACTATCCAGCCTATTACGCCGGGGTGCGTGACGCCATCAACGGCGACGGCAACAACCCGGTTACAGCGGAAGAAGCGATTCAGGTGATGGAGCTGATTGAACTTGGCCTGCAGTCGGCTGAGAAGCGACAGACGCTGTCACTGAAGTAGAGCATGAGCCGCCTGGCTCTGATAAAACCCCGCCCGGACAAAATCCTGGCGGGGTTTTTTATGGGTTTTCAGAGAGTTCAGGCCGCAACGCGCGCGCGCACCGCCTCTTTCTCCGCTTCTGTCAGAAACGCAATCTTCAGCCCATTCTCCTGCGCGGTGCGGATTTGCGCCGGGCTTAACCCTGCCTGGGGAGCGGCAACTTCATACTCGTGCGCCAGCTCAATGCCCTGAACAGCGGGATCGTCAGTGTTAATGGTTGCCAGAATGCTATGCTCGAGGAAGGTCGCCAGCGGATGATGCGCCAGCGAGGAAACGGTGCTGGTCTGAATATTGGAGGTCAGGCAGGACTCCACGCCAATCTGATGCGCAGCCAGAAAATCCATCAGCGCCGGATCTTCAATCGCCTTAACGCCGTGGCCAATACGCTCGGCACCCAGCTCGCGGATCGACTGCCAGATGCTTTCCGGGCCAGCGGCCTCACCAGCATGCACGGTAATGCGGAAGCCGGCATCGCGGGCGAGGGTAAAGTGGCTCAGGAACTGGCTGCCAGGGAAGCCCAGCTCATCGCCAGCGAGATCGATTGCCGTAATATGGTCGCGACAGGCAAGAAACCCTTCCAGCTCGCGCAGGCAGGCTTCTTCACCAAAGGTGCGGCTCATAATGCCCGTCAGGCGAACATCAATGTTGTGTTGCTGGCAACCGGTGCGAATGCCGTCAATCACGGCTTCTACCACGCCCTGGATCGGCAGATTGTGGGTCATCGCCATATAGCCCGGTGAAAAGCGCAGTTCAGCATAGTGGATACCGGCGCGGGCTGCGTCTTCCACATTTTCTATCGCAATGCGGCGGCAGGCATCAAGCGAACCCAATACTTTGACACCCCAGTCCAGCTTGTTAAGAAAGCTCACCAGGTCGGGTTCGGTTTGCGTAACCTGAACGTGTGGTCGCAGCAGCTCCAGCGTGGTTGCGGGCAGGGTGAGGTTAAACTCACGGCCGAGATCCAGAATGGTTTGTGCACGAATATTGCCGTCAAGGTGGCGATGAATATCGGTAAGGGGAAGCTGGGTATCAATCATGTCGGCGCACTCGGTTATTTTCATAAAGTGCATAACAGTATAAAAACAATTTGCGCAACTCCGCCAGCGGTTTGCGCAATCCCCGCTGCAAGTGTTGATTATTTGCGCCATCCGCCGCCTGGCGGCAGCTGGAGGGCACACTATCACAGCAAATTTTCTATTCCGGCGATCAGACGGTTAAGTCCTTCATCAACTTTACTGCGCGGACAACCCACATTCAGCCGGAGATAACCTGCTCCCTGCGGGCCGTAGGTATAACCTGGCATGATCGCTACCTGCTGATGTTCAATCAGCTCTTGTTGCAGAGCATGGTCATCCAGCTTTAACGGCGAGAGGTCAATCCACGCCAGATAAGTGGCCTGAGGAGGTTGCCAGTTCAGGCAAGGGAATGCCTGATTGAGCCGCGTCGCCACCTGTTGCAGATTGCCTATGAGATACTCCCGCAGGGCATCCAGCCAGCTTTCCCCCTGGCGGTAAGCGGCAATATGTGCCGTTACGGCAAGTACGGCGGGAGAAGAGAGGCCATCAGCGCCCTTCAGCGCCGCGAACCAGGCCTGCCGATCCTGCTCATCGCTGATAAAGCCATACGCACCGGTCAGTGCGGGGATATTGAAGCTTTTCAAAGCTGAGGTGAACAACGCCCAGCGATCGCCCGCAACCGCGCTCCAGGGGGTGTGCTGCTGGTCACCCATAATCATATCCATATGAATTTCATCACTGATCACCCGCACTTTGTAACGCTGGCAAAGCGCTGAAATCTCTTCCAGCTCTTCACGCCGCCAGACCTTGCCGGTAGGGTTGTGCGGACTGCAAAGAAGCAGGACCCTGCACTCATCGCGAGCCAGCAGCGCTGCCATTTCCTGCATATCACAAAACCACTCATTCCCTCGTCGCTCAAGCGGCAGAGAGAGAACGCGGCGATCGTTCCCTTCAATTGCTTTATAAAATGCATCGTAGGCTGGGGTATGGATAGCTACGCCATCGCCGGGCCGGGACCAGCGACGGATCATTTGCGCCACCATATAAATCACCGACGGGCCGTAAACGATCTGCTGTGGGTCAATGTTAATGTCGAAACGGCGCTGATACCAGTGGCTGACGGCTGATAAAAAGTCCGGATGTTGCCAGCGGCTGTAACCCAGAACGCCATGCGCCAGGCGCTGCTGAAGCGCATCAGTCACGGCGGGAGCGGTGGCAAAATCCATATCAGAAATGGTGAAAGGCAGCAGATCGTCGCGGCCAAAGCGATCGGCGACAAAATCCCACTGGGTCGACCAGCTGCCGCGCCGGTCGATAACTCGATCAAAATCAAACATCTGGTTTCTCCGTCCGTGCGCACCAGCTTCCCTGCTGGTGCGCCTTCCATTCTTTTGTAGAGACAGGCGGGATAAGTAGCTCGGGAGAGGGCATCACCGGGGCGTACCCTCAGCCATTATTCAGCCGGGTACCGTCGCCATCATGCTGGCCATCTCATCTTTCACTGACTGAACCTGAGGACCAATCACCACCTGCAGACTGTGTTGATTCAGATGAACCACGCCAATCACCCTGTTCGCCTTAAGGGCAGCGTCATCTACCAGGCTCATATCTTTGACCGAAAGACGCAGGCGGGTCAGGCAGTTATCCAGCGAGGTAATATTGTCCATTCCTCCCAGTGCCGCAAGAATGGCCGGGGTGTTATAACCCGATTTACCCACAGTGGCAGAGATGTTCTTCTCAACGGTATTGGTATCAAGATCGCGACCCGGCGTTTTGATATTAAAGTGAGTAATAGCGAAACGGAAAATCAGGTAGTAACCCACAAACCAGATGGCAGCCACCACCGGCACGAAATACCATTTGGTGGCAAGACCATGCAGAATGCCAAACACCACGAAGTCGATAATGTTGCCATCCGTGTTGCCGATGGTCACGCCCAGTACCGCCATCACGGTGAAGCCCAGGCCGGTCAGCAGCGCATGGATCAGATAGAGCACAGGCGCTACAAACAGGAACAGAAACTCAATCGGTTCGGTAGTGCCGCCTACCACGCAGGCTACGACACCTGAAATCAGCAAGCCCTTTATTTTGTGTCGGTTTTCTGGACGAGCGCAGTGATACATCGCCAGCGCGGCGCCCGGCAACCCGCCGAGGAAGGCAGGCATTTTGCCCTGCGACAGGAAGCGCGTGGCGCTTTCAGCAAAGCCAGAGGTTTCCGGACAGGAGAGCTGTGCCTGGAAAATGGTTAAAGCTCCGCTGACGGTGTGACCACAAACCTCCATCGTGCCGCCCGCATCGGTAAAGCGGATAATCGCCACCAGAATATGCTGCAGGCCAAACGGCAGCAGCAGGCGCTCGCCGGTGCCGAAGATCATCGGTCCGAACTCGCCAGCGCCGTTGATCACCCAGCCAAGTCCGGTAATTGCCGCCGCGAACCAGGGCCAAATCAGCGGGATCACCAGCCCGACCAGTCCCATTACCAGCGTGGTAATGATAGGGACAAAGCGGGTGCCGCCAAAGAAGGCCAGCGCATCAGGCAGACGGATGGTGTGGAAACGCTCATGCAGATAAAACACGATGATGCCAACAATGACCGCGCCAAGGATCCCGGTATCGATCGACTGAATGCCGATAATATTCTGAATATTATTGGCCTTGAGTACCGCAGCATCTGTGGCAGGTAAAATCCCTTTAGCATTAAGCCAGAAGTTCACCGCCAGATTCATTACCGCAAAGCCCACGAAGCCGGAGAAAGCGGCAACGCCTTTATTTTCCCGCGCCATCCCCAGCGGGATAGCGATGGCAAACATCACCGGCAGATAGCTGAATGCAAAAGAGCCTACTTTGCTCATCCACAGAAAAATCAGCTGTAAGATCTGATTACCCAGAAAGGGGATCAGCGTAATGACATCGTGGCTGCTCAGCGAACTGCCAATTCCCATCATGATGCCGCAGAATGAGAGCAGCGCAACGGGAAGCATAAAAGTTTTGCCCAGACTCTGGAAAAATTCCCAAAGCGTTATTTTGTGTTTACTGACCGACATAGACTCTCCCGGGATAAAAAATGCTCAGACCGCGCTGAGGTAAAAAATGATAAAACGTTTTATCAGGTATTAATGCGCCGTAAGTCACACTCTTCCCGGCAGTGCAGGTTTTATTTCAGGCTGCACAAGTGTAACGTTTTACCATATGGTTTCGACCGGGTTCACTAAACGAGTCAGCCAGGACTGACTGGAAATTTTTATGTCACTGAAAAAAAGCACTATCAATGATGTTGCGCTCGAAGCCGGAGTCTCCGTGACAACCGTCTCTTTGGTTCTTTCCGGAAAAGGGCGCATCTCCTCTGCCACCACCGAACGCGTTAACCAGGCCGTTCAGGCGCTTGGGTTTGTTCCCAATCGCTCCGCCACCATGCTCAGAGGCGGCGGGAGTGGGGTTGTAGGCTTGATCGTCCGCGATCTCTGCCATCCGTTTTATGCTGAGATGACCGCTGGCCTCAGTGAAGGGCTGGAAGCGCAGGGCAAAGTGCTGTTTCTGACGCAAAGCGGGCCAAAGGGAAAGCAGATTGACCGCTGTTTCGATACGCTGGTAGCGCAGGGCGTGGAGGGGATTGTGTTAGGCGGTGGTGCGGAGAACGCCTCGCACCTCGTGGCAAAGGCACGAGAGCAGGGTATCGCCCTGATCTGCGCCTCACGAGCCAGTAGCCTGGAAGAGACGGACTCTATTCGCCCCGATAATCTCCACGCTGCGCAAATTGCCACGGAGTATTTGATCAGGCGAGGCCATCACTGTATCGCCTGGCTCGGCGGCTCGGGTTATTCCCTGACCAGGGCGGAGCGCATCGGCGGCTATTGCTCCACGTTGTTACAATATGGTTTGCCGTTTCGCAGCGAATGGATTATTGAAAGCGGCCGCTATCAGCGGGATGTGGCTGAACTCACCGAAGATCTGATCCATCATCATCCCACCATTACCGCAATCCTTTGCCATAACGCATCGGTCGCGCTGGGCTGCTATTTTGGCTTACAGCGTACGGGAAGAACCATTGGCAAAGGCGGGGTGGACAGCTACTACGGACAGCAAATGGCGCTGGTAGGGTTTGGTGACGCGCCGGAAGCGGAACTGACCGATCCGCCGCTGACTTTTATCACCAGCTCGGCCAGAGAAATTGGCCGCACGGCGGCGCAAAGGCTACTACAGCGCATGGCCGATCCTGCCGGGATTGTGCAAAACAGCATCCTCCCGCCAGTGCTTATTGAGCGCGGCTCTGCATAGAGTAACTCTGAGGGCGGCCTGCCAGGTAAAAGCCTGATTCAGGCCTGAAGCGAGGCTGATGGCAGATAAAAAGGGCGCGATAATCGCGCCCTGATAAGAAGCTTACCGTTACTGCGGCATCTCTGCTGGTGCAATACCACCTAACATATAACGCGCCAGGAACTGATCAAGCGGCATTTTTTCACCGTTCATTGTTACCTGGCCAGTGGCGTACTGCAGACTGGTAACAATATTATTATCTTTCTGGGTGGTCAGTTTGAACATCTGACCCATTGCCGCCACGCCTTTCACCTGCTGATCGGCCAGCTTCGCAGCATCCTCTTCTTTATAACCTTCAGCCATCGCCACGTGAGTCATCATCTCGGTCGCCATCGGCATTGAGATGCTTAGCTTGCCATCCAGCGTTTTCAGGACGTTATCCACGGCCTGGCCAATGTTCTGCGGTTGAGCGGTATTAGTGGCGGGATCTTTGAAGTGCACCGAGAGATTAAAGCTGCTCTCACCTTTATCATTCTTCCAACTGAAGGGAGCGATATTCACTACCGGATCGCCTTTCAGCAGCAGGGGAAGGTTAGCCGTCAGGATCTGGCTCATACGCTGCTGATAAAGCGCCGGATTGTCGCTGATCCCTGGCTCATTCAGCAGTGCCTGCACCTGACTGTTGTAGTTGTCAGAAAAGGCCTTCATGCCATTCGCGTCAAACTGCGACAGTTTTACAGAAAGCTTACCTTCGCCAAAGTTCTGGTTTTGCAGCTTCAGGGAATCCAGCGTGTAATCAATGGTACCGGCGATCAGGCTCTTCTCAGAGTTGAAGGAGGATTTACCCTTCAGCCCTTCAGCGATAAACGCTTCCTGTCCATCAACGGCGGCGGTGAGTTTTTGCAGGTTAATACTCTGATCGCCCACGCGCATCCCTTCCGGGCTGAGGTGGGTGGTGGCGTCCAGCTTCAGGCCGTTAGCGGTAAAGAGTACCGGCATATTGAGCTGATTTTTGGTGGTCAACACCAGGCTGTCCAGATTACCGCTGAAATCAACTTTGTCGCCCTTGCTATCGGCGCTGACGTTGAGTGTGCCGCCGTTAGAGGCAAACCGTTCTCCGGTCTGGGTATTGTTATAATCCATCGGCAGCAGATGGATGTCAGAAACGGTGGTACCGCTGTAACCCACTCGGGTTTCCGCCTGAATAATCGACTGACCTTTGGTCATTTCAAACAGCTTCTTCACCGCATCGGTATTTTCCAGCTGGGTGTGTACGGAAGCCATACTGGGGATCAGATTGAATTTTTTCAGCTGGGCAAAAGGGAAAGGGCCGTGGTCAATCTTCTCGTTAAAGACGATGCTCTGGCCAGGTTTGATCAGGGCATTATCTTCAGTCTGCGAGTTGGACTGCAGCACGAAACGGGCAGTGCTGCTGAAAACGCCGCGTTTGAAATCCTGATAGCTCAGCTTCAGACGGCTTTCTGGTGCCATATTATTCATCTGGGCATTCGCATTCTGCACCAGCTGATCCATATTCTTTTCCAGTTGTTTTCCGGTAAACCAGGCAGTTCCGGTCCAAATCACGCCGAGTGCGACTACTACTCCAATCGCTATCTTTGTCTTTTTCATCTGTAAAGTCGTCCTTTTAGTCACTGGCGCCGGCAAATCGATCCTGTGGGCAAATGCCTGGCGAATAAAAAACGCCCTGCGGCGTTTTTGTTTAATAATTTGATTAATAATAGCAATTGTGGCGCTTTACGTCAGCCGCAATCCGTCAGATCGTTAAAGACCCGCGCGACCCTTCCACTGCCTGCCAGGGTGAGGGGGAATTCCGTGGCCGGAACAAAACAGGATTCACCAGGCTTAAGCGTTAGCTGCTGTTGACCATGAGTGACAACAGCCTGACCCTCTACACAGAACAGAATAGCGGCGCTTTGCTGGTGAACGGGAACAGGCGTGGCGCTGAGCTGGTGCAGGGAAAAAGCAAAGTCATCCACCGGCACCGGGAAATTCAGGGTTGTCCCCACCTTTTCCGGCTGGGTGAGCAGAGTGGCATAAGGTTTGGCCTCAAATTTCAGGTTGGCCAGCAGTTCAGGAATATCAATATATTTTGGCGTCAGGCCCGCACGTAACACGTTATCGGAATTCGCCATCACCTCCAGCGCCACGCCCTGCAGATAGGCATGCGGTGTTTCGGCAAATAAGAACATCGCTTCGCCAGGCTGCAGTTCAATCACATTCAACAGCAGTGGGGAAAAGAGTCCGCTGTCATCCGGGTAATCCTCTGCAATCAAAGCAATGGTCTCCCACGGCTCTCCTGTACGGCTTCGCAGTTCACTCTTCAGTAAATCCAGCGCCAGGCTTTTTTGTTCCCCTTCCATCGACAGCAGCGCAGCAAACAGCGCTGACAGGCCGCTCATCGCAGGCGACTGCAGGAAGTGGGCAATGGCCGGGTGCGCGCCCGCTATGGGTTGCAGCAGGGAGATAATTTCATGCAGCTCACGAAATCCGTTGATCGCCTTAAATGGGGTAAGGGCAAACACCAGTTCTGGCTTGTGGTTGGCATCTTTATAATTACGGTTCGCTGCTGAAAGAGGAATGCCGGCAGCATTCTCTTTAGCAAACCCCACTTCGGCAGCGGCCTTGCTGGGATGAACCTGAATGGATAAAGGCTGGTCAGCGCAGAGCACTTTGAATAAGAAAGGCAACTCTCCAAATCGCTCTGCTACGGCTTTACTTAATAAAGTTTCTTTATCTGTCTCTATAACCGCACGCAGCGACTCTTTTTCACCGTTAACTTCAATATAAGAGGGGCTTTTGGGATGCGCGCCCATCCAGAGTTCAGCCATAGGTTGCCCATCTGGATTAGCAATCCCATACAGATCCGTCAGGGCCGTCGGGCTTCCCCAGGCGTAATTTTGCAGAGAATTGATCAATTTTTGCATGTTAAGTCACCTGTATTTTGATAATTTCTGCTGATATTAAAGCAGAAAACCGTGACTAAAAGACAATGCGGTGTGCAATAAGAGCGTATGAGTCGCATAATGTTAAATTATTGTATGACACACTACGCCCCGCGCTTTCAGCCCGGAAGGGAGAAAGAAAGGGTTAATATTCATATCATTGTGTAAAAGGAGAGAATCATGGCTGCCAACCGTATTGAGAAAGACTCAATGGGTTCCATTGAAGTTCCTGCGGATAAGCTTTGGGGGGCGCAGACACAGCGCTCGCTGGAACACTTTCGCATCTCCACGGAAAAAATGCCCGTTGAGCTGGTGCGCGCGCTGGCGCTCACCAAGCGAGCAGCGGCAAAGGTTAACAGTGATTTAGGGCTGCTCCCGGCTGAACGTGCAACGGCAATCATCAACGCAGCGGATGAAGTCCTGGCCGACAAGCACAGCTCAGAATTCCCGCTCGCTATCTGGCAAACCGGCTCCGGTACGCAAAGCAATATGAATATCAATGAAGTGCTTGCCAACCGCGCCAGTGAGATCCTGGGCGGCGTACGCGGCATGGAACGTCTGGTTCACCCTAACGATGATGTGAACAAGAGCCAAAGCTCTAACGATGTTTTTCCGACAGCGATGCACGTCGCTGCCGTGCTGGCGGTGCAGGAGCATTTACTGCCCGAACTGAGAACCCTGCAAAAGACCCTGAATGAAAAAGCAGAAGCCTTTAAGGATATTGTTAAAATTGGCCGAACTCACCTGCAGGACGCCACGCCGCTGACGCTGGGCCAGGAGATCTCCGGCTGGGTTGCCATGCTGGGGCACAATCTGCGGCATATTGAGCAAAGTATTCCCCATCTGGCTGAGCTGGCGCTGGGCGGTACGGCGGTGGGAACCGGCCTCAATACCCATCCTGAATATGCCGTTCGCGTGGCGGAAGAGCTGGCCAACCTCACCAGCCAGCCATTTGTTACTTCACCCAATAAGTTTGAAGCGCTGGCAACCTGCGATGCGCTGGTTCATGCCCACGGTTCGTTGAAGGGTCTGGCCGCTTCTTTGATGAAGATCGCTAACGACGTTCGCTGGCTCTCTTCCGGCCCGCGCTGCGGCATTGGTGAAATATCTATTCCTGAGAACGAGCCGGGCAGCTCAATCATGCCAGGAAAAGTCAACCCAACACAGTGTGAAGCCATGACCATGTTGTGCTGCCAGGTTATGGGGAATGACGTTGCCGTGAATATGGGGGGCGCTTCAGGCAACTTTGAACTGAATGTTTACCGTCCGATGATTATTCATAATTTCCTGCAATCCGTACGTATGCTGGCGGACGGCATGGAGAGTTTTAACCATCATTGCGCCGTAGGTATAGAGCCTAACCACGATCGCATCACTCAGTTGCTCAATGAATCTCTGATGCTGGTGACGGCGTTAAATACGCATATTGGCTACGATAAGGCGGCTGAAATAGCCAAAAAGGCACATAAAGAGGGATTAACCCTTAAAGCATCAGCGCTGAAACTTGGCTATCTCTCGGAAGAGGAATTTGATGCCTGGGTACGCCCGGAAGATATGGTTGGCAGCATGAAGTCGTAAAATTATGCGGATAAAAAGAGCGGGGCGCCTCCCGCTCTTTTTTGCTTTCTGTCGCGTTTAAAGCTCAATATCGCTATATAGATGCAGCCTTGGGATCACGGAAAAGAGAGGTTTTGCCTGGGGTTTAAATTTGTGAACCACATTATCGGCATCGTAATTGAGCAACTCCCCTAATTTCGGCACGCTGGTTGCATCCGGACAAAGAATCAGTAGCGGGGAAGGGCAGGCAAGCTGCGTTTGCTTCTGCTGCTGTTTATTCCATACGCGCGCAATGGGCTGCACCTTAACCGGGCGTTTTATCTTTAGCTTCGCGGAAGCGGGCAGGGAATTAAGCAACGCAATCTCGTCGCTGAGTTTTTCTGCCCACTCTTCCCGCGTCCAGGGCGCCATTGCCCGTCCGGCCTTAACGCTTTTATTCAGTTTTTCCAGCATCTCTTCGCGTGTGACATTTTTAATAATATGCTTGTTTGCCCAGCCAAAATGCAGGGAATCTGCGGAGTCCAGCAGGGTAATAGTCCTGTAAGCATTCAGCGTAATTAGCCCCTTTAAATGCGTATGGACAAATTCAAAGCGCTCCTCGCTGGGCACACCAGATTCCACGGTAATAATCTGCTCAAGGCGCTGTTTAAGGCTATTAATGTTATCGATATGTTGGTGTACCAGCCGGGATTGTTCGGGGCTGGCGGCAAAACAGAGGGCGCCCGGTAAGCGAACCGCAGCTTTAGTACTTAACGATTCAGACTGATGCTGAATAAAAAGGCGAAGGTAGTGTTTGAGTGCAAGCTCCAAAGCGGGTTGCGCCAGGTGCTGTCTCACCAGAATTTTGCGCACCGGGTCATGCTCTTTTCCCTTCATAACGGGCGGCAATTCAAACACCCGTGCCACTAACAACCGCAGGTCAGGCAGGGAGTTTGTGAATGTTTTCAGCGCGGTCTCAAGGTCCGCCACGCAGCGATGAAGATTGTCTACAGCTTCATAACGACTCATCTGGCATCCTTAGTTACAACATACTAATCGCTGTCAGCGTAATATAACAAGTGAGTTTATAAAACTTAAAAATTAAGCGGGCAGGGATAATAAAACGCAGAGGCCACGCCAGGATAAGCTGACGTGGCAGGAAGATTAAATCAGGAAATCTTCCAGTTTTTTACCCTGATCTAACGCCTGCTTAATTACCGCTGGGGTACGACCCTGGCCGGTCCAGGATTTAGTTTCACCATTTTCGTCGGTGTACTGATATTTAGCCGGGCGGGGAGCACGTTTAGCACGGGATTTGCCGGTAGTGGTTTCTGCCGCAGTCAGTTCGCTTAAATCAATGCCGTCATCCAGCAACATCTGACGATATTTCGCCAGCTTTTCTTCTTTTTCCTTGACTTCAGAAGCAATGGCCGCTTCTGATTCACGACGTTCATTCACTACCGCTTCGAGTTTTTCCAGCATCTCTTCAAGTTCAGTTAAAGAAACTTCACGAGCCTGTGCACGAAGAGTTCGAATGTTATTTAATACTTTCAGAGTTTCGCTCATAAAGGAATCCGTAGCGTTGAGTGGTTTAAAAATTAAACAGTTGAGGTAACAGGGCTCAGTGTACAGAGAAAATTCCCGGTAAAAAACAGTTAATGCGTAAATTCGTTATTTATTTTCTGTGCCGTCACCTTTTTAACCGAAAGAACAGGGCGTCTGCATTAATATATTTACATTAATAAGACAATTCTTAACGGTGCATGAGCGGAACGTTTGGACAAATGAACAAACCCCATTCTGCAGAGAAGGATAATTGTCGGCGTCATTCGTTCAGCTATATTCAGTCGCTCTGGCAGGGCCGCACTTAAAAAGTTCAGAGCCAGAGTTAATATGAGTGAGCATACCAATATTTTTAGCTGGTAAAAATTAGCCTGCTGTCATTGTTATAGTAATAACTCCTCTCTTCATCAGGATTAAAAGCGGTTTATCTGGCTGCCCGCCAGACAGATTGATAAAAGCACCATGCTTTTGGCTTTTCAAAGCATATGTTTATTAACGGCCAGCCGGTCAGGAAGGCGCAAAAATGAGGATGGCAGAAAGTGGTTGTTGCTCATATTTTAGTTACAACATACTATTAATTGAATCAGACAACCATCGCGGCAAAACCGAGTAAACCTGAAAAAAAATGTAGCTGTAAGAATGCCTGGCAGGCAGGCGATGAGCTGATAAAATGCGGGGGTTCGTGTTGAACACCTCCTGGAGCTATAAATGAAAACACCCCGCATGCGCTGGTTCTGGCTGATTCTGTTTTCGGCTCTTACGGTTGTTGGGCTGGAGAGCCTGAATCTACCGGCAGCACTACTGTTGGGACCCATGGCCATGGCTATTATTTTCGCAGCACGTGACAAGCCATTGGTTATCCATCGCCAGCTCTTTTCTCTGGCTCAGGGGGTGGTAGGGATGATGATTGCCAGAGCGATGCCCGCCTCACTCTTTGTTGAAATGGCTAAGAACTGGCCTTTATTTGTCGCCAGTATCAGTTCGGTGATTATCGCCAGCACTCTGCTGGGATGGTTACTGGCTCGCTGGCAAGTGTTGCCAGGTTCAACCGCTATCTGGGGATCGTCACCCGGTGCGGCTACGGCCATGACATTAATGGCAGAAAGTTATGGGGCAGACGTGCGGCTGGTCGCCTTTATGCAATATCTGCGGGTAGTGGTCGTGGCTATAACGGCAACGCTGATGGCGCGTATCTGGGCACCCGCAGTGCCTGCAGGCAGCATGGCTTCAAGCTTTGATATCATTCAGGCCGTGGCATGGAGCCATTTTGGTTATACGCTACTGATTATTGTCGGGGGAGTGCTGGTGAGCCGGTTCTGGCGTATTCCGGCAGGGCCGTTATTAATCACCCTTGCGGGCGGGGCGCTCTTGCAGGATTTCAAAGTGATCTCAATCGAATTGCCGCCAGCTCTGTTAATGGTGGCTTATGCGATTATTGGCTGGAGTATTGGGCTGCGCTTTAACCGGGCAATTCTTACTTATGTAGCGAAAGCCTTGCCGCGACTCTTATTATCGATTTTCAGTCTGGTAGCGATCTGCGGTGTATTTGCTTTTTGCCTGGTCCATTTTGCCGGTATCGAGCCGCTGACTGCCTATCTGGCAACCAGTCCGGGCGGGGCCGACTCGGTGGCTATTATTGCTTCATCCAGCCACGTTGATATGCCGTTTGTGATGTCAATGCAAACCGGGCGTTTTATTATTGTACTCCTGACAGGACCTGCTCTTGCAAGGTGGGTTGCGAACTCAATGGCGGCTAAACAACGAAAGCAGGAGAGGCTGCGCTAAATATAAAGCCAGGCACTTGCCTGGCTTTATTACTAACAAGAGTGCGTTAAGTGACTTCGGGGAAGGGCATGGTGTTGCCCGGCGCTTCCCGATGAATATGCAGGAAGGTTAAGTGACGCTCATACTGATCGAGGATGTCATTAATGATCTGCTCTTTGGTGTAATCCATCAGGTCATTGCCCTGGGTACCTTCAAGCAGGAATGTTTCCAGCCGGAAATAATCTGACTTGCCGCTGCGTGCCCGATAAGTAAAGGCGGGCACAGAGTAGCGCTGAGGCCAGATCTGGTAGAGAAAACGCTGCTCTTCGCCCAGCGTAACTAACATCTCCAGATGATTCAGACGCTCATCTTCCAGCGGCGGCAGTTCGTTAACCTGTACCTCAGCACCGCGCCTTTCCAGCTCCAGCGCAACTTCCTGCAGGGCGGGCAGACAAACGGTATCCAGCATCTTTTTAGTGTGGGTGCTGCCAGGGTAGTTCATCACGCGAGAAATACGCTGCTTCCAGTTCAGACGGTCTTCACGGGAAACCGGCATGGGCGGAGTACTGGCAACGCTGCTTGCACGCCGGTGATCTTCCACGCGCAGAGATTTGTACAAACCGGCCATGACAAAGAAAATCACAAAGCTGAACGGCAGTCCCATGATCACCGTGGTTTTCTGCAGCGCCGTGACGCCATTGACCATCAGCATTCCCAGCGTAAGCAACCCAATAGCCAGTGACCAGAAGATCCGCAGCCAGTTTGGTGCATCACTATTGATGTCGCTGAGTTGAGAGGTGAAATTTCCCAGCACCAGCGAGCCGGAATCAGCAGAGGTGACGTAGAACAGCAGGCCGGTAATGGTTGCCACCGAAGCGCTGAAGGTAAAGGCTGGATATTGCGCCAGCAGGCTATAGAAGCCGCGCTCAGGATGCGCCAGCGTTTCCTGCGCAAAGCCCAGGTTACCGTGGATAATTTCATTCAGCGCGCTGTTGCCGAAAATCGACAACCAGAGCAGGGTAAAGATAAAGGGAATGGTCAGCGTGCCGACGACAAACTGTCGGATTGTACGGCCACGAGAGATTCGGGCCAGGAACAGGCCGACAAACGGCGACCAGGCAACCCACCATGCCCAGAAAAAGAGCGTCCAGTTATTCATCCATTCCGTTGGGCGATCGAAGGCAAAACTGTTCAGCGTCATGCCCATAAAGCGGTTGATATAATCCCCGACGTTCAGCACCAGCGCATTCAGCAGGAAACTGGTATCGCCCATAAACAGCACAAAGAGGATCAGCCCCAGCGCCAGCAGAACATTCAATTCCGAGAGGATGCGGATCCCTTTATTTACGCCTGAGGTCACCGAGATGGTCGCCATAATCACGGAAAGGGCAATTAACGCAGCCTGCGCCGTCAGCCCTTCAGGCACATGGAACAGCACATTGAGTCCATAGTTCAGCTGAACTACGCCAATCCCCAGTGTGGTTGCAATGCCAAAAATGGTACCGATTACCGCAGCAATATCGACCGAGTGACCGATAGGGCCATTAATACGTTTGCCAAAAATAGGATAAAGGGCAGAGCGGATGGTCAGCGGCAGACCGTAGCGGTAGCTGAAGTAGCCCAGAGCGATCCCCATCAGTGCGTACATAGCCCAGCCGGTTAAACCGTAGTGGAACAGCGTCCAGACCATGGCCTGGCGCGCCGCTTCCATCGTCTGACCCTGGCCTTCAGGCGGCATCATATACTGTGTCACCGGTTCTGCTACCGAGAAAAACATCAGATCAATACCGATACCCGCAGCGAACAGCATCGCCGCCCAGCTCATCAGGCTGAATTCAGGTTTGGATTGTTCTGGTCCCAGTTTGATAGAGCCAAAGCGCGAGGCGGCAATAACCACTACAAAGACGATATAAACCGTAGCTGCCAGCAGATAATACCAACCAAAGGTATTTGATACCCACTCCAGGGCAGTGTTAATCCACCGATCGGATAATTCAGTAAAAAAAATGGTGGTTAAAGAAAACAGCAGTATCAGCGCTGCTGAGGTATAAAAGACCACAGGATTTATGCGGTCTTGTTGTTCTTTCCTGGATATTTCAGTTGTCGGCATACCTTCTCCGAAATCAATCAAGATGGAACCTGATTTTCGCAAAGCGTGCCTTAGCGCATACTGGGAAAAGTCGCCGCATATCCGCTAACTACACTGGGGAAATCTCAGGTGTGTAAAGTTATCTTTCTGATTTAACTCTGTTAATTAACCAATTTTTCACCTTTTCAATAACATAATGTGCAAAAACTGATAACCATCATAGTTTTTATTGATTGAGCATTCAATTAAAAATAATCAGGGGAGGCCGGGCATGATCTATTTCCGCATTAAGAGTGCGGTATATATTTCCACCGCTTAGTTGCAGTAAATAAACCAGATCTAAAAGGGATTTTGAGGGGATTTAGCGCTGCGGGATTTGTACACATGTTGCAGAGAGAACAAAAAGCGAAGGGGAAGGAAAAGAAAAAGGAATATTTTTTCCTGAGTGCAGAAAAATAACCGCCGCCAGCTGTGAGCTGACGGCAGGGCGGCTGTCGAAATTAATTATAAATGATGGCTGTGCCATGCAGGTTGTTCTGACCAGAGGTCGAAGTGATGAGGAAAGATTTCGCGCCCGCCTCCTGAGCCTTTGCCGAGAGTTGTGCCTCCAGCGAAGCCAGGTTAGTGCTGCCGGTTGCGCTGACTACGCCCAGCTTCTGCTGACTGGATGGGGCACTGGTAACCAGTTCTGCCGCCATGCTGCCAAAAGAGAGAGAACCCAGGAGAACGGCCGCGATAGTTAATTTGATATTTTTCATGACGATACCCTTAATAATTTAAATTTTTAGAAAGAAAGCTCATTCGGCGTAATTACTGGTAAATCTCTGCAGTAGCATGCATGCGGTTATTACCTGTAGTTGAGGTAATCCGGAATGATTTAGCGCCTGCGGCATCGGCTTTAGTAGCCAGCTGAGATTCCAGTGAGGAGAGGTTGCTACCTGTAGCACTTACCACGCCCACCTGTTGTTGGTTCATCGGTTCCTGATTCACGCTGTCTGCCGCAAAACCGGCAAATGAGAGGGAAGTCAGTGCGAGGGCTGCAAGGGTCATTTTCATCGTTTTCATGGTTTATATTCTCCTTCAATCCGGTTTAGTTTATCTGTGCGTCGTTATTAGTTAACGATCGATAACTAAATGGTATGCCTGCCTCGCCTGTTCGTCAATAGTATTTTGTTATCGATCGTTAATTTAATTATCATCTCCCTGATTTATAAGATTTTAAACCCAAAAAAAAATTTTAAATCTCCCCTGAACCTGCGCTTGCTGCGGTAAATTATTTTTGCAGCAGGAATGTGATAAAGAGACTCGACATCACGCCCTGAAAGTTTTTATAATGATCGGTAATTTAATCAGCAAGTGCTGTGTCAACAGAGAGGACTTATGACTGATCAGGACATCTGCACACGTAAGGGCCGGGGACGGCCAAAAACGTTTAACCGCGAAGCTGCCCTTGATAAGGCGCTTGAACTCTTCTGGCAACATGGCTATGAAGCCACATCCTTGTCAGATCTGGTCGAGGCGACGGGTGCAAAAGCCCCAACGCTCTATGCAGAATTTACCAATAAAGAGGGGCTGTTCCGCGCGGCCGTAGACAGATATACCGAGAAGTTTGCCGATCAACGGCAGGCGGCTTTAGCCTGTCCGGAGAGCTGCGTTGAAAAAGGGGTGGAAAACTATTTCCGTTCTACCGCAGCCTGTTTTACCGACGGGCAGAAACCAGCGGGCTGCTTCTTTATCTGTACTTCTACGGCGCTTTCAGCGGACTCTGCCGAAGTGGCAGATATGCTTAAAGCGCGCCACACCAGTCAGGAGAGCCATCTCCAACACTTTTTACTTGAACGTCAGAGCGCTGGTGAACTTGATGCACAAACGAATATTGCCGCGCTTTCAGCCTATCTTGGCTGCCTGCTGCAGGGCATGTCCGTGCGCGCACGGGAGGGGGCAAGCCGGGAAGAACTGGATGGTATTATTGACACGCTTATGCTGCAATGGCCTGCATTGAGCCGGATCGGCTGTCATTAAGTCCGGCTACATTAAAAGAGGAGTCACCATGACAATAGAATATGCAACCATCGCCGGAGGCTGCTTCTGGTGTACCGAAGCGGTCTTCAAACAAATCAACGGTGTAGTTTCTGTAGAAAGTGGTTATATCGGCGGGCATACTGCTAATCCAACTTACCGTGAGGTTTGTGAGGGTGATACGGGCCATGCTGAAGCCATCCGCCTGGGCTTTGATCCTGAAAAGGTGAGCTATGGTGACCTGCTGGATATCAGCTTTGCTACCCACGATCCAACCCAGCTTAATCGCCAGGGTAACGATATCGGTACTCAGTATCGTTCAGCCATTTTTCCCGCTGATGAAGCTCAGGCTGAAGAAGCCAGGGCCGCTATCGTGCGGGCACAGGAAGATCATACCAGCCCAATTGTGACCACGATTGAGGGGCCGGCGGAGTGGTATCCGGCTGAAGATTATCATCAGAATTACTGGGAAGGCGAAGGGCAGCAGAATCGTTACTGCCTGGCAGTTATTCCCCCTAAACTGCAAAAGCTACATAAACGTTATGCGGACCGCACTAAAGCGTAAGCCTTTAGGTGCAGCAGAGCAGAGGACGGGCGCAAGGCCCGTTCTTTTACAGCTGTTTACTTCTGAGACGAACCCCCACCAGCAAAGCCACCATCAGCAGTACAATAATAAAAGCGGTAATTCCCTGCCAGCCGAACTGATGCCAGAAAACCCCGCCCGCCGTCCCGGCCACGCTGGAACCCAGATAATAACTGAACAGATAGAGAGAGCTTGCCTGGCCTTTAGCCCGTCGGGCACGTGGGCCGATCCAGCTGCTGGCTACCGAATGTCCGGCAAAAAATCCTGCGGTAAACAGCATCATACCCGGCAAAATCAGCCAGACGGAACTGAACAGCGTCATCAGTACGCCTGCCACCATCATGCCAATCGCAAACAGCAGTACGGCTGCACGACCAAATTTTGCCGTCATCAAACCCGCTTTCGGCGAACTCCATGAGCCGGTGAGATAGACCACGGAAAGCAGGCCGACAATGGCCTGGCTCATAAAGTAGGGCGGCGCCAGCAGGCGATAGCCGATGTAGTTAAACAGCGTAACAAAGGCACCCATCAGCAAAAATCCTTCTGCAAACAGCAGCGGAAGACCGTTATCGCGCCAGTGCAGCCTGAAATTAATCAGCAGACTGCGGGGTTTTAAGGATGCAGGACGGAAATGGCGCGAAGGCGGCAGGATTTTCCAGAACATCAGGGCCGAGGCGAGAGCGAAACAGCCGATAACAGCGACAGCAATACGCCATGAGCTGAAATCGGTGATCACTCCGCTTAGCAGTCGGCCGCTCATTCCGCCGATAGAGTTACCACTGATATAGAGCCCCATCGAGAAGGCGATCACGCCTGGGTGCATCTCCTCGCTGATATAGGTCATGCCCACCGCAGCCACGCCGCTTAGTGATAAGCCGATAAGCGCCCGCATAATCAGGATCCCGTGCCAGCTGGTCATGACGGCTGAAAGCAGCGTACAGCTTGCGGCCAGAAGCAGCGCGGTCACCATCACAGATTTCCGGCCGACGGCATCCGAAAGCGGCCCGGTCAACAGTAAACCCAGCGCCAACAGCCCCGTAGAAACAGAGAGCGAAAGGCTGCTGGCGGCCGGAGAAACGCCAAATTCATGCGACAGCACCGGCATAATGGGCTGCACGCAATAGAGGAGGGCGAAGGTGGCTAATCCCGCTGAAAATAAGGCCAGGGTTACGCGCAGGTATTGCGGGGTGCCGCGCTCAATAAATTCACTATCAGGCACAGGTTGCGGATTCCGCTTAACGCGGTCGTCCAGCGTCGCGGAAGATAAGGAGCGATTCACTGCAAATCCTTTCAGGGAGTTAATTTCATCATTTACTGTAATAAGCGCTCAGTATGATGTCTAATATATTAATAATCTTAAATGAGATTTTAAAGATATGAATATAGAGCTGCGCCATTTGCGCTATTTTATTGCCGTAGCGGAAGAGCTTCATTTTGGCCGGGCGGCACAGCGTCTTAACATCTCTCAACCTCCGCTCAGCCAGCAGATCCAAATCCTTGAGCAGCAGATCGGCGCACGGCTGTTCGCGCGAACTAACCGAAGCGTTCAACTGACGGCAGCAGGTATGCAGTTTCTTAATGATGCCAGGCAGATCATGCAGAGCGTAACGCAGGCTGCGGATAAAGCTGCCCGCCTGCATCGGGGAGAAGAGGGCGAGCTGCGGATTGGGTTTACCTCTTCGGCTCCCTTTATTACCGCCGTATCAGATGCCTTATTCACTTTTCGCCAACGGCATCCGGGCGTCCATATTCAGATGCAGGAAATCAATACGCGACAGCAGCTTGAACCTCTGAATGAGGGCCGACTGGATCTGGGGGTGATGAGAAATACACCGCTACCTGAAACGCTTGCCCATCAGTTGCTGCTTCGTGAACCGCTCTGTGCGGTACTCCCTCGCGATCATCGCCTGGCGGGGAAAGCGGCAATCTCAGTCACGGAACTGGCGCAGGAACCCTTTGTCTTTTTTGACCCCCAGGTCGGCACGGCGCTCTATACCGAAACGCTGGCTCTGCTTCAGCGATACGCTGTTGCGCCCAATATTGCTCAGGAAGTGGGAGAGGCGATGACCATTCTCGGCCTGGTCGCCACTGGCCTGGGCATTTCCATTCTTCCAGCCTCGTTCAGCCGTATTCGTCTGGATGATGTCCGCTGGCTGGCACTGAAAGAGCAGGATGCCTGGTCCGAAGTCTGGCTGGTCTGGTCGCGACGACGCGAAACCACAGCGGTTATTGAACAGATGAAAATCCTGCTGCTGGCGGCCAGCGTTGGCGGTTTATCGGGCAGCTGAAGCGCTTTTATGTGCTGTAAATCACATTCCGAATCAAATATTTGACGGCATCCGTGAAGTGTTTCACCATGCAGATAGGCTTTATTTTGAAGCGTGAAAATAACCAGGAGCAGGGTGTGATAGTGGACGGCCAGCCAGGCCATATTGACCAGATCAAACAGACCAATGCCGGGGCCGTTTATCGCCTGATTGACCGCTGTGGTCCCATTTCGCGCATTGAACTGTCTAAAAAAGCGCAGCTCGCCCCCGCCAGCATTACCAAAATTGTACGTGAGATGCTGGAAGCGCACCTGGTACAGGAAACGGAATTTCAGGAACCGGGAAGCCGCGGACGGCCTGCCGTTGGTTTGATCCTCGACACCAAAGCCTGGCACTACCTCTCGGTGAGTATTGGCCACGGCGATATTCTGCTGGCTTTACGCGATTTAAGCAGTCAACTGGTTACGGAAGATATCTGTCCGTTGCCTGTAATGGACAGCGAGCCGTTGTTAAACAGGATCATTGCAGAAATAGACGCTTTCTTTATTCGCCATCAACAAAAGCTGGAGCGCCTGACAGCGATAGCCATTACGCTTCCCGGCATTTTAAATGCCCGCAGCGGCATTGTTCACCGCATGCCTTTTTATGACGTCACCGATATGCCTCTCGGGCCAGAGCTTGAGAAACGCACTGGTTTACCGGTCTATATTCAGCATGATGTCTGTGCCTGGACGCTGGCCGAGTCGCTTTTTGGTGCTTCCCAGCAGGCCAGAGACGTCATTCAGGTCGTTATCGATCATCAGGTAGGGGCGGGAGTCATCACTGGTGGAAGACTGTTGCATAACGGCAGTAGTACGCTGGTAGAGATTGGCCATACGCAGGTCGATCCTCACGGCAAACAGTGCTATTGCGGCAATCACGGCTGTCTGGAAACAGTCGCCAGTAGCGAAAGTTTGTTAGAGCTGGCTGAACAACGCCTGCGAACTGGTGAAGCCAGCAGCCTGCAGGGGCAGCCCCTGAGCATTGACAGCCTGTGCGAAGCGGCCATGCAAGATGATGCGCTGGCAAAAGAGTTGATAGCGGGCGTTGGGCAGAGCGTGGGACGCATCGTCGCCATCATGGTTAATCTCTTTAATCCACAAAAAATTCTGATTGGTTCGCCGCTTAATCAGGCCCAGTCGATCCTGTTCCCCGCTATCGCTAACGCGATTCATCGCCAGGCATTACCGGCTTACAGCCAGCAGATTGAAGTCGAACCCACACATTTTCATCAGGTGGGAACAATGCGCGGCGCGGCATTAGTTAAGGATGCGCTTTATGACGGCACCTTGCTGGTGAAGCTCCTGCAGGGGTAATAAATATTCGCACTTAATGAGAAAATATTGCGCTAACGCAAACCGATCTCATCTCGCCTGTCCTACCATGCCTGCTCTGACAGTTAACGAAATTTAATTGATTGACCAAGCGGGGTCGATGGGGAGGGCATGTTGATGCAGTTATTTGTCACTGGCACCGATACCGAGGTGGGTAAAACAGTGGTCAGTCGTGCGCTTCTGCAGAAACTGGCAGAGGGCAATAAAATCACCGTTGGCTACAAGCCTGTAGCAAAAAGCAGCCAGCAAACAGATGTGGGGCCACGTAATAAAGATGCGTTGATTTTACAGGCCTCTTCTTCACTGCAGCTACCCTATGCCGCAATCAATCCGGTCACAGCACTGGATGATGAACTCAGCACCAGCCGCGAAACCACAATCGATTACCCGATGCTGAGTGCCGGTCTGCGATCGCTGGCAGAACAGGCCGATTATGTGGTCGTGGAGGGAACGGGGGGCTGGCGAAGCCTGATGAACGATCTCAGACCGCTGTCAGAATGGGCAGTAAAAGAGAAGCTTCCGGTCGTTATGGTGGTAGGGATCAAGCTGGGTTGCCTGAGCCATGCGTTACTGACCGCAGAGGCTATCCAGAATGATGGCCTGCCGCTGTTGGGCTGGGTTGCCAACCGCATCAATCCGGGGCTGGCGCATTATGCCGAGATCATCAGCGTGCTGAGCAGCAAAATTCAGGCGCCGTTATTGGGTGAGCTACCTTATTTACCGCGCGCCGAAACGCGGGAGTTGGCAAAATATCTGGATCTTAGTGCGTTAAAACTGTGACAGCCCAGTCAGCGGCAAAGTCTTCTGATAAGCTTTGCCACCACAACTGGTGGCACAGAGTGAATATAACAGCCAGCGGCTCATCACCGCTGGCTGGATCGTCAGGCCAGATTCAGCACCCGACGGGTACGACCTGAACTCAGATAATCCGCAATATAATCCTGCGAAATCTCTCCGCTGTAACGGCCTTCCTCATCCACAATTGGCATCCAGACCAGGTTGTGCTCATAAAGTTTGGACAGCACAACGCGCAGGTTCTCTTCCGCACGTCCGGTTACGGTAAATTTATTCAGCATATCGGCACAATGACCAGAAGCGCCGCGCGCCTCGCGGCGTTTCACAAAGCCAAGCGGTTTGCCATCATCATCCACCACCGTAATGGAGCGCATATCATTATCGTCCATCATGCCGAACGCCTCAGCAAGCGGGGTGCTTTTCCTGACGGTGATGGTAGGTTGCTGGTCGGTTACGTCGCCCGCCTGAACCAACAGCAGTCGCTTCAGCGTACGATCCTGGCCGACGAAAGAGCCAACAAACTCATTAGCCGGTTTTGCCAGAAGCTCATCCGGGCTGGCGCACTGCACAATTTTACCCTGACCAAATACCGCAATGCGGTCACCCAGCTTCAGCGCTTCATCAATGTCGTGGCTGACCAGCATCACGGTCTTCTTCAGCTGACGTTGCATATCAAGGAATTCATTCTGGATAGCTTCGCGGTTGATCGGGTCGACCGCGCCAAAAGGTTCATCCATCAGCAAAACCGGTGGATCGGCGGCCAGGGCACGGATCACGCCGATACGCTGCTGTTGCCCGCCAGACATTTCACGGGGATAGCGATGCAGGAAGTTTTTGGGGTCCAGCGCAACCATACTCATCAGTTCACTGGCGCGATCGCGGCAGCGTTTCTTATCCCAGCCCAGCATCCGGGGCACCACGGTAATGTTCTCCTCAATGGTCATATTCGGGAACAGACCAATCTGCTGGATAACATAACCAATATTCCGGCGGAGGGTAACGGTGTCCAGTCCGCTGGTATCTTCACCGTTGATCAAAATTTTACCGCTGGTCGAGGGGATCAGACGGTTAATCATCTTAAGAGTGGTCGATTTACCGCAGCCGGAAGGGCCAAGCAGCACGCACATTTCGCCTTCCGGCACGTTAAGGCTGACATTATCCACGGCATTAAAAGTGGCGCCGTTTTTCTGGCTAAAGGTTTTGGTGAGGTTTTCCAGTTTTATCATTATCGAATCCCCTTTGGAGTCAGCGCCAGCTGCAGACGGTGCAGCAGCCAGTCGAGAATAATTGCCAGCAGGCAGATCATCAGAGCGCCTGCAATCAGCATACGGATGTCGCTGCCGCTGATACCATCCAGCAGCAGCAGGCCCAGTCCGCCGGCGCCAATAACGGCGGCAATCGCCATCACGCCTACGTTCATCACTACAGCGGTACGAATACCGCCAAAAATCACCGGCAGCGCCATCGGGATCTCAACCCAACGCAAACGCTGAGAAAAAGTCATACCAATACCGCGACCCGCTTCGCGAAGCCCCGGTGGGATATTCTCCAGAGCAGTATGGGTGTTGCGCACGATAGGGAGCAGAGAGTAGAGAAATACTGCGGTCACCGCTGGCAATACCCCAATTCCCTGGCCCACCAGCGAAAACAGCGGGATCATCAGGCCAAACAGCGCAATGGAAGGGATAGTAAGCACAATGGTTGCCAGGCCAAGAACCGGTGTAGCCAGCCATTTGTAGCGCACGATAACAATTCCCAGCGGCACGCCGATAACGATCGCCATTCCCACCGCCAGCCCTACGAGCCAGAGATGCTGGAAAGTTAAGGTAGCCAGATAGCTCCAGTTATCAATAATATAATGAAGGGTGTCCATATGGTCTCCTCAGATCAAACCTTTAGATTTCAGGAAATCACTCGCCACCTTTTGCGGAGACTGATGATCGATATCAACGCGCTTATTCATTTCGGTAATCGCATCGTCTGTGATCAGCGGTGACAGACTGTTAAGCGCTTCGGCCAGTCCGGGATGCGAATCCAGCGCGGCCTGGGTCACTACCGGCGTAACGGCATAGCTGGGGAAGAAACCTTTATCATCTTTCAGGATTTTCAGATCGAAGCCTTTTACGCGGCCATCGGTGGTATAGACCAGTCCGGCATCAACAAAACCATCCCGTACAGCGTTATAAACCAGTCCGGGGTCCATCTGCCGGATCTGCGGCCGATCCAGCGGCATGTTATAGGCTTTCTGTAACGGCTTCATGCCATCTGAACGTCCGGCAAACTCCAGATCCAGGCCCAGCATCCAGTTATTATCGGGGTCATTTTTGCGAATATCTTCAATTTTCGCCACCAGTTGCGACATTGTTTCAATGTGCTCTGCCTCAGCACGCTTACGCTGCATGGCGAAGGCGTAAGTATTGTTCATCGGCGCGGGATTCAGCCAGACCAGGCCCAGTTTGGCATCCAGTTTTTTAACCGTGTTATAGGCTTCTTCAGAAGACATCGGCTTATTAATATGGTTGAAAATAATCAGCGAGGTGCCGGTATATTCCCAGGTCATATCAATTTGTTTGTTGATCATGGCATTACGGCCAATGGTGGTCGCAATATTGGTTTTAGGCTCTATCTGAAACCCTTTTTTACGCAGGTACTGCGTGGTCAGGGCTGAAAGGATATGTTGCTCAGTAAAGCTTTTGGTTGCCATTCTGATCGGTTCAGCCGCTACGGTAGCGCTCATTGCCAGCGTGGCTCCCAGCGCCAGCGCGGTAGATCTGACCCAGCGGGTCATTGAGAAGGCCTTAGCCATGATTCACTCCTGATTATTCTTATACGGCCGTGTGAGGGCTTAAAATACGCCCCAGGCCAGCGAGCAGCATATCGAGGATCAGCGCAAACAACGCTGTCGCTGCGGCGCCAAGGATGAGCGTAGGGAAGTCATTAAGGTAAATTCCGGGGAAGATCAGCTCACCATAGCTGCTGGCGCCAATCAGAAACGCCAGCGGCGCGGTACCTACGTTAATGGCTGTCGCCACGCGAATGCCGGACAGCATAACCGGCCAGGCGTTAGGCAGTTCGACCTGGCGCAGGCGCTGGCCTTTAGTCATGCCGATGCCCTTAGCCGCTTCGGTCAGAGAAGCAGGCACCGAGCAGAGACCGGAGTAGGTGTTACGCACAATAGGCAGTAAAGAAGCCAGGAAAAGCGCGATGATGGCAGGGCGATCGCCAATGCCCAACACCACCATGGCCAGCGCCAGGACGGCAAGCGGCGGAAGAGTATTGCCGACGTTGAAGATCTGCATGACATATTCAGCCCATTTACGGGCGAAAGGACGGCTGAGGATAATCCCGCTGGGAATGCCTACCAACAGGGCTAAGAGCATCGACCAGAATACCAGCAGCATGTGTTGCTGGCCGAGATAAAGCAGATCGACCTGACGGGCTTTAATGGTTTCTAACCCAAGGCCGTAAACCAGCAGACCAATAACTACAGCGATAAAGAGCATGGCGAGTAGAGCCCGCCGAAGCAGAGTATGATGTTGCATGGATCCCATTCTCCCTGAAAATCCCAAAGGGATAGAGCTAAGTAACAATCTGGCAGTCTCACTGCACAAAAGCAGCGCATGGCCAGAAAACGTCTAACTTGTTCAACACGGTACGACACCTGAAAAAGTGTGACGTTTAACGCTTTTTGTTGATAAAGGGTCTGAAAGCGCCTTCAACCTATAGCAGTCTTCATCGGGTAATGCCAAGTTTAAGGCTTAAAATCAGAGGGATAGTTTTAGTGAGCAGGGCGCTTAATCCCTTACCGGTACTGGCCTGAGTTCAATGAAAATATTTTATCGATTGAAAAGTGACACTGTCACAATGAATCTTGCACAAAAAGCACTTTTCGGAAATTATTGCCCCCATTCCAGGCCAGAATAAAGGAAGCTTATTCAAGGAGACTTATGTCTGATACAGCCCAATCCCAGGTGACGCATCGCCACTGGATCCTGGTTGCCGCTATGCTGGCGATGTTTATGGCGGCCATTGAGGTGACCATTGTTGCTACAGCAATGCCTACCATTATTGCTGAACTCGGTGGGTTTTCGCAGTTTGGCTGGGTTTTTTCCATCTATTTACTGACGCAGGCGGTAAGCGTCCCTGTCTATGGCCGGCTGGCGGACTTATGGGGTAGAAAACGGGTCTTTTTCATCGGCACCTCGCTGTTCCTGTCAGGCTCTGTGCTTTGCGGTTTTGCCACTAACATGGCCTGGCTGATCCTCTTCAGGGCGTTCCAGGGACTGGGCGCAGGGGCGATCATGCCGCTGACTTCAACCATTATTGCTGACGTCTATCCTCCTAAAGAGCGCGCCAGCATTCAGGGTTGGCTTTCCAGCGTGTGGGGCATTGCTGCTATAACCGGCCCGTTGACGGGGGCGTGGATTGTGCAGCACTTCAACTGGGCGCTGATTTTTTGGGTTAACGTGCCCATTGGGATTGTTTCGATGCTGATGCTGGCCCGCTGGTTCCCTGAATCCCATAGTGAGAAAGGGCAAAAGTTAAACCTTGCGGGTAGCGCCTGGCTGATGCTGACCGTCAGCGCGCTGCTGACCGCTTTATTACAGGCGGAATCACTGGGTTACTGGGCTTTAGCGCTGATTGCGGTAGCTTTAGTGGCGGGAATGGCGTTGTTGCGCCATGAACGAGGGACTGATGAGCCGCTCTTTCCAATGGCTATCTGGCGCAGCCGCACGCTGGTGGCGGGCAACGCCGGTAATCTGGCGATCGGCGCTGCCATGATGGGGATCAGCGCCTTTTTACCTACCTGGATACAGGGCGTAAATGGCGGAACACCGCTCCAGGCGGGCAGCGCGTTAGCAATGATGTCCATCGGCTGGCCGCTTGCCAGTACCCTGAGCGGGCGGCTGATGCAAAAAACATCCTACCGTTTTACTGCTCAAACAGGTTCTGTGCTGTTGATACTGGGGACCTCATTACTGTTAACCTTGCACAGCAGCAGTTCAGTACTGCATGCCGCGATCTCCGCTTTTGTCATTGGCACCGGCATGGGTATGACAAGTACCACTTTCCTGATTGCAGTGCAAAATACAGCAGAGTTTTCAATCCGGGGTATTTGTACCGCATCCATTATGTTCAGCCGTATGCTCGGCTCAGCGCTGGGTACCGCAGTCATGGGGGCAGTGCTGAATTATAATCTGATGGTTCGCCTGCCGGGCCATAACGATCCGGTACAGCAGATTATGTCCCAGCCGCAGCGGGATGCGCTCGGTCAGGGCGTGCTGCACTCTATGGTGAATGAGGTTGCTTATTCACTGCACTGGGTGTTTGTGGTATCGGTAGGAATTGCCGTGGCCAGTCTGCTGATTGCGCGCTGGGTTCCCGCAACAAAGCCCCATTAGAAGGAACAGGCGAGAGAAGTCTGGGGGCGAGAACCGCCCCCATGTTTATCAGGAAGCAGGAGCATCCTGAGAGGTTCCGGTGCTGGCAGGGACAGATTCGCTTTCTGCACCGTTGCGCTTATAAACGATTTTTTGCGTGTCGTTCGCGCAGTGTCCCACCACCTGGCCGCCCGCCTGATCGACCTGATCGTTTGGCACAACATCTAACGTAAAATCACTGGCGCCAACGCCGTTATTAATGATTTTCTGATTAATGTCCGCTTTAACCGTCTCGCAGGAGGCCTGTACGGCCAGCGGCGCGGCGATCATCACTGCGGCTAACATCCACGAATACTGTTTCATCCTGTCATCCCTCTGTTTACCGGAGCTGTTTGCTTCGGGCTAACTATAGCAGTTCTTATTGATTATGGCGCAACCGGACGCCCGTTACGGCGGTCAAGGCAGCGGAGGGTGTTTGGTTCCCAGTAAGCATTAACGTTAAGGCTCTGGTCGCAAGCGTCACGGGTATCAATAGCGCGGTCTGCTTTATCAAAATTCTTTTCAACGCGCGTGTTTACTTTACTGCGTAGCCGATGGGTTTCATCCCACTGCTCTTTCTCCTGACGCGCCTGCTCGTTACTCAGTGCGTTATCGCCATCCTGAATAATTAAACGATCTGTTTTGGCCTGAGCACTCTGCTGTATGCTGAACAGGGCGCCCAAAAGCACCAGCGGCAGAGCAGCCTTGCTCAGATTTTTTTGCCATTGTTTCATCGACATTTCCTGATTTCCTCTGTTTTCGCTATTCTTGAAGGCTCATACATCCAGTAGTGAGTATATCATCTGCCGGAAAAGTGTAACCCGTGAGCCGCCCCTTCGTTTATCTTTCTGAGAGAAAGTTCATGCTGTTTTTCAAGACCACATGCCTGTTTTTCCTCACGGCCATCGCCGAGATTGTCGGCTGTTTTTTGCCCTGGTTATGGCTTAAAAAGGGGGGCAGCATAGCGCTGTTAGTGCCTGCAGCAGCCAGTCTGGCACTGTTTGTCTGGCTGCTTACATTGCATCCGGCAGCCAGCGGCAGAGTCTACGCCGCCTATGGCGGTGTTTATGTCGTAACGGCATTAATCTGGCTGCGGTTTGTGGATGGCGTGAAGCTCACGCATTACGACTGGCTGGGTGCTGCCGTCGCTTTTTGCGGCATGCTGATCATTGTTGCCGGATGGGGAAGGGCTTAGCGCTAAAACGAATAAAAAGGAATAAAAAAGGTAAAAGGGATAAGAACGGTAAGTTGCCTGAAAGTTGGGTAGCCTGGTCAGGGAGAGCGGGCTGAACACAAAAACGCCGTGAACCCATCCCTGGGGCTGCGAAGCGGCGTCCATGCCGCTTAGCTTTTGCTTATCAGCCCGCTCTCCCTTCCCCCAAACATTGGTGTTGCCTGTTATAGAAAATCAAAACCAACTTCCAAATCCATATCCATATCCATATCCAGTATCAAATCTGGTTTTGACCTGTGTGAACGTCAAACTCATCAACAACACCGAATTCATTGGGTGGCACCCCGGTGTGCATTAGCCGAGTGTATGCCGCAGGGATGCGGCAGCCAAGTCTCCACGGATGGATTCACGACGTCCCGGATAATGTGCTCCGTGGTGACGCCTTTCCACCGCACCCGGTTTAGTCATGAATAACATGCTCCGTAACAATGCCTTGCTACCAGCCAGGTTTTTTTCTTTCACCTTATGCCTTATGCACCTTCAGGCCTGCCAGCGTCTGGCCCACCGGCATCATCTCCAGCGTGTTGATGTTGACATGCCCAGGCAACGTCGCCACCCAATAAACGGCTTCAGTTACATCTTCTGGCGTTAATGGCTCGGTACCGTCATAAACGCTTCCTGCTTTGGCATCATCACCTTTAAAACGCACATTAGAAAACTCCGTTCCGCCTACCAGGCCCGGTTCAATATCCGTAACGCGCAGGGCGGTACCGTGCAGGTCGGTACGCAGATTCAGGCTGAACTGCCGGACAAAGGCTTTGGTCGCGCCATAGACGTTTCCACCAGCGTAAGGCCAGCTGCCCGCTATCGACCCGATATTGATAATATGACCAATATTTCTTTCCACCATGCCCGGCAGCACCGCGCGGGTCATATATACCAGACCTTTATTATTGGTGTCGATCATCAGCTCCCAGTCATCCAGATTGGCCTTGTGCGCCGGCTCGATGCCAAGCGCCAGCCCGGCATTGTTCACCAGGACATCAATGTTGCGCCATTCAGCAGGCAGACTTGCCAGCGCTTCTTCAATTCCCGCACGATTGCGCACATCCAGTTGCAGAGGATAGAGCGCATCGCCTAACTCCTCTTTTAAAACCTGAAGTCGCTCCTGACGACGGCCAGTGGCCACCACTTTATGCCCATGGGCAATGAACCGACGGGTGATGCTTTCTCCAAAGCCAGCGGTGGCGCCGGTAACAAATACAATCATCTTACTGTTCCTCAACACATTTCAGGGTTACGTCACCATACCACTTCGAACCCAGGCTGGTAAGGATGAAAAAGTTATGAATTATTGACCTGTTTAAAGCGCACGCGGATGGTGCAGGTCAGCATTAAAACGCCTTAATTCAGTGCAGAGGTTTGCCGCGTGGCCGCTCTTTATCCTTAACAAAAGAGTTATTTGCCGAATGCAACCGTTTGCTAACACAGGCAACCGGTTGCGCATACGTTTCCATGCCGCCGCGCTCACAAAACAGGCCATTAATAAGTTAACTTACTGATAATTAACTATAATAATAGTCATAGTGAACTGGCATAACAATTGCTACCTACAATAAAGCTCTTTACCTGCACTTAACACCAGAGAGAGTAAAACTCTCTCCACAGGAATCGCTATGTCAGTTACCTATACGCAGGCACTTCGTGGCAGTTTTTTTGATATTACTGCGGTCGTGGATACTCCTCAGCAGTTACCCGATCATGCCCGTTATATTGAAGATGGTTTATTGTTGCTCAATGGCGGAGAGATCGTCTCTCTGCAGAGCTGGGAGGAGGGAAGAGGCCTGCTGGCTGAAGGGGCCGCAGTACAGGACTATCGCGGTAAGCTCATCGTTCCGGGCTTTGTCGATACGCATATCCACTATCCGCAAACGGAGATGATTGGCGCCTATGGCGAGCAGCTGCTGGAATGGCTCCAGCAATATACCTTCCCGGTGGAAAGTCAGTATCACTGCCCGCAGCATTCGGCAAAAATGTCCGCGTTCTTTCTCCATCAGCTGCTGAGCAACGGCACCACCACCGCGCTGGTGTTCGGCACCGTTCATCCTGAGTCCGTTGATGCCCTGTTCCACGCCGCCGATCGACTTGGCATGCGCCTGATCGCCGGAAAAGTGATGATGGATCGCAATGCGCCGGACTATCTCACGGAAACGCCTGAACAGAGCTATCAGCAAACGCGTAAACTGATCCAACGCTGGCATAATCATGGCCGGCTCAGCTATGCGTTAACGCCGCGCTTTGCGCCAACTTCCTCACCCGAGCTGCTTGCCAGAGTTCGTCAACTTAAAGAGGAGTTCCCGGATACCTGGGTACATACCCATCTCAGCGAAAACCCACAGGAGGTGGAGTGGGTTAAATCGTTGTTCCCGGAACATAAGGGCTATCTGGACGTTTATCATCACTACCAGCTTACCGGCCGCCGCAGCGTATTTGCGCACTGTATTCATCTTGAGGAAGAGGAGTGGGACTGCCTGCATCACACCGATTCTGCCATCGCTTTTTGTCCTACCTCTAACCTGTTTCTGGGCAGTGGGCTGTTTAACCTGAAAACCTGCTGGGACAAAGGGGTGAAAATGGGGATCGGCACCGACGTGGGCGCTGGCACCACCTTTAATATGCTGCAAACGCTGGGCGAGGCTTACAAAATCGGCCAGCTACAGCGCTACAGGCTGGCGGCCTGTGAAGCGTTTTACCACGCCACGCTTGGCGGCGCTAAAGCACTGGATTTGGCAGACCGCATCGGCAATTTTGTTGCGGGAAAAGAGGCAGATTTTGTGGTGCTGGATCCGGCTGTTTCGGCTCTGCAGCAGATGCGCTACGCGAACAGTCGGGATATCTGGGAAAAGCTGTTTATCCTGATGACGCTGGGCGACGACCGAAACATCGCCGCCACCTGGGTTAATGGCGAATGCGTCTGGCAATCACACAGCGAGGAAAAAGCAGCATGATCCAATTCTTACTTAATCAGACGCTGGTGACAGAACACGCGCTGGACCCTAATCTCACCGTCCTGAATTATCTGCGCCAGAATCAACGGCGTTCCGGCACCAAAGAGGGGTGTGCCTCTGGCGACTGCGGAGCCTGCACGGTCACGCTGGGGCGCGTTGAAAAAGGGGAGATGGTCTATGAAACGGCTAACAGCTGTCTGACGTTTGTCAGCAGCCTGCAGGGCAAACAGCTGATCACCGTGGAAGATCTCAGACAGGGCGACAAGCTACATTTGGTCCAGCAGGCGATGGTGGAGTGCCACGGTTCGCAATGCGGATTCTGTACGCCTGGCTTTGTTATGTCGCTTTTTACGCTACAAAAAAACAGCAGCGGCTGGCAACACAAAGAGGCTGAGCAGGCGCTGGCCGGAAACCTTTGCCGCTGTACCGGCTATCGTCCCATTGTGGATGCCGCCCGCAAAGCTTGTGAAAATCGGGAAGAGGACAGCTTCCGGCTGCAGGCGGCACTGACCGTTAAACGTCTTACGGCGCTAAAAAATGGCGATCTACAGACGCTGACGCTCAACGGCAAAGCCTGCTTTATCCCTAAAACGGTCGGACAATTATCCCTGCTGCTGAAGGATAATCCCGAGGCGAAATTGCTTGCCGGGGGGACCGATCTGGCGCTACAGGTCACGCAGCAATATAAATCGCTGCCGCTGTTGATCGCGCTGGAGCAGATTGACGAACTCAAAGTCTGCCAGATTAATCAGCATGAAATTGTGCTCGGTGCGGGTGCTTCACTGCATCACTGTTATCAGCTGCTGGCGGAGGAGATCCCCGCTTTTGCCGCCATACTGGAAAGATTTGCTTCCTTACAAATTCGTCATCAGGGCACGCTGGGTGGGAACATCGCTAATGGCTCACCCATCGGCGACACGCCACCGATGCTGTTGGCGCTGAATGCGACGCTGGAACTGCAACAGGGGGAGACACTCCGTCGCCTGCCGTTGGAAAAGTTTTTTCTGGCTTACCGGAAAACGGCGCTCAGGAAAGGCGAATTTATTCGCAACATTATCATTCCAAAGGTGACAACGTCACAAACATTTCAGGCATGGAAAATCTCTAAACGACGGGAAGATGATATCTCCGCCGTGTTTGCCGCTTTTATGATTGAAACAGACGAAAAGGGTCTGATTACCCAGGCGCGTATCGCCTTTGGCGGCATGGCCGAAACATCCAAACGCGCCACACAGTGCGAACAGCAGCTTGTGGGTAAACCTCTTACGGCAGCTAGCGTTGAGCAGGCCTGCGTAGCGCTCGCTGAAGACTTTACGCCGCTGAGCGATTTTCGGGCCAGTGCAGATTACCGCCTGCAAATCGCTAAAAATCTGCTGCGCCGCTATCATGCATCCTGCTCTGGCGAACTTAAGCTCCTGGAGGTATCACGCTATGTCTCATAATCGACCTGTTGTGGCTGAAGAGGTGATTGCAAGCCAGTACCGCGAAGGAATTCAGAGCGGCGTGGGTAAAAGCAACAAGCATGAAAGTGCGGAAAAACATGTCTCTGGCGAGGCTCTCTACATCGATGACAAGCTGGAATTGCCCGGGATGCTGCACCTCTGTCCGAGGCTGAGTGAACATGCCCATGCCCGCATCCTCTCTCTGAACCTGGAGCCTTGTTACGCCATACCGGGCGTGGTGCAGGTGCTGACCTGGCAGCAGGTTCCCGGCGAGCTGGATATCGGGCCTCTGGAGCCAGGCGACCCGCTGATGGCTAAAGATCTGGTGGAGTATGCAGGCCAGGTGATCCTGGTGGTGGCGGCAGAAACGCCAGAAACTGCCCGACTGGCAGCGGAAGCCGCCATCATCGAATATGAAATCCTCACGCCAGTGCTGGACGTAAAGGAGGCACTGGAAAAGCAGCATTTTGTGCAGCAACCTCACGTGCATCAGCGCGGCGATGCCCAGGCCGCGCTCGACCGCGCTGTGCATCGCGTGCAGGGCGAATTCCATATTGGCGGGCAGGAACATTTTTACCTGGAAACGCAGATAGCGATGGTTATTCCCGGTGAAGATCGCTCTTTACAGGTATTCTCCTCCACGCAAAATCCTACGGAAGTCCAGAAGCTGGTGGCATCGGTGATGGGCGTGACCATGAACAAAGTCACTATTGATATGCGCCGGATGGGGGGCGGATTTGGCGGCAAAGAGACACAGGCGGCGGGTGTAGCCTGTCTTTGTGCCGTAGCCGCCAGACTCACTAATCGACCGGCAAAAATGCGCCTGGCGCGGCGGGATGACATGCGCATGACCGGTAAACGACATCCATTTTATGTGCGCTATGACGCAGGCGTGGATCAGGAGGGACGGTTCTGCGGCGTAAAAATCGATCTGGCGGGCAATTGTGGCTATTCGCTGGATCTCTCAGGCTCCATTATAGATCGCGCCATGTTCCACGCAGACAACGCCTATTATCTGGGCGATGCGCTGATCACCGGCTATCGCTGCCGTACAAATATGGCGTCCAACACGGCCTATCGCGGTTTCGGCGGACCGCAGGGAATGGTCGCCATTGAGCAGATTATGGATCATATTGCCCGCGAACTGCATCTCGATCCGCTGGAAGTGCGTAAGCGTAATTACTACGGCAAACACGAGCGTAACATTACCCATTACCATCAGCAGGTGGAAGACAACCTGCTGGATGAAATGACAGAAACGCTGGAGGTCAGTTCCTCTTATCAGGCACGTCGTGAAGAGATTACCGCATTCAATGCTGGCAGCCCCTACCTGAAGCGGGGATTAGCGCTGACGCCGGTAAAATTTGGCATCTCCTTTACCTCAAGTTTCCTGAATCAGGCGGGTGCGCTGATCCTGATTTATACCGACGGCACGGTGCAGCTTAACCACGGCGGGACGGAGATGGGACAGGGGCTGAACACCAAAGTTGCGCAGATTGTCGCTGAAGTGCTGCAAATCGATGTCGATCAGATCCAAATCACCGCCACCGATACCGGCAAAGTACCTAACACATCGCCCACCGCGGCTTCAAGCGGTACTGACCTCAACGGAAAGGCGGCACAGAATGCGGCGGAAATTCTGCGCGATCGTCTTACTGAGATGTTGTGCAAGATCTGTAAGTGCTCTCGCGATGAGGTGAACTTCAGTAACGGCATTGTCCGGGTCAAAGAGCAGCACTTTACCTTCCCGGACGTGGCGCAGATGGCATGGCTGAATCAGGTGCCGCTTTCCGCTACGGGCTACTACAAGGTGCCGGGCATCCATTACGATCGCCAGGCGGGGCGCGGTACGCCTTTCTACTATTTTGCTTTTGGCGCCGCCTGTGTGGAAGTCATCATTGATACCTTAACGGGCGAATATCGCCTGCTTCGCGCTGATATTCTGCATGATGTGGGAGCCTCGCTGAACCCGGCAATTGATATTGGCCAAGTGGAAGGGGGATTTGTACAGGGCGTGGGCTGGCTCACCTGCGAAGAGCTGGTGTGGAACGATCAGGGGCGTCTGATGACCGACGGCCCTGCCAGCTACAAAATTCCGGCAATTGGCGATGTGCCTGCCGATATGCGGGTCACGCTGGTAGAGAACCGTAAAAACCCTAAGGATACGGTATTTCACTCTAAGGCCGTTGGGGAACCGCCCTTTATGCTGGGGATTGCCGCATGGTGCGCCCTGCAGGATGCCGTCTCCAGCGTCAGCGACTATCAGCAGCATCCCCGGCTGGATGCGCCCGCCACGCCAGAGAGAGTCTTCTGGGGAGCAGAAAGATTGAGTAAGGGTAATGTGAATGCGAACGGATGACTGGATAGCGGTGCTGGCAAAATTACGTGAGAAGCGTGAACCTTGCGTTCTGCTGACCGTGCTGGAGGAAAAAGGCTCCGTGCCGCGCGATCGCGGCAGCAAAATGGTGGTCACTGCTGATAAAACCTATCTGACTATCGGCGGCGGACATCTGGAGTTTCACGCCATCGGCATCGCCAGGAAAATGCTGACGGAGCACCATTCTCAACCATTAAGCGAACAGTTCAACCTGGGCGCAAGGCTGGGGCAATGCTGTGGCGGAATAACCACCGTATTTTTTGAACCGCTGATCCAGCCTCAACCGCAGATTGCAGTATTTGGTGCCGGGCATGTTGGTCAGGCACTGGTTAATCTGCTGTCAACGTTACCCTGTCACGTATTTTGGGTGGATGAGCGGCGCGAACAGTTCACCCATGTGCCGGAAAACGTCACCGTATGCTGCCTGGAAGATCCTGTCGATCAGGTCAATCTGATGCCACCGGAGAGCTACTTCGTGGTGATGACCCACCATCATCCGCGTGATTTTGAGCTGTGCGAAGCCATACTCAAGCGGGATGATTTTCACTATTTCGGCATGATCGGCTCAGCAACCAAGCGTCAGCGCTTTGACTATCGTCTGGAGGGCAAAGGTTTCAGCCGCCAGCAGCTGGACCGCCTGCGTTGCCCTATTGGGCTGGCAGACGTCACCGGCAAACTGCCGGCAGAGATTGCCGTAGCGGTAGCGGGTGAAATCATTGCGACTTATCAGCGGGCTGCTCAGCGCTGAGCAATAAGGGACATGCTGAAGATATTTCAGCCTGAATGCCCGGGGGGAATTGCCACGGTTCTGGTGCAAATCTCAAAAAAACAGGTGATAAAGGAATGTCCTGCCTTGAACTAATAAATTCTTCAGTAGAAGAGACAATCTACGAGGAAAGGATTGGAAAAATGAAGTGAGGAGATGAAAAGTATCTTTTCTGAAATTACTGCCTGTAAGTGACGCCCTTCAGAACAGGTTTAACCCCTGTTTTAGGTCTGACTTCATCATTTACAAGTTCACGTAACAGCGTGCAGATATGTTCAAATGGCCATGGTCGCCTGCGGCCTGCGGGTAAAGAACAGAGACCTTCGCCACCCGACTACGTAAACCAGTTAATCCATCGCCCAGAGATGAACGGGCACAACAGAGCGTTCTGGTAACTGCGCTGACGCATTTCCCCCGATGTAACATCAGCATCGTAGTCACTCTGCGGGTGTGGTTTTTGTTACGCGTTTTATGGATAGCTTTCTGCATCAGGCGTCGTTCGTCACGGGGAATGGTTGCTATGATTGGCATTGCTCTGGCCGGTTAATGATTTGTTTTGATTTGGCAATTGCTCAGATCGCACCATCCGGGCTGAATACCCATAAAGTGATCAACTATTCCACGCAGCTATTTAGATTATCCGTGCCGATGCAGAGCTTGACGGTGAGAGACTTAAGCAAACAGTCAATGAAATAAAGTTGCTACGAAATTATTTCTTCTATGTAAAAATTATCTTTTTTTGTGAAAAATAAGTATATAACAGGATTTTTTTAATTAAAAATAAATTAAACCCTTGTTTGTAATGAAATTTATTTGCCTTCAGTTTCTGGATCTCATAATTGACACCATGAGTTTAGTGGTGTAGAAAACTTATTGAATCCACCGATTCAAACTAAAATCCACTATCTGATTGAAAAGGAATGCATTGTGAAATATTTAAAGATAAAGGAATTAGATCAAGTTTCAGGTGCTGGTGCTAATTCAGCTACAGAACAAGTAGGTGCTAACAGAAGCAGTGGCCGAAATAATGGGGCGTCTGGGAATGGTGGGGCCTATTCGGGTGTATCAAACGACTGCTTAGCTGACATGGCGTGGGGCTTCGCTGCAGGAGCGGCTACTGGCAGTTTAATAGGTGGTGCACTTGGCATGGCAGCTAACGCCCGCAAGAGTTGTACTTCTGATAATGGGACTGGTGATAACAACAGAGGCGGGAGTGTTTCACCTGGTCAATGCACTTGGTAAATTGCTGTGAATTTTAAAAAGTTTATATATAAATGCGGAGAATTGCTTGCGGTATTATTGGGGATAATGATTTCTTCATCAATTTTAGCAAGCGTAGGATTAAAAAAATATGGATTCTTCGATGTTCAATCAGAGTTAGCTAAATGGTTGATTGTTGGTATAACGACCGTTGGAACGGTAGTTTTGATGCTGGCTTTATATCGCAAGACAGGTCAGTTTTTAAATAAAAAGCATTAGTTATTACCGTGTAAGGCTCACTTTGGTGGGCCTTGTTTATTTCCTTCGGTCAGCGGTGACAGGGAGCGGAGATGTGAGAGATGCCCGATAAAAATCCTGATGCATGGGCTGGGGTAATCGAGTGGCTTTACTCACACAGTAACGAATTAACCTGTGCAGGTGTGTCCGGGTTGATACCGCTACACTTTTGCCAGACCATGTTTACCATTCCGGGAATGGGCTGACGGTTTCCATAAAATGGTGAACCTTTCTCAGCAACGGCCCCATTGAACGGCACTGATGGTTACGCGTTAATGTATCGTGAAGTGCCTGCAATAGTCGATCAACGTGGTTCACCCACGGCAAGTAAACCAGTGATATATTCGGGTTTGCTTTCAGCCAACGCTGCGAAAAAGTTTGAGCATTTCAGAACTGTTCAAGGGAGTTCTGCAGGCTGATTGAGTTGGCTTGCGTGGCCGATCGGCCTATGCTGAAGATCTACCGTGACCAGGAGAATACCGATGCCAGCCAATCCCTTCAGTCAGCCAAGTACTTTGCCTTATCAGGCTCCGCCGTTCGACAAAATAACGGATGAGCATTACCGTCCGGCACTGATCGAAGCGATAGCGCAAAAGCGCAGGGAAGTGCAGGCCATTGCTGAAGATTCAGCAGAACCCAGCTTTGCGAATACTTTTGAGGCGCTGGAAAAATGCGGCAGTATGCTTCGTCGTGTGGAAAACGTGTTTGGTGCGATGACTTCCGCTAATACGAATCCCACGCTACAGGCGCTGGACGAAGAGATGTCGCCACTGCTTGCCGCGCTGGATGATGATATTCATCTTAACAGCGCACTTTTCCATCGGCTGAATGCTCTCTATGAGAAGCGCAACACCGCAGGCCTTTCGCCGGAAGCCTTAAGGCTCACCGAGGTGATATGGCAGCGGTTTCAACTGGCGGGGGCCAGTCTTGCAGAAGAGGCGAAAACAGAGCTTAAGGCTCTGAATCAGCAGGCGGCCACGCTGAGTACGCAGTTTACCAATCGTTTGCTGGCGGGTACCAAAGCGGGCGGCCTCAACGTTACCGATCCTGCATTGCTGGCAGGCCTCACCGACGCCGAACTGACCGTCGCTGCCCAGGCTGCCGCTGAACGGGGTCTGGAAGGGCAATGGCTACTGGCGTTGCAAAATACCACGCAGCAGCCGGTTTTGCAGGATCTCAGCAACCGCAAGACGCGGGAAACGCTTTTCAGCCATGCATGGCAACGGTGCGAGAAAGAGGATCTCAACGATACCCGCGCGCTGGTTACTCAGCTTGCCACAATTCGCGCGCAGCAGGCGAAGTTAATGGGCTTCAGCAGTTTTGCTGAGTGGAAGCTTCAGGATCAGATGGCAAAAACGCCGCATGCCGCGCTGGCGTTTATGCGTGCTATCGTGCCTGCCGCTACGGCGCGCGCCAGCAGAGAAGCAGCTGATATTCAAAAGGTTATCGACCAGCAGCAGGGTGGTTTCAAGCTTGAGGCCTGGGACTGGTTGTTTTATGCCGAACAGGTTCGCCGTGAGAAGTACGATCTTGATGAGAGCCAGATCAAACCCTATTTTGAACTTACTAACGTGCTGGAAAACGGCGTCTTCTATGCCGCCACGCAGCTGTTTGGCATTACCTTTGCCCGGCGTGAGGATCTTCCCGTCTGGCATCCGGATGTTTCCGTGTATGAAATCATCGACAGCAGCGGCCTGCCGATGGCGCTGTTCTATACCGACTACTTTAAACGAGACAATAAAGGCGGCGGTGCCTGGATGAGTAACTTTGTTGATCAGTCTAAGTTGCTGGGGACGCATCCGGTTATCTACAACGTCTGTAACTACACTAAACCGGCAGAAGGCAAACCAGCCCTGATCTCCTGGGATGACGTGATCACGCTGTTCCATGAATTTGGTCATACGCTGCACGGGCTGTTTGCTGAACAGTGTTATCCCTCTCTTTCAGGCACCAGTACGCCACGGGATTTTGTCGAATTTCCTTCGCAACTGAATGAACACTGGGCCAGTAACGAACAGGTGTTTCGCCATTATGCGCGGCACTATGCCACCGGCGAGCCGATGCCTCAGGCTCTGCGGGATAAAATCGTTAAAGCCAGCAAGTTTAATAAAGGTTACGACATGACCGAACTGCTGGCCGCAGCGTTGCTGGATCAGCACTGGCATACGCTTTCCGCGGAGGCAGAAAAACAGGATGTGGCGCAGTTTGAAAAAGCCGCGCTCGAAGCTGACAACATTCTGTTGCCGCAGGTGCCGCCGCGCTACCGTTCCAGCTATTTCCAGCACATCTGGGGAGGAGGCTATGCGGCGGGCTATTACGCCTATATCTGGACGCAAATGCTGGCTGATGACGGCTTCGAATGGTTTAACGAGCAGGGTGGACTGAACCGCAAGAATGGTCAGCTTTTCCGGGAAAAGATCCTTTCACGGGGAAACAGTGAGGATCTGAAGCAGCTTTACGCCAGCTGGCGGGGGCGCGATCCGGTTATTGAACCGATGCTGATTAACCGTGGCCTGAAAGAACAGTAAAAACAGGCTCTGGCGCAGGTAGAGAATGATGCTGCGCCAGATATGATTTCCGGATAGCGGAGGCCACCAGGCTTATCAGTCAAAGGGAAACGGGGCGGGTAAACCGCCCCGGTTAATCAGGCCAGCGGGCCGCCCTGAATGGTGTCGCACATGCCTTTAATAATGCGTTCACCGGTTTCTGTTTTCAGATCTTCATACCACTGCCGGGTGACGTCCCTCTCTTTACCGTGCGTCACATCGCAGCGCTTACGCGCCTTCAGTACCAGATCTTTCACCCGGTCAGCACGCTTGTGCTGATAGCGCAGCAGCGCATCTTCAATTCCCAAAGAGTTGGTCTGCAACAGGGTAGCGAGCACCACCGCATCCTCCATCGCAGCGCAACCGCCCTGGCCAATATCGGGCGTCGTGCTGTGTGCGGCATCGCCCAGCAAAGCCACGCGCCCTTTAACCAGTTCCGGGAAGGGATCGATATCATGGATCTCCACACGGTTAGTGGTGGCGGGATTAATCTGTGCAATCAGCTTCTGTACGGGCGCTGCCCAGCCGCTGAAATAGCGGGTTAAATCTTCACGCAGGCTGCTGCGGTCTTCTGCCAGTCCGGCAGGTAACGGCACATCAAAGAAGAAATAGAAGCGGTTATTCGCGACCGGCATCAGCGACACGCGTTTGCCTTCGCCAACAAACGTCGTCCACTGCTGCGCGGGTGCAATGCTCTCATCGATCTCTACCAGGCCGTTCCAGTTCACATAACCGGCATAGCGGCGCTCTACCGTCCGGCCCAGCACATATTTTCGTACTACAGAATGTGTACCGTCACAGGCGATAAGCAGGTCACCCTGGGCTTCACTGCCCCCTTCAAAGCGTGCCGTTACGCCGTTTTCATGCTGTTCAACTTCAGCGACGCGTTTGCCAAAGTGGACTTTTTCACGGCCATAGGTCTCCAGCAGCATTGCCTGTAATTCTGCCCGAGCTACCGGATAAGGACGCTCGCCGGAATCCTGCACCAGCGGATCAAGGCTGAACTGGGTCAGCCTGTCACCCGTTTTAAAGTCGTTATAGGCCATGGCGTGCATCGGCCCACCCAGCTTGCGCAGCGGCTCTTTCATACCCAGAAAGTTCAGGCATTTCACGCCATTCGGCCAGATTGAGATCGCAGCGCCCACGGGCCTGATCTCTTTAACGGCTTCAAAAACCTCCGTCTCAATCCCCACACGTTGCAGTGCAATGGCAGTACACATGCCGCCGATACCCGCGCCAATCACTATTGCTTTCATCTGTTTCTCCTTTCATCCATAAGGATTATTAAGCAATTTTTGTACCAGTTTCTTATGACGAGGGAGAGCGCATAATGCAGGCATTTTCGGGGGCGTGAAACAATGGTTTCATCAATTTCCTGCATTACAGTGATGCATTGCACCATAAAGGTGAGCCACCAGTGAAACGACTGCAATTTAGCATCATCGCAGGTTGGCAAACTCCGGCTTATTTGTCACAGTAGCGGGATACCCCCTGAAAGGACGCCGCTATGGCCACCGTTGCCTGCCTTCATGCTGCAAGAAGTAATATCGCTGTTTTTGAAGAGGCGCTTCGGGCGCTGGATTATGCTGATATCCAACTGCTGCACCGGGTGGAGAGCGAGCTGCTCGATCGCGCAGCGGAAGCCAATGAGGTTACGCCAGAGATCGCTGACGCCACGCGGGTAGCCATTGCCGAGCTGTGTGAGTATGCCGATGTGGTAATAGTGACCTGCACAACGCTGGGTATGGCCGCCTGGGATGCGAAGCAGTTCAGCAAACCTGTGCTGCGCGTGGATACCACGCTGGCAAAAGCGGCGTCACGATACCAGGGTTCCATTCTGGTACTCTGCACCGCACACAGTACGCTGGAAAGTACTACGCATCTGTTCCAGGCCTTTATCCCTGGTGACCGGCTGGCCGTAGAGCTGATACCCCGAGCCTGGGCGTCGTTTAACAGTGGAGATATCGAAGGTTATCATCGTGAAATTGCGCACTATGTTCAGCAACGGCCAGAGTGTTCGCTGGGCTGCATTGTACTGGCACAATCCTCCATGGCGGGTGCGGAAAGCTATATCAACAGTACGCTCGCAGTCCTGACAGGCCCTCAGGTCTCCCTTCAGGCGGCTATTGAAACGTTATTCTGATGCGCTGCATAACGCTGATTTCAGGAAATCCCTCTGCTATGATTGCGCTCTTTTTTATCCCAGAGGATAACCGGTGAGCAGTAAACAAGATAAACGTGCAAAACGCGCCAAAGTAAAAGCAAAACAGGCCAACAACTCCCGCGCGCGCGGCAAGCAGCTGGATGCGGTAGGGCGTCAGAGTTATGTTGCCACGCCAGAGATGCTGGCGCTGTTTGATACGCTGCCGCCGCTGGATGAAAACGGCGAGATGCCGTTTGTGGCGGAGATCTACCGCTGGTCAGACAGAGAGTATGGTTTTGAGGGGACTGACCGTGAAAACGACATGCTCCAGGTCGCCGCCTTATGCGTGCTCTATATTCACTGGCGCACCAGCGGTGGCTCAACCAGATTAGTGCAAAATGAGATGATCGAAGCGGCTATCCGCCTGACCGAAAAGAACGAGCTGTTTAAAGCGCAGTATGAAGCTGCCGAAGCGGCGGCTCAGGCAGAGTAAAACCCCGCCTTCAGGCCGATCAGAAACCGATGTTCCGTAAGTAGTGCAGGCTGGCAGTCACGTCTTTCAGACTGCCGGCAACGTCACGGGGATCGCGTTCCTGCTCAATGGTTATCCAGCCCTGCCAGTTCAGTTCCGCAAGCAGTGCCCGCACGGCTGGATAGTCTATGTCGCCAGTGCCAAGAGGGCACATCACCCCCGCCGCACATGCTTTAAAGAAATCCTGTTGCTGAGCGATGGCCGCCTTATAGACGGCTCTGTTTACATCTTTAAAATGCAGATAATCAAGGCGAACGGCATATTTTCTCAGCCAGCTAACCGGATCCAGCCCGGCATAATAGAGGTGTCCGGTATCGAGACACAACCCGGCCTCGCTGGCCGGGATATCTGCCGCGATACGATCAATCTCATCGCCGAACTCAATAAACCCTCCAGCGTGAGGATGGATTACCGGGCGCACGCCATATTCGCGGGCGATAGCGCTCAAGGCACGGATATGAGAGACCATTCGCTGCCACTCCGCCTCGGGCAGACGTTTGGCCCTTGCAGACTGGCCTGCACACCTTGCCCGCTCTGCATCGCCAAAGTCGATAATTACCAGGTAGGGCGGGGGAAGCTCGCTTTGCGCGTTACTGACCGGTACCTTCTGCAGGTTTGCACAAATATTATGCGCCAGTTCGCGCATATTTTCGAAATTTGCTTCTGAAACAAGATCGTCAAAAATCGTTCCGGCAATCAGCGACAAATTATGGTTTGCGAGCGCCTGTTTAAGCGCAGCCGGATCGGTAGGGAGATAGCCCCAGGGACCCAGCTCGATGCCTGGATAGCCAGCTTGCTGCGCTTCGCTAAGCACCTTTTGCCACGGCGGTAAAAAAGGGTTTTTCGGGTCATCTACCCCCCAACTGCATGGCGCGTTAGCGATTGAATACATTGGATTTCCTTACTGTTTATGTTTATCACCAGTACAGCCTGACAAAGAAAGAAATTAGATGCCGGTGGTGCTGTTCAAAAAGCGCAGACGATGAAACGAGCCTATTTTAAAGGAAATTAATATTCCACTTAAAGATTAAGTGGAATATTAATTCTTTGAGCCGTGTCATAATTCGCGGGTTGCCGAGAATGCCTTTGCAAGGCTGGCAGGATTTAACAATGATTTTCAGGAGCGCATAGTGCAGACAGAATCAGACTTCCCCTTTGACGCTACGTTCTTCGGCTTTACCTGTCCCGGTTATCAGACCTGAGATGAGAACGCCGCAGCAGCAGCCGATCCTGATGCTGAAAATCAGGCTGCGTACGCTCGATCCCTGTAAGACGAAAAATGGCATCCTGCATCATGGCATTCAGCGGCTGGGCAAAAGTGGTAAGTTGATAACGGGGAGAAGAAGCCAGTTCGATATCGTCATAGCCGACTATTCCCAGCTGATGATGCGAGGCTAACCTTTCCTGTGCATCTGTTACCCCAATCGCCAGGATATCATTTTCACAAAAAAGCGCATCCACCCACAGCCTGGGGAGGGTGGTTTGCAGGTGCTGCTCAAAGGCACTATAGCCGCTGATGCGGTTATAGTGATTGGCCTTCAGCAACAGGATGTTTTGCTCCTTCACGCCAAGTTCCCTTAGCCTGTTGCGATAACCTTCATATCTCAACAGCTGCGTGGATTCTGTATCTGGCCCCTTCATATAGCCAAATCTTTGATATCCCTGCTGATAAAGAATATCAGCAGTTTGACAGCCAGCCTGATAACCATCGGTATTTATCACCTGAATATAGGGGTTGTCATCATTACGGCAGAGCTGCACAAGAGGGATGCGGTGAATATCCTGCGCCAGCGCAATCAGCTCGTCACTCAGCAGCGTACCTAAAAACAGCAGGCCATCCACCTGCAGCTGATCGGCAAGCTTCAGCACCGCTTCTTCACTCTGCTGCGCGCTGATGTTCAGCAGCAGCGCCATATAACCCCGCAGCTGAAGCTGCTGTGTAACCTGATCCAGCAGCGTCACCAGATTGGGGTTAAGCATCTCATCCACCACCACACCAATCAGGCGTGAGCTTTTCTTCGACAGGCTGCGTGCCAGTAAATTAGGGCGATACCCCAGCTCTTTGGCCGCAAGCTGGACGCGTGCCAGCGCCTGTTCTGAAATAGAAGCGCCGTCAGTAAAGGCTCTGGAGACGGTCCATTTGGACACTCCCGCCCGTTTAGCCACATCGCTGGCGGTTATTTTACGTGAAGCGAGGCGACTGGCAGGTGCTTTTGTGTTCATGGTTATCGCTATGTTAAATGAAGAAGGCCAGTGTAATGCACAATCCGATCCGCATGTTGCAACCGGGTGCAAAATAATCTCTTCCTGTGATCTGCTCAACGGTTTTTCCTGGCGAAGATTTACTTCTTAAACAGCCTCACCGACAGTTCAACCACTGGTTCATTAAAAATTGCACCCGGTTGCAAAAGCAGTGAAGACAAGCGGATGCAAAGTCATAACAACAAGCCTGTACCCTTAAAATCTTGTAAAAAGAGGTGGTTATGCTGAATGGAGAAAAGAAAATTGTCCGTCCACTGCGCTGGGCGATGGTAGGCGGCGGCCGCTTAAGTCAGGTGGGCTATAAACACCGCTGCGGCGCATTACGCGATAACACGGCTTATCAACTGCTGGCAGGCGCTTTTGATATTGATGCCGGACGTGGCAGAGAGTTTGGCGTCAATATCGGTGTCGAAGCCAGTCGTTGCTATGAGAGCTATGGGCAGATGTTTGCAGAAGAGGCAGCACGCCCGGACGGGATTGAAGTTGTTACGATCGCCACCCCCAATGGCACTCACTACGAGATAACCAAAGCAGCGCTTAATGCCGGGCTGCATGTTATTTGTGAAAAGCCGCTGTTTTTCACCAGTGCCGAGGTCCGCGAGATAAAGCAACTGGCTGCAGAAAAGGGGCTGATCGTGGGGGTGACTTACGGTTACTCGGGCCACCAGATGTTGCTACAGATGCGCCATATGATCGCTAACGGCGACATTGGCGAAGTGCGTATGGTAGAGATGCAGTATACCCACGGCTTCAGCGCCAGTGACAGCGCCGATAAATTTTCTGATGCTCAGAAATGGCGGGTTGACCCCAACATCGCGGGGCCAAGTTTTGTGCTTGGCGATCTCTCCACTCACACCTTCTATATTTCCCAACTGGTGCTGCCGGAGCTGAAGCTGAAGTCGCTGTTATGCGACCGTCAGAGCTTTATTCCCTCCAGGGCACCACTGGAAGACAACGCCATGGTGTTGATGCATTATCACGGCGGCGCGGTGGGGCGCTTGTGGACTTCCGCCATCAATGCCGGTTCGATGAATAGCCAGTTCATCCGCGTGATAGGGTCAAAAGCCAGCCTGCAATGGGGTGATTACCAGCCCAATGAACTGGTTTATGAGGTGCAGGGGCAGCCTGTTCAGGTTATGCATCATGGGATGCCTTATCTGGATGACTCAGCGCTGGCAGACGATCGGTTGGGCGCGCTGCATACCGAAGGGTTAATTGAATCCTGGTCCAATATCTATCTGAAGCTGGCCATCGCGATTGATGCCAGAGAGCGCGGTGACGAAGCGGCGCTGGAAAAGATGGTCTATCCGGGGATTGATGCCGGGCTGGACGGCGTACGCTGGGTAGAAAACTGTGTGCGCTCGGCAGAGCAGGGATCAAGCTGGGTGAATTTCGCGTAGATCATCTTGCCGATACGTTGTGATAAAAGGGCGGCGCAGAAACCGCCCCAAACGCTTAGCCGGGATAGATACCGCGATCTTTACGCGCCATCAGAATACGTTCACAGGCTACAATATAAGCTGCCGTGCGCAGACTACAGGCTTTCTCGCTCGCCTTGTCCCAGACATGGATCATCGCTTCTGTCATGATCTTGTCCATGCGTTCGTTAATCTCACTCTCGCTCCAGAAGAAGCTGGCCATATCCTGCACCCATTCGAAGTAGCTTACGGTTACCCCGCCTGCGTTGCAGATAACGTCCGGCACCACGGTGACGCCCCGTGAAGTCAGCATATCGTCCGCGTCCGGATAGGTCGGGCCGTTTGCCCCTTCCAGCACCAGCTTACAGCTCAGCACTTCGGCTCGTTCACGGGTTATCTGTCCTTCCAGCGCGGCAGGGATCAGAATATCCATCTGTGTGGTCCAGAAATCCTCGCTGGCTATCTCTTTCGCACCAGGGAAACCGGCGATATTCTTGTTACTGTTCTGCCATTCGCTCAGCGCGGTAAGATCGATACCTTCTGCATTAAACAGCGTGGCAGAATGGTCCTGAATGACCACCACGCGCGCACCGGCCGCCACAAACAGGCGAGCGGCTTCGCTGCCTACGTTACCAAAACCCTGAACGGCGATTTTTGCGCCTTCGATTTCAATGCCGGAGCGGCGGGCCACTTCACGGCCAGTGATATAGACGCCGCGCCCGGTAGCTTTTTCACGGCCTAAAGAGCCGCCAAGATGGATCGGTTTACCGGTCACCACGCCAGTAATGGTGGTGCCGTGGTTCATGGAGTAGGTATCCATCATCCAGGCCATGACTTTGGCGTTGGTGCCGACGTCCGGTGCGGGAATATCCTTCTGCGGGCCGATAATCAATCCGATTTCGCTGGTATAGCGGCGGGTCAGACGTTCCAGCTCACCTTCCGACAGTTTGAAAGGATCGACACGTATGCCCCCTTTTGCGCCGCCATAAGGGAGGTTAACCGCCGCGCATTTGATGGTCATCCACGCAGAGAGCGCCATTACCTCATTCAGATCTACGTTAGGATGATAGCGAACCCCCCCTTTACCCGGCCCGCGAGAGAGGTTGTGCTGTACGCGAAAACCTTCAAAGTGGCGAATCGAGCCGTCGTCCATCTGCAGCGGGATATCCACTATTAACGCACGTTTAGGATGACGCAGGGTATCGATCCAGCGGGTCAGATCGCCGAGATAGGGCGCCACGCGGTCGATCTGTTGTAAGTAAGTTGACCAGGCCGTTGTGCTGCCTTCTGAAACGTAAGATAGCTTATCCATAACAAACCTTTCTTAAATTAGTTATATGTACTGCGAAATCGTGAATGGGTCAGTGCATCTGACTTATGCGCGAGAGAATTTACCATCAAACAGACGTTTTCAATTCGTTAATTAAGTGTGAAATTTTGCAGTAAGTGGTGAAAGCAAGGGACAGAGGCGAATAATTAGTTATGATCTGGCCCGTTCCAGCGGCAGGCTTGCTGACAATGCTAATAGTTATGCATTAAAGATGCATAGCAGCTGCTTTGGCTTTATTTATCAGAAGTTTGAATGGGATCAAACTTTGGCCATTCTCGCGTCGCTTAGCCGGAAAGGAAAGACAGGGGTCAGCAGGGCCAGGTGAGGCAAGAGAGTGGGTTACACTTTTCGTTACATTATAACAGTCCTCTTTTTAGCGCTTCGCTAAACTCTCTCTTCTTTACTTTGTCTGACACTTTGCTTACGCATTATTGTGGCAGTTTCCGCAACGTTAACGTTGGGTAACTGACACGCCATTCACCGGCAATTACGAAGAACCAGATGAAAAAAATGCATTTTTTGACCCAGACGCGGGTCTGTTGTTTTATTGCTTTCTATATTGGCATCCTGCTTAATTTCCCGATTTTTCTCCGTCGCTTTCATCAGCTTCATTATGATGCGGCGCTCTCTACCGGTATTGAAATAGTCGCAGCGTTTATGCTGGTGCTGTTTACCACGCTGCTGGCTTCAATGGCTGGCCGCTGGCTGTTCAGAATATTGATTACGCTGCTGATCATCTTTTCGGTCTGTGCCAGCTACTACATGATCTTCTTCAATGTTGATATCGGTTACGGCATTATCGCGGCAGTTATGGCGACCGACAGTCTTGATCTCTCCCGAGAGTCAGTGGGCTGGCATTTTTCCCTATGGACGGTGCTGATGAGCCTGCTGCCAGTGCTGGTACTGTGGCTTGCACCCATGCCTGAGGCGGCTATCCGCCGTAAAAATGGCCTCTCTTTCCTGCGCCGGGGCGGCATTATGCTCGCCGCCGGGCTGTGCTGCTTCCTGCCGCTGAAGGTAATGGGCAAGCATCAGGACAAGATGGACAAACAGCATAACCGGATGATGGCCAGCTACGGCGGCGTGGTGGCAGGTACGTATTCTCCCTCTAACTGGCTTTCCGGGATGGGGCTGCTCGCCTACAGCAGCTGGAGCCAGGCTGAGGACAGCCGCAATCTGTTTGATCCGGCAGCGCACTTTACCTACACGCCACCCAAAGATGTTAACGATCTCTACGTGGTCTTTGTGATTGGTGAAAGCGCGCGCCGCGATCATATGGGTCTTTATGGCTACGATCGTGACAACACGCCAAATCTGGATAAAGAACCCAATCTGGCGGCCTTGCAGGGCTATTCGTGTGATACCTCGACCAAGCTCTCGCTGCGCTGCATGTTTGTAAGAGAAGGGGGCGCTTCCGAAGCGCCGCAGCGCACCTTAAAAGAGATGAACGTTTTCTCGGTGCTGAAAAAACAGGGCTTCTCTTCTGAACTCTTCTCTATGCAGAGTGAAGCCTGGTTCTACAATAAAGTGCTGGCGGATGATTATGCGCTGCGTGAAACCATTCAGTCTGAGAAGCGCAACGTCGGCAAACCGATTGATGATATGGCGCTGGTCAGCGAGCTGAAAGATTCCATTGAGCGCCATCCGCAGGGCAAGCATCTGGTTATTCTGCATACCAAAGGCTCTCACTACTTATATACCGAGCGCTATCCCCGATCCTTCGCGAAATATCAGCCGGAGTGCCAGGGTATTGATGACCAGTGTTCAACGGAAGAGATGGTCAATTCTTACGATAACAGCCTGCTCTATACCGACCATGTGCTGGAAAAGGTGTTCAACCAGTTGCGCGACAAGAACGCCATTGTGTTTTATGCCTCCGATCACGGTGAGTCGATCTCAAAAAATATGCACTTCCATGGCACCCCACGTAATGAGGCTCCGATGGCACAGCGTACCGTACCGATTATGGTCTGGGCCTCTGATAAATTCCTGCAGCAGCCTGATAATGCCAGCGCCTTCCAGCAGCTGAAAACGCTGGCGAAAAATAAGACGCCGGTCTTCCACGAGAAGCTGTTCGACAGCATCCTGGGCTGTATTGGTTATACTTCTCCGGATGGCGGCATTAACCAGCTGCGCAACTGGTGCCATGTCAGCCACTGATGCAGGTGCAGCCAGGCTGCGCGAAGAGTGAGCAACTGGCTGAATGAAAAGGTATCCTTTGCCCGTTAACTTTGCCTGAACCGGCACAAGCGGGTATTCTACTGCCCATATTTACTGTGACAGTATCAATTGAGGTCGACATGATTATTAAACCACGCATCCGTGGCTTTATCTGTGTTACTGCCCATCCGGCGGGTTGCAAAGCTAACGTTGAGAAACAAATCGACTACGTGACCAGCCAGGGCAAAATCGCCAACGGCCCGAAAAAGGTGCTGGTGATCGGCGCTTCTACGGGTTACGGCCTTGCAGCGCGTATCTCTGCTGCTTTCGGTTGTGAAGCCGATACGCTGGGCGTGTTCTTTGAACGTGCTGGCGAAGAAACCAAGCCGGCTACCGCAGGATGGTACAACTCTGCTGCCTTTGAAGAGCTGGCAGAGGCCAAAGGTCTCTATGCGAAAAGCATCAACGGCGATGCCTATTCGGATGCGGTGAAGCAGAAGACCATTGAGCTGATCAAACAGGATATGGGACAGGTGGATCTGGTAGTGTACAGCCTGGCTGCGCCGCGTCGTACCCATCCGAAAACGGGCGAAGTGTTTAACTCAACCCTGAAGCCAGTGGGCAAAACTCTGACCACTCGTGGTCTGAACACCGATAAAGAGACCATCACCGATATCACTCTGGAGCCTGCTTCACAGGAAGAGATCGACGGCACCGTAGCGGTGATGGGTGGTGAAGACTGGCAGATGTGGATTGACGATCTGAAAGCCGCAGGCGTGCTGGCTGATGGTGCAAAAACCACCGCCTTTACCTATCTCGGCGAACAGATCACCCATGACATCTACTGGAACGGCTCTATCGGTGAAGCGAAGAAGGATCTGGACAAGCGCGTCCTGACGATTCGCGACACCCTGGCAGAAAAGGGCGGCGATGCCCGCGTTTCGGTACTGAAAGCGGTTGTTACTCAGGCCAGTTCCGCTATCCCGGTGATGCCGCTTTATCTCTCACTGCTGTTCAAAGTGATGAAAGCGAAAGGCACTCACGAAGGCTGCATTGAGCAGGTTTATGGCCTGTTCAAAGAGAGCCTGTACGGCAACTCACCAATTATGGATGACGTAGGCCGTCTGCGCGCCGACTATAAAGAGCTGGCGCCGGAAGTGCAGGACGAAGTCACCAAACTGTGGCCAACCGTGACCAACGAAAATCTGAATGAACTGACGGATTTTGTGGGCTACAAAACGGAGTTTATGCACCTGTTTGGTTTCGGCCTTGAGGGCGTGGACTACGAAGCGGACGTTAACCCGGACGTGAAAATCAAAAATCTGGTCCAGATGTAATTTTGGCAGATTGTGCAGCAAGCCTGTCTCCGGACAGGCTTTTTTTTGCGCTATCTTCAGCAGACAGGCACGCCTTCTGGTTCACTTCGAGCATATTTATCATCGCACGCAGATTGGCAGAGGTATGCCCTTTGCGCCACACCAGCCAGATATTGAGGTGGCCACGCTGTTCAGCCAGCGGCCAGGCGAGTACGCTCTCCCTGCCTGGCATATTTTGCAGCATACTTCCTGGGATCATCGCCAGACCCGCCCCCGCGCTGACGCAGGCCACAATGCCGTGGTAGGACTCCATCTCGAAAATTTTGCCTGGTGCGGCGTTATCCCTGGCAAACCAGTTTTCAAACAGTCGCCGATAGGAACAGTTAGCGCGAAAAGCGTAGATGGTTGATCCGGCAATATCTGTCGCGCAGGTCACTGGCGGATGATTCAGGGAAGAGATCAGCACCATCTCCTCAGCAAAAACCGGTATGCCTTCCAGCTGCGGCTGTTTGGGCGGCCCGTCGATAAATACTGCGCTAAAGCGGCCTGCAAGCAGACCATCACTCATATCGCCCGAAGGGCCGGTTGAGAGATCCAGCTCCACCTCTGGCCAGGCCTGATGATACCGTGCAATCAGCGGCGGCAGGCGCACGGCTGCGGTACTTTCAATGGCGCCAAGCGTAAATACTCCAGCAGGCTGTTGGCTGGAAACCCGCTGGCGTGCCTCTTCGGTGAGCGCCAGAATTCTGCCAGCGTACTCCTGCAGCGTTCTGCCAGCGTCAGTAATATGCAGGCGCAGCTTTTCACGGGTAAACAGGGCGACGCCCAACTCCTCCTCAAGCTGGCGTAGCCGCGTAGAGATATTGGAGGGGACGCGGTGAAGCCTCTCTGCCGCAGCGGTTACGCTTCCTTCTTCTGCGATAGCAAGAAAGATCGCCAGCTGAGTTAAATCCATAATATTCCCGAAATGAGTAAGATATTTTCATTATTATTCATTTTTAAAGAATGTATCGCAAGCCTATGATGAAGGCATTAATCCATTTATTCTTCATTCCCGGCCAGTCATTCTGGTCTTCAGGAGAGCTTTATGACTGTTCCCAATGGTGCCGTTTCACGTAATCCCTTTACCGGCGAGATCTCTCGTCAGACACCTTTTGCTTCTGCTGCGGAAGTGGATTTTGCTCTGCAGGAAACCTGGTCTGCCTTCCAGGCCTGGCGTGGTACCGCCGTTGCCACCCGCAGCCAGCTGCTGCTGAAGATGGCCGCCGGGCTGCGTCAGCATGGCCGCGAGCTGGCAGAAATGATGACTGATGAAATGGGCAAGCCCGTTACTCAGGGTCTGGCAGAAGTAGAGAAAAGCGCCGGCCTGTGCGAATGGTATGCGGAACAAGGCCCGGCGTTCCTCAAGCCGGAACCCACGCTAGTTGAAAACAATAAAGCCTTTGTGCAGTATCTGCCGCTTGGCCCGATTCTGGCCGTGATGCCGTGGAACTTCCCTGTGTGGCAGATTATGCGAGGCGCTGTGCCCATTCTGATGGCCGGTAACAGTTATTTCCTGAAACCTGCGCCAAACGTGATGGGCTGTGCGCTGTTGCTGCAATCCATTCTGCTGGAAGCTGGCGTGCCTGAAGGGCTTTTTAAGGTGGTAAATGCCGATAACGAGGCGGTGGCAAAAATCATCAAAGATCGTCGAATCGCTGCCGTTACGCTGACTGGTAGCGTGCGTGCCGGTGCAGCCATTGCTGCTCTGGCCGGTGCAGCTATCAAGAAAAGCGTGCTGGAGCTGGGCGGATCGGATGCCTTTATCGTGCTGGCTGATGCGGATATTGACGCAGCGGTGAAAGGTGCCATTTCCGGGCGCTTTATGAACAGCGGGCAGATCTGTATTGCCGCTAAGCGCATCATTGTAGAAGCGTCTGTTTTTGACCAATTCCGCGACAAATTCGTTGCCGCCGTTAAAGAGATGAAAGTGGGCGATCCGCGTGAAGCAGAGACTTATATCGGTCCAATGGCGCGCTACGATCTGCGCGATGAGCTGGACACGCAGGTACAGGCAACCTTAAAAGAGGGGGCGGAGTGTCTGCTGGGCGGTCATATCATTCCGGGGGCAGCGAATTTCTACGCGCCAACCGTTTTAAGCAACGTTAAACCTGGTATGACCAGCTTTAAACAGGAGCTGTTCGGGCCGGTCGCCTCACTGATCGTGGCGAAAGATGCCAGTGAAGCTGTTGCCATGGCCAACGATTCAGACTTTGGCCTGGGCGGCAGCCTGTGGAGTCGCGACCTGGATCGGGCCAGAGAGCTGGCGGCGCAGATTGACACCGGTGGCGTGTTCATTAACTCCCCGAGCTTTTCCGATCCGCGCGTGCCGATCGGTGGCGTCAAGCAGAGTGGCTTTGGTCGCGAGCTGTCCCACTTCGGCATCCGCGAATTTACCAATGCGCAAACTGTGTGGCAGGAAGGCTGAGTCTCAGCCTTCTGCTTTACTCTGCCCCTTCAGCCAGTGCTCGAGACCTTCAGGCAGAAGGGGTCTGCTGCAAAAAAAGCCCTGGGCTTCATCGCAGCCCAACTGTTTTAAGATCAGCAGCGTTTGCTCATCCTCCACGCCCTCAGCCAGCACGACGTACTTCAGCTCTTTCAGCATGGTAATGATATGTCTGGCTATGGTGTGACTGGCTTCATCAGAAGCGAGTCGGTAAATCAGGGAACGATCGAGTTTGATCACATCTACCGGGATCCGCCGCAGATAGTTAATATTGCTGTAGCCGGAACCGAAATCATCCAGTGACAGGCTGAATCCCTGACGCTTCAGTAACTCCAGCCCGGCCATAGCCAGCGGGCTTTCCAGCACTTTTTCCGTTTCCAGACACTCAATACGCAACAGTGCAATGGGCACGCCAGCCTCATGCACTTTGGTCTCAAGCCAGTCGGCAAAACCGGCGCGGGCGAAATCGCTCACGTTGACGTTAACCGAAACGGGTAGCTGAAGCTCTTTATCAACCCACTTCTTTAGCTGGGAAAGCACCGTCAAAATCACCCACTCTGTTACCTCAGCCATCAGGCTGGTTTTTTCCACCAGCGGCAAAAATTCGGCGGGCGGAATATTGCCCAGCTCAGGATGTTGCCAGCGAATTAGCGCTTCCAGCCCAACAGGAGCGCCGCTGTGCAACGAAATCTGAGGCTGGTAGACCAGATAGAGGTCGTTACCACCGCGTAAAGCCGTCGCTAAATCGTGCATCAGCCTGAAATCCAGATTCCGGCGATGATCGATCTGCGCGTCATAGCTCAGAAAGGGTTTGTTCTGTCCGGTCGCTTCATGCAGCGCGCTGACGCTGCGACGCAGCACTTCAGGCGCCGGGCATTGGGTCGGGATAAAGCTGACTTCGCCCAGTCGGACAGCCAAATCAATAGAGATATTTTCATAGACCTGCGCATGAATTTTGCCCAGACGTTCGCTAACCTCTCCAAGCCAGTCGGGTGATTGTATGCTGGTAAGCAGAGCAAAACGGCCGGTAGAGACGGAGTACAACACTTTGTCTTTACTCAGCTTCAGTCGTTCACGCAGCATAGTGGCCATCCCTTTCAGGATGGTTTCCAACGTTGCCATGCCCAGAGAGCGCGCAATCTCGTAGGCTCTTGGCGTGTTGATGCAGTCAATCAGCACCAGTCTGTGGGGCGTCTCTATCGAAAGCTTTTCCAGCAACTCAATATCTTGCATCAGCTTATGACGGTTGGGTAACAGAGTGACGACGTCGCGAAAACCTGAGCTGTACCAGGCGTCCAGCCAGGCGGTCATAATGGCCGCCAGCAGCTCCAGCAGTTCAACCTGCTGCTGGGAGAATTCATGGGGTTTGGTATCAGCCACACAGAGCGTGCCGATGACCGCACCATCCCGCGTCCGTAAAGGCGCCCCGGCATAAAAGCGGATATAGGGTGCGGCCAGGATCAGCGGATGAGTGGAGAAGCGTGCATCCTGCAGAGTATCTCTGCAGACCAGCAAAGTGCCGCAGGATGCCGTATGGCGGCATAATGCATCATCAAGTGAGGTCTGCTCCAGGGCGAACTGCTGGGCGCCTTTGATATATTGCTGCTTATCATCCAGTACCGAGACAAAACTGCCCGGCACGTCAAGCAACTGGCTGGCCAAAGCGGTGAATTTGCTGAGGATATCATCCCGGCCAGCGTCGTCCTGTTTTAGCATCTCCAGAGCCAGCTGGTGTCTGGACTCTGCAGGGGTACTCGGCGTCATTGTTGCCTGCCAGCTCTTCGGAATAGGGGAAGAAGTAAATGGATGCCAGATTTAGAGAATATGCCAGACTAAAGCAATGTTATTGAACGGTTAGCGTGCATTAAAGTGCGTATTTCTTCAGATAGGGGGATAGAAATGCAGAAAATGAACCCGAACGGCGTAAACGAAGCCAGCCCGCGTATTGTTTTATATGATGGCGTCTGCAAGCTTTGCAGGGGCTGGGTCAATTTTATTATCCGGCACGATCCCCGGCATCAGATCAAGCTCTGTGCTGTGCAGACCCAAACGGGTCGCGACCTGCTGATAAAAGCGGGCTTATCGCCCGATAACATCAATACCATTGTTTTGATGGAAGAGGGCAAAGTCTGTTTCCGCGCAGAAGCGATCTTCCGCGTGATGAAGCAGTTACCGCTGCCGTGGCGCTGTTTCTCCGTTCTGCGTTTCCTGCCTGAGGCGTTAAGTAACCTTTGTTACGATATGATTGCCAAAAACCGCTATCGCCTGTTCGGGCGATATAATGATTACCAGCAGCCGCAGGCGGATCACCCTGAACGTTTTTTGCAGTAGCTATGCAGGATTGCCCACTGCTTCTCAGACAGCAGATAGAGAAGCAACCTGTGTTCAGGGAAAAAATCAGATTATTTTAAAGGAGAGAAGCTGTGACTGTCAGAGTGAATAAATACCAGCAACCGGTTGGTGAAGCGATGGAAGAGTGGACCGTGCGTCCGCGCCCGGACCGCGTGGTTCTGTCAGGACGTTTCTGTCGGGTAGAGCCTCTGGAAAGTGAAAAACATTTTCACGATCTCTATGAAGCTTATGGCAAAGCACCTGATGGCCGTGACTGGACCTATATGTTCACCGGGCCATTCGAGGATGAAAATCAGTTCCGTGGGCACCTTAACGCCGCAGCGACCAGCAGTGATGCCGTGCATTTCGCCGTTATCGATCTTAAAAACGGCAGGGCGGTTGGTACCCTGGCACTGATGCGCATCGAGCCGGTTCATGGCGTGATGGAAGTAGGGCATGTCACCTTTTCTCCCGCACTCAAGCGTACCCCCCTCTCCACGGAAGCCCATTACCTGCTGATGACTTATGCATTCGATCGGCTGGGCTACCGCCGTTACGAATGGAAGTGCGACAGCCTGAATGCACCGTCACGCAAGGCTGCTGAGCGTCTTGGCTTTACCTTTGAAGGAGTATTCCGTCAGGCTCTGGTCTACAAAGGCCGAACCCGCGACACCGCCTGGTTCTCAATTATTGACAGCGAATGGCAAACCTTGCGTACGGGTTTCGAGCGCTGGCTGAATGCCGGTAATTTTGACGCCCAGGGGCAGCAGATTCAGAGCCTTTCTGCCCTGCGGGAAGCATCATAACGCCGATGCCAGGGTGTTAAGCGGAAAAATTCGGTCACTTTTATCAACAGAAAGTTGTTAAATTTACTAACCTTTTACAGGCATGCGTGGCGGCGATCGAAAAAAGCGCCGTTACGTGCTTACCTTATAAGGAACCTGTAAATGTCAATCCAAGCATCCTCGCGTAATTCCACGCTGGCTATTGCGCTTTACTCACTGTTAAACCCCATGCCGCTGGGCTTTTTTGTCGCCGCATGGATCTTCGATATCATTTACGTTTACAGCACGGAAGTCTTCTGGACACACGCTGCCAGCTGGCTGATCGTCTTTGGTCTGATCCTTGCTGTGATCCCACGGCTGATAAATCTGGTGCAGGTCTGGGTAGGGCACACATATCCGCAGAGTTCTCCGGTAAAGCTCCATTTCTGGGCCTGGCTGCTGGCTATCGTGCTGGCGATCCTCAACGCCTTTATCCACAGCCGTGATGCTTACGCCGTTGTTCCGGCGGGCGTTATTTTATCTACGCTGGTGGTCCTCCTGTTGCTTTTCTCTAATGTTCAGTACGCGTTACGTACCCGTACTCAGGAGGTTATCTGATGAAAACGATCCTTTCACTGCTGGCACTCTCCGTTGCGCTAACTCTTTCCGGCTGTGACGATGGCGCAAAAATCGATCCTTCCCGCCAGACTGGCGCGAATCCGGAACTCCCCGCTGCGAAAAACTTCCTTCTTCCTCCAATGAAGGTACCAGGCAGCACGGACTGGAAGCAGGGTGAAAAACCCAAAGTGGCTGAAGGCCTGCAAATTGAGCAGATTGCCGACGGCCTGAAACATCCACGCCAGCTCTATACCTTGCCTGATGGCGATATCCTGGTGGTGGAAGGCAGCGGGCCAAAATCACCAACATCGCAGCCCAAGGAGCTGATCACCGGCCTTGTGCAAAGCGCTTCTGGTAAAGGCGGTGCCGGTGGCGACCGCATTACGCTATTGCGCAACAGCAGTGGCGACGGAAAAACCTGGGAAAAACACATTTTCCTGGAAAATCTCTCCTCCCCGTTTGGCGTACAGCTGATTGGCGATACGTTGTACGTGGCGAATGCGGATGCAGTAAGAAAATATCCCTATAAAAATGGTGAGACGAAAATTACCGATGCGGGCAGTGAGCTGACTGAATTACCCGGTGGGCCGATTAACCACCACTGGACTAAATCGATGGTCGCCAGTCCTGATGGCAGCAAACTGTATGTTGGCGTGGGCTCCAACAGTAATATCACCGAAAACGGCATCGGAGCAGAATACCGCCGCGCCGATATTCTGGAAGTCGATGTAGCCTCCGGCGCCAGCCGCATCTATGCCAGTGGCTTACGTAACCCAACCGGCCTGCAGTGGGAACCTCAGAGCGGGAAGCTGTGGGCTATCGTCAATGAACGTGATGAAATAGGGGCCGATTTAGTGCCGGACTATATGACCTCGGTGCAGGAGGGCGGCTTCTACGGCTGGCCTTACAGCTATTACGGACAACATGTTGACGAGCGGGTTAAACCACAGCGTCCGGATCTGGTTGCCAAAGCCCTGAAACCCGATTATGCGCTGAGTTCGCACGTTGCCCCGCTGGGATTTTTGTTCTATCAGGGCAGTAACCTTGCGGATTACCGTGGCGGTGCCTTTGTCAGTGAACATGGCAGCTGGAACCGTAAACCGCTGAATGGCTACCAGGTCGTCTGGGTCGCTTTCAAAGATGGTAAGCCCGTAGGTCAGCCCAAACAGGTTGTCAGCGGTTTCCTGACGGATGACGAGAAAGAGGTTCGTGGGTTACCGGTAGGGCTAACGGAAGATCGGCAGGGTGGTCTGCTGATTGCTGATGATAGCGGAAATCGGGTCTGGCGAGTCTCTGCGGTCGCTAAACCTTAATATGTCAGCCGCTTGTGATCACTGACAGCACGGATCATCCTTGTGGTTAAGATATATCATAGATATATTTTGCACCATTCCGGTCAGGCGGGCTCGTGACGGGCCCGCCAGCCTCACAAGGGAGATTTAGCTTGGAAGTGATTGAAAAAAATCGGCGCGTGCCGCGTCGTGTCAAAAATGAACTGCGTTTTCGTCCGGTTGAGGTTATCGCCAGCGAGTTTATTGCCAACAGTTTTTACCGCATTACCTTTGCAGGAGAAGCGCTGGAAGGGTTTACCTCCTCTGGTTTTGATGACCATATCAAAGTTTTCTTCCCGGACCCGCAAACCGGTGAGTTCCATCTTCCGGAAATCACTGAAGAGGGCGTGGTGTGGAAAGATGGCGTAAGGCCGGTCGCTCGTGATTACACGCCCCTCTTTTTTGATCCCCTGCAACAGCGCCTTACGCTCGACTTCTATGTCCATGAATCTGGCGTGGCCAGCGACTGGGCAGCCAGCGCTAAACCGGGTGATGTGCTGGCAATTGGCGGGCCAAGAGGATCGCTGGTGGTGCCGGAAGATTATGACTTCCAGCTTTATATCTGTGATGAAACGGGGCTGCCTGCCTTCAAACGTCGTCTGCAAACCCTTAGCGGTAGCCAGATTAAGCTGTTTGCCTGGACGGATGAAGCAACGGGCAGGGACTATCTTGAGTCTCTGGAAAACGTTGATGTGACCTGGCTGGGAAGCGGCGGCATGAGCAGCGAAAATGTTGCACCACTGATAGCTCAACTGAACGACATTACGTTGCCGGATGAAGATTATTTCATCTGGCTCACTGGCGAAGGGACTGCGGTAAAATTGCTGAGCGATTATTTCACCGGCCAGCGCGGACGCGAAAGCGATTTTGTCAGAGCCGTAGCTTACTGGCATCAGAAACAAGCTTAACTAAAAACTTTCAGGGAGCATTTACCCTGGCTCCCGCTAATTAACTCAGGCTGGCAATGAAAATATCCCCTCACGCTTCACAGGATGCAGCTCAACAGGACGCTTACGCCATCGTGCGTAAAAAACGGCGTGAAAAAATGCTCGATGCTGCGGATATTCGCTTACTTATCCTGCACTTTATCTCGCAGGGGGCTGCCTATGGCTATGAGCTGATCAAATCCATAGAAGAATTATCTAAAGGGGAATATACCCCAAGCCCTGGCATCATCTACCCTAATCTGGCGCTGCTGGAAGAGATGGAATACATTTGCATCAAAGAGCCGCAGGCGGCAAGAAAGGCTTTCACGCTGCAGCCTGAGGGCGAAAAACAGCTGCTGGAAAATCACTCCCACCTGCAAAAAGTGATTGCCCGCCTGACTTCAATGGCTGTGTTAGTGAATAACCGCACTATTCCTGAAGTGGAACGCGCCATTCATAATATGAAAATGGCGCTGAATGGCCGTCTCTCTCAAGCCGGCGTCAGCCAGCAAACGCTTTATGCAATTATTGACGCGCTTGACGATGCGGCTAAAAAGATTGAACGGAGCTAAAGAGGTTTAATGGAGGAGGGAGGTTTCACAAGGGAAGAGCAAGGGGCTGGCTCTTCAGCCCCTTTGCACGCGAACAGTGTTCACAAAATCTAAGGCATTTTTCCTGAGCTGAAGAGACTTGCCCCGGCCCTTACCGCTGAGAACTGTCTCGCTTTGATCGCGATTTCTGACGCGGCCTGGCAGATGGAAAAAAAGCTTTACCAGCGCCGTCCCGAGTTGGCAAAGGTGATCATGGAAAAAACCGTTATCATGCATCCGCCGCAAAAATTGCATCTTACTGCAAGGCCCGAACGTGACCCTGGCCAGCCCGTGCATTTTGTCTTTATTGGTAATGAGTTTTATCGCAAAGGGGGTGGGGAAGTGGTGCGCGCGTTTGCCGAACTGGTGGAAGAAGGGCAGCTGCAACCGGATCGGATTCAGGTTTCCCTGATTGGCGATCTGGAAAAAAAACATAATTATGCCCACGCTCACTATCAGGACGATCCGCTTTTTGGTAGTTATACGGAATCGGTCATTGCCCGCTACACCTTCTTCAGTCATCTCAGCTTTATGCCTAATGATAAGGTTTTAGAGCTTCTGCAACGGGCCGATGTGGGCTTGTTGCCCACCTGGGCTGAAACTTATGGTTTCTCCGTCCTGGAGATGCAGTCCTGTGGCTGCCCGGTGATCACTTCAAATGTCAGGGCATTGCCAGAAATTAACCCATTGAGTGCTGGCTGGCAGGTTATCACTCCCCTTAATGACGATTTAGACTACAGCGTAACTTCGGTTCAGGAACGTAATTTCGTGCGTCAGCAAATCATTACTCAGCTTAAGGCCCATATCCTGGCGATTGTGAAAGACCCCACTCAGATTAGCCAGAAAGCCGCGGCTTCCATTCAAAGAATTAAGAATGAGCATGATATATCGGCCTACCAGGAAAAACTCCGGGCGATTTATCGGCGCTGAATCGATTTTACTCCTCCGGATGCTTCACACCCTGTTTTAACTAAGCCTCTGTTTAAGAGGATTTTTTATGCCATTTTTCCTGCCACTCATACCCCTGCAACGTATTCAGCAAAATATAACCGGAATGAAACAATCACCCGAGATACATTAAATAAATGGGTTTTATTTCTAATGTTTTTTTAGTTAAATTTGTGTTGTCGAATTGTAAGGGTTCGTTAGGATATTATTTATCCATTCGTATACATTGAGAGATGAAAATGATTAACAAGTTGACGAGTATCGTTATAGCGATAGCAGGTCTCGCTATGCTTTACATGGGTGGTCAGCTGCTGATGATCGGCGGCTCACCATTTTATGCCATTATGGCAATCGGACTGCTGATTACCGCAGTCGCCCTGTTTAAGAATAAAAAAATCGCCCTGACCATTTACGCCATATTAATGTGGATCGTACTGGCATGGATGATTTATGAAGTTGGCTTCGATAAATGGCAGTGGATCCCTCGCGGCGATCTGATTGGCCTCTTCGGCGTCTGGCTTGCGCTGCCCTGGGTGGTTCGCCCGCTGTCAAAAGCGCAGAACCCGGCAAAGCCCGCCAGTTTCCATCCGTTTTTAGGCACAACCGTTATCGTCATGATCGCTATTGTGATTGGCATGATGTTCTACGATCCCTACCCTAAAGAGGGAACTATCACTAACCAGCGTGCGGCAACGGATACCGACCTGGCGGCGAATGACTGGTCTGCTTATGGTGGCAACAACAACGGCACTCGCTTCTCTACGCTGAAGCAGATCACCTCCGATAACGTCAGCAATCTCGAAGTAGCCTGGACCTATCACACAGGCGACCTGCGTGACCCTAAAGACGATGCGACAGAGTATACCTTTGAAGCCACGCCGCTAAAGGTCAACAACACCCTTTACTTCTGCACGCCGCACAATGAAGTGCATGCGCTGAACCCGGAAACGGGCGCGGTGAAGTGGAAATATGAACCGACTAAAGATCGCTCATATCTGCAACAGCACCAGACTTGTCGTGGCGTAAGCTACTACGAAGCAGACGCGGCAAATGCCACAAATGCCGTACAACCTGCTGCAGCCGCTAATTCACCAGCCATTTGTCGCAAGCGTATTTTCAATGCGACTACTGACGCTAAGCTGCTGGCTCTGGATGCCGACACCGGTAAACTGTGTGCCGATTTCGGTAACAATGGCATCGTCAATCTGCGTGACAATATGGGCGAAATTCGTCCGCATGCGCTGATGCAGACTGCTGCGCCGCTGGTTGCCGGAAATCTGGTGATTGTGGGTGGTTCCGTGATGGATAACGGCTTTAATGCCGGTAACCCGTCTGGCGTTATCCGCGCTTACGACGTCATCACTGGTCAACTGGTCTGGAACTTTGATCCGGCCAACCCGGAGAAGACTCAGCCTGTCGCTGCTGGTCAGACCTATCCACAGGATACGCCTGTTGCCTGGGCCACGCTGAGCGCAGACATGAAAAATGGTCTGGTCTACGTGCCGTTTGGTAACGCTTCCCCGGATGAGCTGGGCCTGAAGCGTGATGCTAACAGCAACACCGAAAAATTCCGCGACACGCTGGTGGCGCTGGATCTGAAAACCGGTGCCTTCAAATGGCGCTTCCAGTCTTCCAAACATGACCTGTGGGATCGTGATAATCCGTCTCAGCCTTCTCTGCTGGATATCGATTATCAGGGAACCAGGCAGCCTGTAGTCATTCTGCCAACCAAGACCGGCAACCTGTTTGTGTTGAACCGTCTTACTGGCCAGCCTGTCTATCCGATTAATCAGGTTGATGTCTCAACCAAAGGGCTTGATGGTGAGAAGTATTCACCAACGCAGCCGGTTTCTGCGCTGAACTTCATTCCGGACCCGCTCAGTGAAAAATCGATGTGGGGCATTACGCCGTTTGATCAGATGGCCTGCCGCATCGACTTTAAATCTCTGCGTTATGATGGCAACCCATGGACGCCAGCCACCGAAGGCGGTTCGATTGTTTTCCCTGGCAACATTGGCGTATTTAACTGGGGTTCTGTGTCTGTAGATCCGCAGCGTCAGATCCTGATCGCCTCTCCGGTTCGTCTGGCTTATAAGTACAATCTGATTAAGCGCACCCCGGAAACGGCGGAAAAACGTCTGTTTACCAAAGATGGCACTCCTTACTGGAATGAAAACTTCCAGGGCGATTATGCTATCCACATCCAGCAGCTCTCTTCTGGTCTGGGTATCCCTTGTATTGCTCCACCATGGGGCCGTATGGTTGGCGTGGATCTGAAAACCGGCAAAACCGAGTGGTTGCGCCGCGTGGGAACCACTAAAAACCTGAAAACGACCTTCCTGCCAGGCCGTTTCCCAATTGGCTTCCCAATGGGAATGGTAGCGCACGGTGGACCGCTGACTACAGCAGGCGATCTGGTATTCCATGGCGCAACGGCAGATAACTTCTTCCGCGCCTACGATATCAGCACCGGCAAGCTGCTGTGGCAGACCGAACTGCCAGCAGGCGGTCAGGCTACGCCAGCCACCTATATGGGTGCTGACAACAAGCAGTATGTGGTGATTTCAGCCGGTGGACACGGTTCACTGGGTACGAAAGAGGGCGATGCTGTAGTGGCATATCGTCTGAAGTAATAAGAGAGGAAGGAGGATAATCTGATCTCACTTTGGGTCAGTTATCTCTCCCCGTCAGCTAATGAGCCGGACAATATGTCTGGCTCATTTTTTTTGTCCAGCCGGGGACGATGCTGAAAAGTCAGAGAGCCTGCTCAAATTCTGTCATGGCGTTGGACTTTTTGACTTGCCTTCAAGGGGCAGTTTAAATATCTAAAATTATTGTACCTTAAGATTGTTTTTAACCCTCTCGATTTGGCTGGTCTCAGCCGACGAAACTTACTGAAAGCCGGAACCATATTGCTTATCCAGATATAACCGCCGGTCAAATTGATCTGCTCTCAGCCTGACGGCGACAAATGCGACAGCAACTGCTCGTTGATCTTTAGCCCTTAACGATTCAGGGCATCAATTAGTTTATTCATAAGTTCGTTCAGGAGCGGGGACATATAACGCCAGTTACTACCGCAAGAATAGTAGTAGTAAAAAAGCTGACCAGACCGCCGCTGGGTAAAAACCGGGGCCGGCCGGCAGCAGAAGGTCCTTTACTGCCGGCTGGTTAAGAAAATGAGTATCAGAGAAAAGCGGATCTCTGGGGATAGGGTCCTTCGTAAATCTGCCGTATCCAGCGTTATACCGGCAGTCAGAAACTGAAGATTTTGGTTAAGTCATGAATAAGGTATCATGCACTGATTTTATAACCACTTTATTCATGAGGGATTAT
>NZ_JAWVWP010000016.1:0-85351 GCF_033657285.1 Erwinia sp. MMLR14_017 | reverse complement strand
TGCCGAACTCAGAAGTGAAACGCCGTAGCGCCGATGGTAGTGTGGGGTCTCCCCATGCGAGAGTAGGGAACTGCCAGGCATTAATTTAAAAGCAGTAAACTGGTATAACGGAGCAGTTCACTACTCTCAGAGAGTAGGACAGGCGCAGCCTGAACGTTGCGGCGCAACGGCCCGTGGGGTGAACGTGAGTTCATCAACTGCCAGGCATTAAATAAGATCCTGCGGGATCATGACCTTCCGGTGACGCGGAAAGGGCGAAACACCTGAAATCAGAAGCGTTTTTCTGAAATCAGTACAGAATCGGTGGAGCGGTAGTTCAGTTGGTTAGAATACCTGCCTGTCACGCAGGGGGTCGCGGGTTCGAGCCCCGTCCGTTCCGCCACCCTTTTAGGGGCGTAGTTCAATTGGTAGAGCACCGGTCTCCAAAACCGGGTGTTGGGAGTTCGAGTCTCTCCGCCCCTGCCAAAATAAAAATAATCCTTTGCTTCGGCAAAGGATTTTTTTTGTCCTCAATAAAATCCTCTTCCGGACTCCGGGCGCAGAATTAATGAGCGTTCGCTCATTACTACTCTGGACTTCTCTCCTGAAACGTCGATCTCTGACCCGAAATTGCTAAATAATGGCTGTAAAATAAACGAATAACGGCCGCTAAATGGCCGTTACAGATGATTATTGTGGTCAATTTACGGCATATTCACCGGGAACTTGAGCAGCTGACGGATATGCGCTTGCTGATCGCTGTTCTGTAACCACACGGCATATAGCGGCCTAACCGCCACCGGCGTATCGGGAATGATGGTAAGATCCGGGTATTCGCTATGCCAGATATCCGGTAAAAAGGCGCAAGCGCCAGTGGTATGAAGCAGCTGTCGGGTTAAATGAGCGGAAGTTGTGGTCAGCACGGGTACATCATCGGCACCAGCCAGATAACTTTCATGCTGATGAAAATCTGCGCCCCATTCCAGCTTAATGTAGTCATATTTCTCGCGTTTATCCGATTTTCTCGACCGGTACAGCGTTAGCGAGATATGCCCGATTTGCTCACTGGTCAATTCATCCATCTTTGGTGCCTCAGTCGTGATCAGTAGATCCAACTGACGCTCATGAAGCTGCTTAACTAATAAGTGACGCTGAGCAACGCGAGCCTCAAGGTGCAGGCTTTCCCGGTTCTCATAGAGCGTCTGAAGCCACGGCGTAAGATAAGCCTCCCACAGCGATGCACTGGCTCCAATAGAGAGCTCATGATGCTGCTGAGTATGTGAGACCTCCTTTTTTGCCATTATCCACGTACTCATCAGGCTCTCGGCGTAAGGCAACAGGCGTTCACCGGCGGAGGTCAGCCGTATGTTGTTACGATGACGGGTAAAAAGGTTCACTCCCAACTGATTTTCAAGCTGCCTGATGCGAAAACTAACGGCAGATTGAGTGAGATAGAGCGCTTCAGCGGCACGTCCAAAGTGGCGGGTTCTGCTCACTTCCAGAAAGGTCTTCAATAATTCCGTATCCACATCCATCTCCTAAAAAACATTTGTCGTTATGATTTAAATGTTTTGTTTTACACTCTGTCAAGCCTATCTAATACTCCGCGCCATAAATAGCACGGCCATAAAAGAGTCAGGAGCGTGTAAAATGGCGGAAAGCTTCGCAACAACGAATCGTTTTTTTGATAACAAACATTACCCTCGCGGATTCTCGCGTCACGGTGATTTCACCATCAAAGAAGCCCAACTTCTTGAGCGTTATGGTTACGCTTTTAATGAGCTGGATCTGGCAAAGCGTGAGCCTGTGACGGAAGAAGAGCGTCTGTTCATTGAAGTGTGTCGCGGTATTCGCGAACCACAGAGTGAAGCAGAACGGGTCTGGTCAAAGTATATGACACGTATCAAACGTCCAAAGCGTTTTCATACTCTTTCTGGTGGCAAGCCACAGATGGAAGGTGTTGAAGACTATACGGATAGCGATGATTAAGAAAAAAGGGGCCACCGCCCCTTTTTCTATTCCAGGCTCTTTTGCAGGTGAATGAGCAATCTGTCGATCCCTCGATAACTTAACGCTTCATGCAGATGCGCGCGCCCGATATCTTCTTGCTGTGCCAGATCCGCAATCGTTCGGGCAACTTTAAGAATGCGTTGCCAGGCCCTCACAGATAATCCCAATTGGTTAAGCACCTCCTCCAGCCACTCCGCATCCTTAATACTTATCTTACAGTCACGCTGGATCTCCTTAGGCGTTAGCAATGTATTGATTTTGTCGGCGCGGTTAATCTGGCGCAAACGGGCTGCCAGCACTCTTTCCCGGACGGTTTGGCTGCTCTCGCAGGCTTTACTTTGTTGGCTCAGCGAGCCGGCAGGAAGGAGAGGGACCTCAAGGGATAAGTCAAACCTGTCCAGAAAGGGGCCGGAAAGCTTATTAAGATAGCGAAGGGTCTGTTGTGGGGTGCTGCGATTATGTGTGCCCTGGTAATGACCTGTCGGACTGGGGTTCATTGCGGCTATCAACTGAAAGCGGGCGGGATAGGTTACCCTGGCCCGCGCACGTGAAAGGGAAATTTCTCCCGATTCCAGCGGCTCCCTGAGTGCCTCCAACGTTTTGCGATCAAATTCTGGTAATTCATCCAGAAACAGCACGCCGTTGTGAGCCAGAGAGATTTCGCCGGGTTTTGGTATAGCGCCGCCGCCAACCAGAGCATAACGTGATGCAGTGTGATGAGGCGCCCGGAAAGGCCGCTGACGCCATTGTTGATGCATCATGCCGCTACTGACCAGGCTGGCAATGGCCGCGCTCTCCAGGGCCTCTTTATCGCTCAATGGCGGCATCAAGCCATTGAGCCGGGTGGCCAGCATGGTTTTCCCTGTGCCTGGGGGGCCTGCAAGCAGAAGGTTATGGCCTCCTGCGGCACAAATCTCTAATGCCCGTTTTGCCTGCTGCTGTCCAACAATCTCATCCAGATCTCCACCCAGCCAGGGAGCCGCAGAGCGATCACAACGGGCGACTTGAAGCTCGATCTCCCCCGCTAAAAAGTGGCAAATATCCAGCAGATGATTACTGAGCAAGCTCTTACCATTTTGGATCAGGCCGACTTCGTCCAGATTATCCATAGAGAGGATTAATTGTCGCTGCGCCTGAGTGGCTGCCAACGCAGCAGGGATTGCCCCCTGAACGCCCCGCAGAGCGCCTGTTAAAGCTAGCTCACCCAGGAATTCAAACTGTGCCAGTTTGTCTGCAGAGATCTGCTCTGAGGCCGCCAGAATGGCTATCGCGATAGGGAGATCGTATCTGCCGCCCTCTTTAGGCAGATCGGCTGGAGCAAGATTGACGGTAATCCGCTTTGCCGGAAAGGTGAAACCACAATTAATGATCGCACTGCGCACCCGATCGCGTGCCTCTTTGACGGTGGTTTCTGGGAGTCCTACCAGTGAAAGCGCGGGCAGTCCGTTACTAAGATGGACTTCAACAGATACCAGGGGCGCTGTAATTCCGATAGCGGCCCGGGTATAGGCGACAGATAGCGACATAAATCCTCCTTATTTACTCCAGCCTCTTCCCTCCGCTAGTTATTTGCCAGAAGAGATAGTGGTTCTGCCGAGCCAGCCCGCATACTTTTGCGCCAGAACTACAAGATTTATCTAAAAGGTAAGATCCCTGTTCCTGTTCCTGTTCCTGTTCCTGTTCCTGTTCCTGTTCCTGTTCCTGTTCCTGTTCCTGTTCCTGTTCCTGTTCCTGTAATGAGACGCGCTTTTTTTGCCCACTATTTGTTACGGAAAGGACGTAATGAATATTTTTCACTATTTGTCTTATTGACTGAATAACCTTTATTTTTATGCTTTTTTCAAAGTCAGCGATAAAATTAAATGGCGAAAAAAGTTGAATTCGTCTCGCTAACTGTGATAACTCTGTAGGCATTACTTCGAATTAGCGAATATACCGAATACAAATGAAAGCCCTTCTACGAGTCATTAGCCTGGTCCTCCTTAACGTCGTCGTGATTATTATCACGCCGTGCGGGGCTACGCTCGGAGAAAGAAAGGCTTAAAAATCAAGCCTGATTTCAGAAGAACCCCCGCACCGAAAGGTCCGGGGGTTTTTTTTTGGCAGGTTATCAACGACAGAGGAACAGAAGATGAACAGTAGAATAAAATGCTGTTGTTCCAGGCTGAAGGCGGGGAAATAACTATGAATGGTGCTCAGTGGGTGGTTCAGGCGTTGCGTGCGCAGGGTGTCGAGACTGTTTTCGGCTATCCGGGTGGGGCGATCATGCCTGTCTATGATGCGCTCTATGACGGAGGCGTCGAACACCTACTCTGCCGCCATGAGCAGGGCGCAGCAATGGCCGCCATTGGCTACGCACGTTCTACCGGGAAAGTGGGCGTTTGCATTGCTACCTCTGGTCCCGGCGCCACCAACCTGATCACTGGCCTGGCTGATGCTATGATGGACTCCGTTCCGGTTGTTGCTATCACCGGCCAGGTCTCTTCTGCATTTATCGGGACGGATGCATTTCAGGAAATTGATGTACTGGGGATGTCTCTCTCCTGTACCAAGCATAGCTTTCTGGTCGAAACGCTGGAGGAACTTCCGGAAGTGATGGCTGAAGCTTTTGCCATTGCTCAGTCTGGCCGCCCCGGCCCGGTACTGATCGATATTCCTAAAGATATCCAGTTAGCTGTTGGCGAATTCACGGCGCATCTGATGCCGGTAGAAGCCGAAGCTGACCATCCCCATCAGGCGTTGCAGCAGGCACGTGCGCTGCTGGCTCAGGCGAAAAAGCCGATTCTGTATGTCGGCGGCGGCGTGGGAATGGCGGGTGCGGTTGAAGCGCTGCGAGCGTTCGCTAAAGAGACCGGTATTCCCTGTGTGGCAACTCTTAAAGGTCTGGGCACGCCGGATGAACAAGATCCCTGTTATCTGGGCATGTTGGGCATGCATGGCACTAAAGCCGCAAACTATGCTGTCCAACAGTGCGACCTGCTGATTGCTGTAGGGGCCCGCTTTGATGACCGTGTTACCGGAAAACTGAATACCTTTGCCCCTGAAGCCAGCGTTATTCACATGGATATCGACCCGGCTGAAATGAATAAGCTGCGTCAGGCACACGTTGCGCTGCGTGGCGATTTAAATAAAATGCTGCCTGATTTGTATCAGCCGGTAGAGATCGCTGCCTGGCGTCAGCACGTCCAGCAGCTGAAAGCGGAAAATGGCTGGCGTTATGACCATCCCGGCGAAGCTATTTTCGCGCCGCTGTTCCTGAAACAGTTATCGGATCGTAAGCCAGCCAGCGCAGTTGTCACCACAGATGTCGGTCAGCACCAGATGTGGGCCGCCCAGCATATGAGCTTTAACCGCCCGGAAAACTTCATCACCTCCAGCGGATTAGGCACGATGGGCTTTGGTCTGCCAGCCGCAGTGGGTGCACAGGTTGCCCGCCCTGAAGATACGGTGATTTGCGTCTCGGGCGACGGCTCCTTCATGATGAACGTGCAGGAGCTGGGAACCCTTAAACGCAAGCAGTTGCCGGTAAAAATTGTGCTGATCGATAACCAGCGTTTGGGGATGGTTCGTCAGTGGCAGCAGTTGTTCTTCTCCGAACGCTACAGTGAAACCAATCTCTCTGATAATCCCGATTTCCTCACCCTGGCCAGCGCTTTCAATATTCCCGGCCAGCGCATTACCCGTAAAGATCAGGTCGACGCCGCACTAGACGCTTTGCTGCAAAGTGAAGGGCCATACATGCTCCATGTCGCGATTGACGAGCATGAGAACGTCTGGCCACTGGTGCCGCCGGGTGCCAGCAACGAAAATATGATGGAGAAAATCTCATGATGCAGCATCAATTGTCTATCGAAGCCCGTTTCAGACCCGAAATACTGGAGCGTATATTGCGTGTCGTGCGTCACCGCGGTTTTCAGGTCTGCGCCATGAACATGGCGACAGGAAGCAACGCCGACAATATTAATATTGAAATGACCGTTGCCAGTCAGCGTCCAGTCGATTTACTGTCAACACAATTAAACAAGCTGATGGATGTCGCGTACGTCCAGATCCAACAACAGACAACACAACAAATCCGCGCCTGAGCGCGAAAGGAAATAAGAATGACGAAGAAAGCTGACTTTATCTGGTTCAATGGCGAGATGGTTAAGTGGGAAGACGCGAAGGTCAGCGTGATGTCCCATGCACTGCACTACGGTACGTCTGTGTTTGAAGGCGTCCGCTGCTACGACTCGCACAAAGGCCCGGTAGTCTTCCGCCATCGTGAGCACATGCAGCGCCTGCATGATTCTGCCAAGATTTACCGTTTCCCCGTCAGCCAGAGCGTCGACGAACTGATGGAAGCGTGCCGTGAAGTTCTGCGCGTGAATAAACTCAAAAGCGCTTATATCCGTCCGCTGGTATTTGTCGGTGATGTCGGCCTGGGCGTTAACCCACCAGAAGGTTTCAGCACTGATGTGATCATCGCTGCCTTCCCATGGGGCGCCTATCTTGGTGCAGAAGCCCTGGAGCAGGGTATTGATGCGATGGTTTCCTCCTGGAACCGCGTAGCGCCAAACACTATCCCAACCGCAGCGAAAGCGGGGGGCAACTACCTCTCCTCTCTGTTGGTAGGCAGCGAAGCACGTCGTCACGGCTATCAGGAAGGTATCGCCCTGGATACTCAGGGTTACATATCTGAAGGCGCGGGTGAAAACCTGTTCGAGGTGAAGGATGGTATTCTGTTTACCCCACCATTTACCTCTTCTGCGCTGCCGGGGATCACCCGTGATGCCATCATCAAACTGGCGAAAGATATGGGTATTGAAGTTCGCGAGCAGGTGCTGTCGCGCGAATCACTCTATCTGGCTGATGAAGTCTTTATGTCGGGTACTGCTGCTGAAATCACACCTGTCCGTAGCGTTGACGGTATTCAGGTGGGTGAAGGCAAGCGTGGCCCGGTTACCGCACGTATTCAGTCTGCGTTCTTTGGCCTGTTCACCGGCGAAACGGAAGACAAATGGGGCTGGCTGGATTCAGTTAACCCATAATAAAAAAATACCTGAGCGGGCGTTGTATAACGCCCGCGCACTATCTGATTCTGGAGTATGAGCATGCCTAAGTTACGTTCCGCAACCACCACCCATGGCCGCAATATGGCCGGCGCCCGTGCCTTATGGCGCGCAACCGGAATGACCGATGACGATTTCGGCAAGCCAATCATTGCGGTAGTTAACTCCTTTACCCAGTTTGTCCCTGGCCACGTTCACCTGCGTGATATGGGGAAACTGGTTGCCGAGCAGATTGAAGCTTCCGGCGGCGTGGCAAAAGAGTTCAACACCATTGCGGTGGATGATGGGATCGCGATGGGGCATGGCGGCATGCTTTACTCCCTGCCGTCGCGTGAATTAATCGCAGACTCCGTCGAGTACATGGTAAATGCCCACTGTGCTGATGCCATGGTCTGCATCTCCAACTGCGACAAAATCACACCGGGAATGCTGATGGCGTCCCTGCGCCTGAATATTCCGGTGATTTTCGTCTCCGGCGGCCCGATGGAAGCTGGTAAAACCAAGCTCTCCGACAAAATCATTAAGCTGGACCTGGTTGACGCGATGATTCAGGGTGCAAACCCTAACGTCAGCGATGCGGATAGCGAGCAGATTGAACGTTCAGCCTGTCCCACCTGTGGCTCCTGTTCTGGCATGTTTACCGCTAACTCGATGAACTGCCTGACTGAAGCGCTGGGCCTTTCGCAACCGGGCAACGGCTCGCTGCTGGCTACCCATGCAGACCGTAAAGAGCTGTTCCTGAATGCTGGCAAGCGCATCGTTGAACTGACTAAACGTTATTACCAGCAGGATGATGAAACGGCTCTGCCACGTAACATCGCTAATAAAGCCGCTTTTGAGAACGCCATGACGCTGGATATCGCCATGGGGGGTTCCACGAATACCGTTCTGCACCTGCTGGCTGCTGCGCTGGAAGGCGATATCGACTTCAATATGTCCGATATCGATCGCCTGTCACGTAAGGTGCCTCACCTGTGTAAAGTGGCGCCAAGCACACCGAAATATCATATGGAAGACGTACACCGCGCTGGTGGCGTATTCGGCATTCTGGGCGAACTGAGCCGTGCCGGTCTGATGAATCAGGACGTTCGTAACGTGCTGGGTCTCAGCCTGCAGGAAACGCTGGATCAGTACGACATCATGCTGACTAAAAATGAAGATGTGAAAAAGATGTTCCGGGCTGGCCCTGCGGGCATCCGTACCACGCAGGCCTTCTCGCAGGACTGCCGCTGGGAGACGCTGGATGATGACCGTCAGGAAGGCTGTATTCGCTCGCGTGAATTCGCTTTCAGTCAGGATGGTGGTCTGGCGGTGCTGTACGGCAACATGGCGGAAGATGGCTGCATTGTTAAAACCGCTGGCGTGGAAAAAGAGAGCCATACCTTCCGTGGTCCGGCCAAAGTTTACGAAAGCCAGGACGATGCCGTAGCCGCAATCCTGGGCGGCAAAGTCGTTGCCGGTGATGTGGTGGTTATCCGTTACGAAGGACCTAAAGGCGGGCCAGGCATGCAGGAAATGCTTTACCCAACCACCTACCTGAAATCTATGGGGCTGGGTAAAAGCTGTGCGCTGATCACCGATGGCCGCTTCTCGGGCGGGACTTCCGGGCTTTCCATCGGCCACGTTTCACCCGAAGCTGGTAGCGGCGGCACTATAGCGCTGGTGAAAGATGGCGATATGATCGACATCGATATCCCTAATCGCGGCATCAAGCTGGAGGTGCCGGACAATGAGCTGCACGCCCGCCGTGAAGAGGAAGAGGCCCGTGGTAGCGAGGCTTACACGCCACACGGTCGTGAACGTGAAGTCTCTTATGCTCTGCGTGCTTATGCCTTACTGGCAACCAGCGCAGACAAAGGTGCGGTACGTGACAAGAGCAAGCTGGGAGGCTGACAATTATGGCTGAGTCTCAACCGCTACCCGCCGAGCCTTGCGGCGCGGAGTATCTGCGGGCGGTTCTCCGCTCGCCAGTCTACGAAGTGGCGCAGGTTACGCCGTTGCAAAAGATGGAGAAGATCTCTTCCCGTCTGGGCAACACCATTTTAGTCAAGCGTGAGGATCGCCAGCCGGTGCACAGCTTTAAGCTGCGTGGCGCTTACGCGATGATCTCAACGCTGAATGAAGAGCAGAAAGCGCGTGGAGTGATTACTGCTTCCGCTGGTAATCATGCTCAGGGCGTGGCGCTTTCAGCAACGCGGTTAGGCATTAAATCGCTGATCGTGATGCCAGTGGCGACTGCCGATATTAAAGTGGATGCGGTCAGGGCATTTGGCGGTGAGACCTTCCTTTTTGGTGCCAATTTCGATGAAGCCAAAGCCAAAGCGATCGAACTGGCGGAGCTAAGAGGCTACACCTTTGTGCCGCCTTTTGATCATCCGATGGTGATCGCCGGGCAGGGCACGCTGGCGATGGAGCTGTTGCAGCAGGATGCCCATCTTGATCGGGTATTTGTTCCCGTGGGCGGTGGCGGCCTGGCAGCTGGCGTTGCCGTGCTGATCAAGCAGCTGATGCCGCAGATCAAAGTGATCGCGGTGGAAGCTGAAGAGTCCGCCTGCCTGAAAGCGGCACTGGATGCGGGGCATCCCGTTGATCTGCCGCGCGTCGGGCTGTTTGCTGAAGGCGTGGCGGTGAAGCGCATCGGCAACGAAACCTTCCGCCTGTGCCAGGAATATCTGGATGACATCATCACCGTGGACAGCGATGCTATCTGTGCGGCGATGAAGGATCTGTTTGAGGATGTCCGGGCAGTGGCAGAACCTTCGGGTGCGCTGGCGCTGGCCGGGATGAAAAAATATATTCAGCAGCACCAGATTCAGGGAGAGCGTCTGGCGCACGTGCTTTCAGGGGCGAACGTAAATTTCCACGGTTTACGCTACGTGTCTGAACGCTGCGAGCTGGGTGAACAGCGAGAGGCGCTGCTGGCCGTCACTATTCCAGAGCAGAAAGGCAGTTTCCTGAAATTTTGTCAGCTGCTGGGTGGCCGTTCTGTCACCGAGTTCAACTACCGTTACGCCAATGCTGATAACGCCTGCATTTTTGTCGGTGTGCGTCTGACGCGTGGCCTGGAAGAGCGGGGCGAAATTCTGTCGCTGCTGGATGAGGGCGGTTATAAAGTTGTTGACCTCTCCGATGATGAAATGGCCAAGCTGCACGTGCGTTATATGGTGGGTGGTCGTCCTTCCAAGCCGCTGCGTGAACGCCTGTTCAGCTTTGAGTTCCCTGAAGCGCCGGGTGCGCTGCTGCGCTTCCTGCAAACGCTCGGCACGCACTGGAACATTTCCCTGTTCCACTATCGCAGCCACGGCACCGACTATGGCCGGGTGCTGGCAGGCTTTGAGCTGAGTGAGAGCGAACCGCAGTTTGAGGAGCACCTGCAGGCGCTGGGTTACGATTTCCATGACGAAACCCATAACCCGGCGTTCAGTTTCTTTCTCGCGGGTTAGCTACATTAGTGACCAGAACGCATCGATAAGCGGCTCATTGAGCCGCTTTTTTTGTACACAAACGCCAAGCTCAAACGGGGCGACCATCTCCACGTTATCCAGTTCAAGAATACGGTTGCGAATCGGTTCCGGGCTGTTCTCCAGCACCACATCCGGCAGCAGGGCAATGCCACAACCTAACGCCACCATCGACACAATCGCTTCATGACCCGACACCGTAGCGTAAATCAGCGGATTAGGGATACGCCGACGGCGGAACCAGAGATCGATGCGCTGTCGGGCAGGCCCCTGATCCGGCAGGATAAAGGGGATCTCTGACCAGTCCGGTTCCGGCTGGGTAGCCTGGGTGCGAACGGGACAAGGCAGAGCCGGGGCGATCAGGACGAGCGGGATCAGTCCAATCGGCGTAAAACCTATACTGGCAGGGAGCGTTTCCGGCCTGCCGGCAATGGCAATATCAGCTTCGGCGCTCTGGACCTTTTCTACTGCATCGGCCGCGTCGCCTGTGGTCAGTTTGATCTCAACCAGCGGATGCTCAGCACGAAACCGGTCAAGGATCGGCGGCAAATGGCTGTAAGCCGCCGTCACCGAACAGAACAGGCGCAGCTCCCCGCTGAGCGAAGGGCCGTTCTGGCCAATCGAATGGAGCAGTTGCTGGTATTGCAAAAGCGTGTGCTGTGCGAACTGGCGAAGCTGTTCCCCGGCATCGGTCAGCGTGACTGTCCGGTTGTCACGCAGGAATAACGCCTGGCCCAGATCCTCTTCAAGGCGCTGTATCTGGCGTGAGAGCGTGGAAGGGCTGACATGCATTGCTCGCGCGCTGCGGCCGAAGTGGCGGCTTTCGGCCAGGTGAAGAAACAGTTTCAGGTCACGTAAATCCATGCGCTACAGGCCTCATTTTTGCGTTGCAGTTCTTGCAATATCACGTTGTTAATATATCAATTTAAGCAATGCATTTCCTGTCATATGATAGGGATTATTCAGGGTGAGCAGCGTTGTGACTCATCACCAGATAAAAGACCGACCCAACCCTATACGGAGTTTCCATGGCTAACTATTTCAATACTTTGAACCTGCGCAATCAGCTGGCGCAATTAGGTAAATGTCGCTTCATGTCACGTGAAGAATTTGCTGACGAAGCAAGCTACCTGAAAGGGAAAAAAGTCGTCATCGTTGGTTGTGGTGCTCAGGGCCTGAACCAGGGGCTTAACATGCGCGACTCCGGTCTGGACATTGCTTATGCCCTGCGCGCGGAAGCGATTGCTGAAAAACGCCCTTCATGGCGTAAAGCCACTGAAAATGGTTTTAAAGTAGGCACTTATGAAGAGCTGATCCCGCAGGCCGATCTGGTAGTTAACCTGACGCCGGACAAGCAGCACTCCGCCGTGGTGCAGGCGGTTCAGCCGCTGATGAAAGAGGGCGCAGCGCTGGGTTACTCTCACGGCTTTAACATCGTTGAAGTGGGCGAGCAGGTTCGTAAAGATATCACCGTGGTCATGGTTGCGCCGAAATGTCCGGGCACCGAAGTGCGTGAAGAGTACAAGCGTGGCTTCGGCGTGCCAACGCTGATTGCGGTTCACCCGGAAAACGATCCAAAAGGCGAAGGCATGGCGATTGCCAAAGCCTGGGCTGCGGCGACCGGTGGTCATCGTGCTGGCGTGCTGGAGTCTTCCTTCGTGGCAGAAGTGAAATCTGACCTGATGGGCGAGCAGACAATCCTCTGCGGCATGCTGCAGGCGGGTTCCCTGCTCTGCTTCGACAAGCTGGTAGCGGAAGGGACCGACGCCGCTTATGCCGAGAAACTGATCCAGTTCGGCTGGGAAACCATCACCGAAGCGCTGAAGCAGGGCGGCATTACTCTGATGATGGATCGCCTCTCTAATCCGGCGAAAGTTCGTGCGTATGCGCTCTCTGAGCAGCTGAAAACCATTATGGCGCCGCTGTTCCAGAAGCACATGGATGACATCATCTCTGGTGAATTCTCCTCCGGCATGATGGCTGACTGGGCAAATGATGATAAAAAACTGCTGGGCTGGCGTGAAGAGACCGGTAAAACCGCCTTCGAAACGGCACCGCAGTTTGAAGGTAAAATTGCCGAGCAGGATTACTTCGATGAAGGCGTAGTGATGATCGCCATGGTGAAGGCGGGCGTTGAGCTGGCATTTGAAACCATGGTGGCTGCGGGTATCATTGAAGAGTCTGCTTACTACGAATCACTGCACGAGTTGCCGCTGATTGCGAACACCATCGCCCGTAAACGTCTGTATGAGATGAACGTGGTTATCTCCGACACGGCTGAATATGGTAACTACCTCTTCTCTTACGCGGCAGTTCCGCTGCTGAAAGAGTTTATGACCACCCTGCAGCCGGGCGATTTAGGCAAAGAAAAGGCTTCTTCAACCGCCATCGACAACGCGCAGCTGCGTGACGTCAATGAAGCGATTCGCCATCACCCAATCGAAGCCGTTGGCCGTAAACTGCGTGGCTACATGACCGATATGAAGCGTATCGCTGTAGCAGGCTGATAACGGCGTGTCCGGCATGAAATAAAAAAGAGCGGAATTCCGCTCTTTTTTTTCGTCTGCGCACTACTGCTAGTTGCGGTACAACACTTTAATCACGTGATAACCGAACTGGGTATGCAGCGGGCCGTAAGGCACCAGAAGCGGGCATGAAAACACCACTTTATCGAAAGCGGGTACCATTGCGCCCTGCTTGAATTCACCTAAGTGCCCGCCTTTCTTACCCGAAGGGCAGGTGGAGTGCTTTTTAGCCAGTTTCTCGAAATCTGCGCCCTGTTCCAGCTGAGCCAGAATCTCCTGCGCCTGTTTCTCTTCCTTTACAAGGATATGGAGTGCTGCTGCGGTTTTTGCCATGATCGTACCTTGAGTCGTATGGATGCTGCTGGCTATACTACCACGCTGAATTTCTCTTTCCTTCTGTCATTTCATCGAGCGACTTCCCTATGCGTCTGAATCCTGGCCAACAACATGCCGTCGAATTTGTTACCGGACCCTGTCTGGTACTGGCCGGTGCGGGGTCGGGCAAAACGCGCGTGATCACCAATAAAATAGCGCACCTGATCCGCGAATGCGGTTACCAGGCCAGGCATATTGCTGCGGTAACCTTTACCAATAAAGCCTCACGAGAGATGAAAGAGCGCGTGGCGCAAACGTTGGGGCGCAAAGAAGCGCGTGGTTTAATGATTTCAACCTTCCATACGCTGGGGCTGGAGATCATTAAACGTGAATATGCTGCCCTGGGGATGAAATCCAACTTCTCGCTGTTTGACGACCAGGATCAGCTGGCGCTGCTGAAAGATCTGACCGAAGAGTGGCTGGAAAACGATAAAAATCTGCTGCAACAGCTGATTTCGACGATCTCTAACTGGAAAAACGATCTGATGGATCCAGGCCGTGCGGCAGCAGGCGCCCAGTCGGAAAGAGATAAACTCTTCGCTCATTGCTACGGGCTGTATGACAAACACCTAAAGTCCTGCAACGTGCTCGACTTCGATGACCTCATTCTGCTGCCAACGCTGCTTTTCCAGCGCAACCTGGAGGTGCGGGAACGGTGGCAGCAGCGCATTCGTTACCTGCTGGTGGATGAATATCAGGATACCAACACCAGCCAGTACGAACTGGTGAAACTGCTGGTGGGTTCTCGTGCACGCTTTACCGTGGTAGGGGATGACGATCAGTCCATCTACTCCTGGCGCGGCGCGCGGCCGCAAAATCTTGTGCTGCTAAAAGAAGATTTCCCCGCTCTGCAGGTGATCAAGCTTGAGCAGAATTACCGCTCATCAGAGCGCATTCTGAAAGCGGCAAATATCCTGATTGCCAATAACCCACATGTATTTGAGAAGCGGCTTTTTTCCGAACTGGGTTACGGCGCTGAGCTGAAAGTAGTGACGGCAAATCATGAGGATCACGAAGCCGAGCGGGTGACTGGCGAGCTGATAGCCCATCACTTTATTAACAAGACCCAGTACAAGGATTACGCCATTCTTTATCGTGGCAATCACCAGTCGCGGGTTTTTGAAAAAATGCTGATGCAGAACCGCATTCCTTATCGCATTTCCGGAGGAACCTCGTTCTTCTCCAGACCGGAAATCAAGGATCTGCTGGCCTATCTGCGTATTCTCACCAACCCTAATGATGACAGCGCTTTTATGCGCATTGTGAATACTCCCAGGCGCGAGATTGGCCCCGCGACACTGCAGAAGCTGGGCGAGTGGGCCATGCAGCGCAATAAAAGCCTGTTCACTGCCAGTTTTGATATGGGGCTGGGCCAGACGCTTTCCGGTCGCGGCCTGGAATCTCTCCAGCGTTTTACCTTCTGGCTTCAGGAGGTGGCTCAACTGGCCGAGCGTGAGCCGGTGGCTGCAGTACGGGACCTGATCCGTGGCGTTGATTATGAGAGCTGGCTGTTTGAAACCTCTGCCAGCCCCAAAGCGGCTGAAATGCGCATGAAGAACGTCAACACGCTGTTCCAGTGGATGACGGAGATGCTGGAAGGCAGCGATATTGATGAGCCGATGACGCTGACTCAGGTGGTAACACGCTTTACGCTGCGCGACATGATGGAGCGTGGGGAAAGCGAGGAAGACGCAGATCAGGTTCAGCTGATGACGCTGCACGCCTCGAAAGGGCTGGAATTTCCCTACGTCTATCTTGTCGGCATGGAAGAAGGCTTGCTGCCGCATCAGAGCAGTATTGATGAGAATAACGTGGAAGAGGAGCGCAGGCTGGCTTACGTGGGCATCACCCGCGCGCGTAAAGAGCTGACGTTTTCTTTATGTCGTGAGCGCCGTCAGTATGGTGAGGTGATCCGTCCTGAGCCGAGCCGTTTCCTGCTGGAACTGCCGCAGGATGATTTAAAATGGGAAAGCGAGCGCAAGGTCGTGAGCGCCGAAGAACGGATGCAGACAGGGCAGAGCCGCGTGGCTAACCTGAAGGCGATGCTGGAAAAGGCGAAAAGCAGATAAGTACGCTGGTTTTGTGCTGAATAAAAAGGGCCAGAGGCCCTTTTTTTACTGCCTGCCATCAGCCCGTGTCGCCAGCAGGGCTTTATCAGCCTTCAGCCAACGGTCAGCGACCAGTGCACATAGCTCTGCCAGTGACACTCCTGATCCAGCAATTCTGCCCTCAGCGGATGCGCCTCCAGCCAGCCAGCCGGTAACGTCACATGTAACGCATCATCATCCGCATGCAGCCGCACTGCGGGCAGAGTGTCATCCCGCCTGCGGCTTGAGAAAATAATGGCCAGCCGCAGCAATCGGCACAGCCTTTCCGCCATACGGGGAGGAACAGCATTTTGCTGGCTGAGTAGCGCCAGATCGATGCTGTTCACCTGATTTTGCAGCAAGGTGGCCAGGAGTTTTTTCTGTGCGGGGGTAAAGCCAGGAAGATCGAGATGACGGATTAAATAGGCGGCATGCTGTGGCGCCTGTTTGAAGTCCACGCTAAGCCCAATTTCGTGCATCAGGCAGGCGCTGTCCAGCAGCTCGCGACATCGTTCATCCAGCTTCCAGCTCTGGCTCACCTGACGGACAAAACTCTCTGCGAGCAGACGAACACGATCGGCCTGTTCAGCATCGATATTAAAACGGCGCTGGATATTGTGCAGCGTGCGGTTGCGGATATCCCGATCCACCGGCAGATGAAGCATGCCGTAGACCAGCCCTTCACGCAGCGCGCCGCCTGCCAGCGTCATACTGCTGATATTCAGTTCGGTGAAAATGGCAATCAGAATGGACAAGCCGCTTGGGAAAACCAGCGCCCGCTCCAGCGTCAGCCCTTCGATCTCCAGTTCTTCCAGCTTGCCGCACTGAATGGCACGCTGTTTTAGCTGCTGCAGTTTACTCAGGGTGATACGTTCATCCATGCCCTGAGCCATCATGATCTCCTGCAGCGCCTGCACCGTGCCGGAAGCGCCGACGCAAACCTGCCAGCCCTGCTCACGCAACTGCGCAGCGATTGGCTGAATCATCATCCGGGCGGCCTGTTCAGCCTGTTCGAAATTCTCTTTTCCCAGATGACGATCGCCAAAATAGCGTTCCAGCCAGGTTACACAGCCCATCGACAGGCTGAAAAGAGAGGTGGTTTGCGAACCGCTGCCGGTCACCAGTTCCGTGCTGCCGCCACCAATATCGACGACCAGCCTTTTATCTGATCCACCGGTAGTGTGCGCCACACCCTGATAGATCAGCCGGGCTTCTTCTTCACCGCTGATAACATTTATGGCAGAGCCAAGAATTTTCTGAGCAGTTTGCAGGAAGGTCCCTGCATTCGCAGCAAGCCTGAGCGTGGCGGTGGCAACAACGCGAATTTGTTCTGCGGGAATATCCTGCAGCTGCTCTGAGAACAGCCGCAGGCATTGCCAGCCTCGCTCCATCGCCTCATCAGAGAGATGGCTGTCGCTATCAAGGCCAGCCGCCAGACGCACTTTGCGCTTGATACGCGCCACGGTCTGGATGGTGCCGGCAACCTCGCGCACCACCAACATATGAAAACTGTTCGATCCCAGATCGATAGCAGCATAGAGTGATGACGCGCTCAGCATGGCAGCCTTAACCTGAACGTTTGCGGTTATTGTTGCGTGGCGCGCCGCTACGGCGATTGTTGTTGCCGCCGCGACGTGGGCCGTTGCCAGAGCGACTACGGGTTAACCGTTTCGCTGGCGGTAAGTCACTCATCAGCGCATCGCTGTTGTAACGGCTTACGGTAATGCTGTGACCGATATACTCTTCGATAGCGGGCAGATTCAGCGCGTACTCTTCACAAGCCAGGCTGATTGAATGCCCGTTGGCGCCAGCACGTCCGGTACGACCAATACGGTGAACGTAATCTTCGCGATCGTCCGGTAAGTCATAGTTAAAGACGTGCGTCACGGCTGGAATATGCAGTCCACGGGCGGCAACGTCAGTCGCGACCAGGATATCCAGATCCCCTTTAGTGAAGTCGTCCAGAATACGCAGACGCTTTTTCTGCGCCACATCACCGGTCAACAGCCCAACACGGTGACCATCCGCAGCCAGATGGCCCCAGATATCTTCACAACGATGTTTGGTGTTGGCGAAGATAATGGCGCGATCCGGCCACTCTTCTTCCAGCAAGGTTTGCAGAAGACGCATTTTTTCTTCATTAGAAGGGTAAAACAGCTCTTCTTTGATGCGGTGCCCTGTTTTCTGCTCCGGCTCCACTTCCACATATTCGGCATTGTTCATGTTTTCAAATGCCAGTTCACGAACCCGGAAAGAGAGCGTGGCGGAGAAGAGCATATTTAAACGCTGGTTCGCTGCCGGCATACGGCGGAACAGCCAGCGGATATCTTTGATAAAGCCGAGATCGAACATGCGATCCGCTTCATCAAGCACGACCACCTGAATGGCGCCAAGGTTAACGTGATTCTGTTTAGCGTAATCGATCAGGCGGCCCGTGGTGCCGATCAAAATGTCTACGCCGCTTTCCAGCACTTTCAGCTGTTTATCATAACCGTCGCCGCCGTAAGCCAGCCCGAGCTTGAGGCCGGTGGCCTGCGTCAGCGGTTCAGCATCGGCATGAATTTGCACGGCTAATTCACGGGTCGGGGCGAGGATCAGCGCACGCGGCTGATTCACCTGACGCCCTTCCGGTGCAGGGTGAGAAAGAAGATGATGGAACGTTGACGTCAGAAACGCCATCGTTTTCCCGGTACCGGTTTGCGCCTGTCCCGCTACATCACGCCCTGAGAGCGTGAAAGGTAATGCCAGCGCCTGAATCGGCGTGCAGTTATGAAAGCCTTTAGTTTCAAGGGCTTCAATCACCTGAGGGTGCAGGGCGAAGTCGGAAAACTTCTGTTCAGTTAAGTGTGTTTTGCTCATAGTGTGGTAGAATATCAGCTTACTATTGCTTTACGAAAGCGTATCCGGTGAAATAAAGTCAACCTAAGTTGGCAGATTTTACGCCAACCAGCCAGGCATAATCTTTTGGAGTAAGACATGAGCAGCGATAAAATTGTTCACCTGACCGACGACAGCTTCGAAACTGACGTATTAAAAGCAGAAGGTTTGACGCTGGTCGACTTCTGGGCAGAGTGGTGTGGTCCTTGCAAAATGATCGCCCCGATCCTCGATGAAGTTGCTGAAGAGTACGACGGCAAGCTGACAATCGCAAAACTGAATATCGACGACAACCCGGGCACCGCGCCTAAGTATGGGATTCGTGGTATTCCTACTTTGCTGCTGTTCAAAAACGGCGAAGTAGCGGCGACCAAAGTCGGCGCGCTGTCTAAAGGTCAGCTCAAAGAGTTCCTGAACGCGAACCTGGGCTAACAGCCTGGCCGGGGTCTGGTGCGGAGAAAGATGTTGCTCCCCGCCAGCTACCCGGCATATTTTTAGCTCGCCGCTAGACGTTTGCCATCAGTCATGCTAAGTTGGTTTTACTGCACTACGCACTTACCTGTAGTTTGAATCTTAGTTTTACTCCTTGTTGAACGCCGTAATCATCTTCTCCTTACGGGCATTCAGCAATCTGACGGTTAGCATCATCAGAATTTCCGGCGTCTTGTCCTTACCGTCTCCTCGTATCTGATTCGCGTTTTCCTGCACGTGATCGTCGGGATGCTGACAAGAGTGCCATTAACAGGCATGGATTTTTCGCCATACCACTTACGACAATCATTCCGAGATTTACCCCGAGTTTAAGAACCCACCATTATGAATCTTACCGAATTAAAAAATACGCCGGTTTCTGACCTGATTACACTCGGCGAAAACATGGGGCTTGAAAATCAGGCTCGCATGCGCAAACAGGACATTATTTTCTCCATCCTCAAGCAGCACGCGAAAAGCGGCGAAGATATCTTCGGCGACGGCGTTCTGGAGATACTGCAGGACGGATTTGGTTTCCTCCGTTCTGGAGACAGCTCCTACCTCGCCGGTCCTGATGATATCTACGTTTCCCCAAGCCAAATTCGCCGTTTTAACCTTCGCACTGGTGACACCATTTCCGGCAAGATCCGCCCGCCGAAAGAAGGTGAGCGTTATTTCGCCCTGCTGAAAGTTAACGAAGTTAACTACGACAAACCTGAAAACGCCCGCAGCAAAATTCTGTTCGAAAACTTAACCCCGCTTCACGCAAACTCCCGTCTGCGTATGGAACGTGGCAACGGTTCAACAGAAGATTTGACCGCACGCGTACTGGATCTGGCTTCGCCAATTGGCCGTGGTCAGCGTGGCCTGATCGTGGCACCCCCTAAAGCTGGTAAGACCATGCTGCTGCAGAACATCGCCACCAGCATCGCTTACAATCATCCAGACTGCGTACTGATGGTACTGCTGATTGACGAACGTCCGGAAGAAGTAACCGAGATGCAGCGTCTGGTGAAAGGCGAAGTGATCGCATCGACCTTTGATGAACCCGCTTCCCGCCATGTGCAGGTTGCTGAAATGGTGATTGAAAAGGCCAAGCGTCTGGTTGAGCACAAGAAAGACGTGATCATCCTGCTGGACTCCATCACCCGTCTGGCGCGTGCTTATAACACCGTGGTTCCCGCTTCCGGTAAAGTTCTGACCGGTGGTGTGGATGCTAACGCCCTGCACCGTCCAAAGCGCTTCTTCGGTGCTGCTCGTAACGTAGAAGAGGGCGGAAGCCTGACCATCATCGCCACCGCACTGGTTGATACCGGTTCGAAAATGGACGAAGTGATCTACGAAGAGTTTAAAGGTACAGGCAACATGGAACTGCATCTGGCGCGTAAAATCGCCGAGAAGCGTGTGTTCCCTGCTATCGATTACAACCGTTCTGGTACACGTAAAGAAGAGCTGCTGACTACTTCTGAAGAGCTGCAGAAGATGTGGATCCTGCGTAAAATTATTCATCCAATGGGTGAAATCGACGCAATGGAGTTCCTCATCAATAAGTTGGCCATGACCAAAACCAACGATGAGTTCTTCGACATGATGAAACGCTCTTAAAGCGTGTTATCTGCCGTAAAAAGCGGGGGCCTGGCTCGCTCAACCTCCACTTTTTTGCTTTTCGGGAATGAAAAGTCGCCTGCGGCTGCAAAGATAAGAAAACTCGGGGAACGCCACGCTCAGACGTGGCGTTTTTCGTTTTTGAGTTATACGATATTTCGGGACTGAGTTGAGACAGCGTTCAACAGATCAGGGCAAAAGTATCGTCTTTGGGATGCAATGCGTTCTTCTTGCTCAAAAAAAAACAGAATCTTAGTGACGTGTTTGGCACAATGTATGCCGAGAATACAATTAGATTCATAGCAGAGAGCTGGTTAATGTGAATTTACTCAATTTGAGTACTGAGCTTGCGTTTATCTTCCTGTTTTCACTTGCATTTCTTTTCTTTGCACGGAAAGCAGCTAAACGAATTGGGTTAGTGGATAAACCCAACTATCGTAAACGCCATCAGGGGGTGATCCCGCTTGTGGGCGGTATCTCTGTGTTTGCCGGGATATGCTTTACTTTCTCCATTACAGATTATTACGTCCCGCACTCCCTCCTTTATCTTGGTTGTGCGGGCGTGCTGGTGCTGATTGGCGCGATTGACGATCGTTACGATATCAGCGTCAAGTTCCGCGCCGCTGTACAGGCTGGCGTGGCGGGCGTGATGATGGCCGCGGCTAATCTTTATCTGCTCAGCCTGGGCTATATTTTTGGTCCCTGGGAGCTGGTTGTTGGCCCGTTTGGTTATGTGCTGACGCTCTTTGCCGTCTGGGCTGCGATCAATGCGTTTAACATGGTTGATGGTATCGACGGGCTGCTGGGCGGCTTATCCTGCGTCACTTTCCTGGCCATGGGCATTATTCTGCTGTTCGATGGACAGCAGAGCCTGGCAATGTGGTGCTTCGCCATGATTGCGGCGATCGTCCCTTACATTCTGCTTAATATGGGCCTCTTTGGTCGTCGCTATAAAGTCTTTATGGGCGATGCCGGCAGTACCTTAATCGGCTTTACGATTATCTGGATCCTGCTTGAAGCCACCCAGGGGAAAAATCATCCCATTACCCCGGTCACAGCGTTGTGGTTAATTGCTATCCCATTGATGGATATGGTGGCAATAATGTACCGCCGCCTCAGTAAGGGTATGAGTCCTTTCTCTGCCGACCGACAGCATATTCACCATCTGATCATGCGGGCCGGGTTCACCTCCCGCCAGGCATTTGTACTGATCACCGCGGCAGCCGCGCTGCTGGCAGCGGTGGGTGTGCTAGGCGAATACCTCTCTTTCATTCCGGAATGGATGATGCTGGTGCTGTTCCTGCTGGCCTTTATGCTGTATGGCTACTGCATCAAACGCGCATGGCGGGTAGCGCGTCTCCTGAAACGTTTCAAACGCCGTATGCGCCGCAACAGTAAAGCGTCCCGGACAGACTGATTTTGCCCTGATAAAAGGAAGACGAAGTATGACGCATCCTGACGTTAACCATAACGAACTGGATATTCGCGGGCTCTGCTGCACGTTATGGCAGGGTAAAAAATGGATTGCCGGAAGCGCGTTGGTTTTTGTCCTGCTGGCCTGGCTCAGTTCCCTGTTGATGACGCCCAAGTGGAGCACCACTGCGGTAACCGATCGTCCCACCGTCAACATGTTAAGCAGTTACTACTCCCAGCAGCAGTTTCTGAATAACCTGGATTATCGGGCCAGTCAGTCTGCGGTTTTGCCGCCCTCGGTGATGGATGAGGCGTACCAGGAGTTTGTTATGCAGCTCTCGGCGTATGACACCCGTCGCGAGTTCTGGCTGCAAGCCGATTATTTTCAGCAGCGGCAAAGCGGCAACGTCAGCGAAGATGCGGCGCTGTTGGATGAGCTGATTGCCAATATTCAGTATCAGCCAGCCGATGCGGTTAAAAATCTCAATGATTCCGTGCGACTGGTTGCCGAAACGGCGAAAGAAGCTAATACGCTTCTGCGCCAGTATGTGGCCTTTGCCAGCCAGCGTGCTGCAACGCACCTGAATGAGGAACTCACCGGCGCATGGGCCGCTAAAACCACTCAGCTGAAAGCTCAGGTTAAAAGACAGGAAGCCGTAGCAAAAGCGATCTATGACCGGCAGGTAAACAGCGTGCAGCAGGCGTTGAAAATCGCTCAGCAGCAGGGTTTTGAGCAGGCCAAAACGGATACGCCCTCCGAACAGCTGCCAGATTCCGAACTTTTCCTGCTGGGCCGCCCGCTGTTGCAGGCCAGGCTGGAGAATCTTCAGGCCAGCGGACCCAGCTACGATCTGGACTATGATCAAAACAGAGCCATGTTAGCGACGCTGAATGTGGGCCCAACGCTGGTGAAGACTTTCCAGACTTATCGCTATTTGCGTACGCCGGAAGAACCGGTAAAACGTGACAGTCCTCGTCGCCTGTTTCTGATGATCATGTGGGGCGCTGTAGGGGCCCTGACAGGCGCTGGGATAGCCCTGGCTCGCCGGAAGCGCAAGTAAGTTCAGCCTTGTCATTACCAGACAGACGAATGAAAGAGAGTAACAGTGAAAGTATTAACTGTTTTTGGCACGCGTCCGGAAGCGATCAAAATGGCGCCGCTGGTTCATGCGCTCGCACAGGATAGCGAGATTGATGCCCGTCTTTGCGTCACCGCCCAGCATCGCGAGATGCTCGATCAGGTGCTGCAGCTGTTCGCTATTGTTCCGGATTACGATCTCAACATTATGCGTCCGGGCCAGGGGCTGACGGAAATCACCAGCCGTATTCTTGAAGGGTTGAAAGCGGTGTTTGCCGAATTTAAACCGGATGTAGTGCTGGTACATGGCGACACCACTACCTCCTTTGCTGCCAGCCTGGCGGCATTTTATCACCGTATACCTGTAGGGCACGTTGAGGCGGGATTACGCACCGGCGATCTCTATTCTCCCTGGCCTGAAGAAGCCAACCGTACGCTGACGGGCCATCTTGCCTCCTGGCACTTCACACCGACCGAAAATGCCCGCCAGAATCTGCTGCGTGAAAATCTGCGTAGCGAGCGGATGTTTGTCACCGGCAACACGGTGATTGATGCGCTCTTCTGGGTCAGGGATCGGGTGTTAAGTGATGCAGCGCTGCGTCAGGGGCTGGCCACGCGCTATCCGTTCCTGATAGCTGAGAAAAAGCTGATCCTGGTCACCGGCCATCGACGCGAGAGCTTCGGCGGTGGATTTGAGCGTATTTGCAGCGCGCTGGCGGAAATCGCCCGGCTGCATCCGGATGCGCAAATTGTTTATCCGGTACACCTCAACCCTAACGTCAGCGAGCCGGTTAACCGCATCCTTAGCGATATCGACAATATCTTTCTGATTGAACCTCAGGAGTATCTGCCCTTTGTCTGGCTGATGGTGCGCGCCTGGCTGATCCTGACCGATTCAGGTGGTATTCAGGAGGAAGCCCCTTCACTGGGGAAACCGGTGCTGGTGATGCGGGACACCACAGAGAGGCCCGAAGCGGTTACAGCGGGTACGGTGAGGCTGGTAGGCACTGACACACAAAAAATTGTTAATGAAGTCACTCGTCTGCTTACGGATGAAGAGGCTTATCACTCTATGAGCCGTGCCCACAACCCTTATGGGGACGGCCTGGCCTGCGAACGTATCGTGCAGGCCCTGAAAAATAACCGGGTTTCGTTATGACGTTCAATACCATCTCCATTATTGGTTTAGGCTACATTGGCCTGCCCACCGCTGCGGCCTTTGCTTCACGGCAAAAAAAGGTCATTGGCATCGATATCAACGCACAGGCGGTTGAAACCATCAATCGCGGCGAAATTCATATTGTTGAGCCGGATCTGGACCGCGTGGTGAAAACGGCGGTAGAACAGGGTTTTCTTCGTGCCTCCACGCAGCCGGAAGCTGCCGATGCTTTTCTGATTGCTGTGCCTACTCCTTTTAAAGATGACCATCAGCCCGATCTCTCCTGGGTTAAAGCCGCCGCAGAGTCGATAGCGCCCGTGCTGAAAAAGGGGGATTTAGTGATCCTGGAATCCACTTCGCCCGTTGGCGCGACAGAACAGATGGCGGCATGGCTCTCCTCCTCGCGTCCTGATTTGAGCTTCCCCCAGCAGGCGGGAGAAGCGGCTGATGTGAACATAGCCTACTGCCCTGAGCGCGTACTGCCGGGCAAGGTGATGATGGAATTGGTGAAAAACGATCGGGTGATTGGCGGCATGACGGCCGTCTGCTCCCAGCGCGCCTGCGATCTCTATACGATTTTCCTTGAAGGCGAATGTGTGGTGACCAATGCCCGCACGGCTGAAATGTGTAAGCTGACTGAAAACAGCTTCCGTGACGTCAACATTGCCTTCGCTAACGAACTGTCGCTGATTTGCGCCGATCAGGGGATCAACGTCTGGGAGCTGATTCGCCTGGCGAACCGTCATCCTCGGGTGAACATTTTGCAGCCCGGTCCGGGAGTTGGCGGACATTGTATCGCCGTCGATCCCTGGTTTATTGTGGCGCAAAATCCGGTTCAGGCACGCCTTATCCGCACGGCGCGCGAAGTGAACGACAGCAAACCTCTGTGGGTGCTTGAACAGGTAAAAAGAGCGCTGGCCGAAAGCCTGACCAGCAGCGACAAACGTGCCAGCGAACTGACGATCGCCTGCTTTGGTCTGGCCTTTAAGCCGGACATTGATGATCTGCGGGAAAGTCCTGCCATGCATGTGGCTGAAATGATTGCTGGCTGGCACCCCGGCACCATGCTGGTTGTTGAACCCAATATCCACCAGCTTCCCCGCTCTTTGAAAGAGAAAGCCGAGCTGGTCTCGCTTGACGAGGCTTTACTGCAGGCGGATGTGCTGGTGATGCTGGTCGATCACGCGCAATTTAAAGCGCTCGATCCCCAACGCGTCCAGGGTTATCAAATCGTTGATACCAAAGGGGTCTGGCAGTGAGGCGAATAGCGATCACCGGAGGTGCCGGCTTTATTGGCTCGGCAGTGGTGAGGCATATCCTCGCAACCACTGAAGACCAGGTGCGGGTTATTGATAAACTGAGCTATGCGGGCAACCTGGCTTCGCTGGCGATGGTGGCTGAAAATCCCCGCTTCTCTTTTGCCAGAATCGATATTTGTGACCGTGAGGCGATTGAGGCTGTGATAGCCGATTTTCGTCCCCACCTGATTATGCATCTTGCCGCTGAGAGCCATGTCGATCGCTCAATTGATGGCCCCAAAGCTTTCGTAGAAACCAACATTGTGGGGACTTATACGATGCTTGAAGCGGCGCGCCACTATTGGGCGTCTCTGCCTGCGGATGAAAAAGAGCGTTTCCGCTTCCATCATATCTCGACGGATGAAGTGTTTGGCGATCTCGAAACAGAGAACGATTTCTTTACCGAAAACACGCCCTATGCACCCAGCAGTCCCTACTCGGCTACTAAGGCCAGCAGTGACCATTTAGTGCGGGCATGGCACCGGACGTACGGCTTACCGACCATCGTTACCAACTGCTCCAATAATTACGGCCCTTACCATTTTCCTGAGAAGCTGATCCCGCTGATGATTATCAATGCTCTGGCGGGCAAACCCTTACCGGTTTACGGTGATGGCGCCCAGATTCGGGACTGGCTCTATGTGGATGACCATGCTGAGGCGCTTTATCAGGTGGTCACGGCTGGCAGGGTGGGCGAGACCTATAATATCGGTGGGCACAACGAGCGGCGTAATCTTGATGTCGTTGAAACGCTGTGTGACTTATTGAATGAGCTGGCTCCCGTTAAGCCCAGCGGTATCGCTGATTTTCGCGAACTCATCACTTTTGTCGCCGACAGACCGGGCCACGACCGCCGCTACGCTATTGATGCCAGTAAAATCGAGCGTGAACTTGGCTGGCGACCGCAGGAAACGTTTGAAACAGGAATGCGTAAAACCGTCAGCTGGTTCCTGGCACACCCGCAGTGGTGGCAAAGCATTCTGGATGGCAGTTACCAGGGCGAGCGTTTAGGGCTGTCATTATGAATGCCCTGAGGAGGATTATATGAAAGGTATCGTTTTGGCGGGCGGCTCCGGGACCCGGTTACACCCCATCACTCGCGGCATCTCGAAACAACTGTTGCCCGTTTACGATAAGCCGATGATCTATTATCCCCTTTCCGTACTGATGCTGGCGGGTATCCGCGATATTCTGATCATTACCACGCCGGAGGATAAACAACATTTTCAGCGTCTGTTAGGCACAGGCGAAGAATTTGGTATCCAGCTCACCTATGCTGAGCAGGCGCATCCCGATGGATTGGCTCAGGCGTTCATTATTGGTGAATCCTTCCTCAACGGTGAAGAGTGCTGTCTGGTATTAGGGGACAACATCTATTTTGGCCAGGGATTCAGTCCAAAACTGCGCCAGGTGGCGGCCAAAACTCAGGGCGCAACAGTTTTCGCTTACCAGGTAATGGACCCTGAACGCTTTGGCGTGGTTGAGTTTGATGATGCGTTCCGGGCGCTTTCAATCGAAGAAAAACCCAGCAGCCCTAAGTCTCGCTGGGCGGTAACGGGCCTCTATTTTTATGATAACCGCGTGGTGGAATTCGCCAAAAAGGTGAAACCTTCTGAGCGGGGTGAACTTGAAATCACCTCCATCAACCAGATGTACCTGGAGCAAGGTGAACTTTCAGTACAGCTGCTCGGGCGCGGTTTTGCCTGGCTGGATACCGGCACCCATGACAGCCTGATTGAAGCCAGCACCTTTGTGCAAACGGTAGAAAAACGTCAGGGATTTAAAATTGCCTGCCTTGAAGAGATTGGCTGGCGTAACGGCTGGCTGACGGATGACGATGTCCTGCGTTCTGCGCAGGCGCTGGCAAAAACCGGCTACGGCCAATATCTGGTAGATCTTCTGCATGCCCGTCCTCGTCAATATTAAACCGCTGCACTGGGAGAATGAATTCTTCCAGGTGCAGAGCGGGCTGATCGAATTTGGCGGCGAAACGCCGCTAAGCGAACCCCTGTTCGAAGGCTATGACATTCTTCAGGCAAAGGTGCTGACGCAGCAGGTTGCCGAACTGGATGCATTGACCTCGTTGGGCTTCCGGCTGGTGGAAGGGGAAGCAGACTTTGTCCTGGGCATTGACTCAGCGAGTCGGCCAGAAGGGATTAAAATTGCCCGCCAGGAACATATTCCCGCGCTGCGTGCAGCGGCAGCGGGTGCCTTTGCTCACAGCCGCTTCCGTGCGCCCTGGTATCAGCCCGATGACAGCGGCAGGCTCTATGCACAGTGGAGTGAAAATGCGGTGCTGGGCACCTTTGATCATCAGTGTCTGCTGGCGGTGAATACTCAGGGAAGCCTGCAGGGATTTGTTTCGCTGCGGGAACTCGCTGATGGCAGCGCCAGAATCGGGCTGCTTGCCACCCTGCCAGAAGCACAGGGACTGGGCGTGGGACAGCGATTAGTTGCAGCAGCAGCCGACTGGAGCCGCGCCCGACGTCTGACCCGGCTCCATGTTGCCACGCAACTGGCTAATCTGCCTGCTCTCCGGCTTTATCAACGCTGCGGGGGTGTTATCGAACGCACCGCCTACTGGCTTTACAGGTAACTTATGATCCCGTTTAACGCCCCACCGGTAGTGGGAACCGAACTCGACTATATGCAGTCGGCGATGGGTAGCGGCAAACTCTGCGGCGACGGCGGTTTTACCCGGCGTTGCCAGCAGTGGATGGAGAACAAATTTGGCAGCAAAAAAGTGCTGTTGACTCCCTCCTGCACCGCCTCACTGGAAATGGCCGCTATCCTGATTAATATCCAGCCTGGTGATGAAGTGATCATGCCAAGCTATACCTTTGTCTCTACCGCCAATGCCTTTGTGCTGCGCGGGGCGACCATCGTCTTTGTGGATATCCGTCCGGATACCATGAACATCGATGAAACCCTGATTGAAGCGGCGATCACCGCGAAAACCAGGGCGATTGTTCCGGTACATTATGCCGGGGTGGCCTGTGAGATGGACGTGATTATGGCGCTGGCAGATAAGCATCAACTGTTTGTCATCGAAGATGCCGCGCAGGGCGTGATGTCCAGCTGGAAAGGCAGGGCGCTGGGGACGATAGGGCATATTGGTTGCTTCAGCTTCCATGAAACGAAAAATTACACCGCGGGCGGCGAGGGCGGGGCAACCTTGATCAACGATCCCTCGCTGGTGGAGCGTGCCGAAATCGTTCGCGAAAAAGGCACCAATCGCAGCCAGTTTTTCCGCGGGCAGGTGGATAAATATACCTGGCGGGATATCGGCTCAAGCTACCTGATGGCAGATCTGCAGGCCGCCTATCTCTGGGCGCAGCTGGAAGCCGCCAGCCGCATCAACGATCAACGTCTGCGGCTATGGCAAAATTATTACACTGCGCTACAGCCCATTGCCGCGAGCGGGCGCATTTCCCTGCCGGTTATTCCAGCAAACTGCCAGCATAACGCGCACATGTTTTACCTTAAGCTCCGTGACAATGACGATCGTACCGCGCTCATCGAATGGTTGAAAGAAGCTGAAATACTGGCGGTCTTCCACTATATCCCGCTGCACTCATCGCCTGCAGGAAAGCGCTTTGGTCGCTTCGAAGGGGAAGATCGCTTTACCCAGTCTGAAAGCGAGCGTCTGCTGCGTCTGCCTCTGTTCTATAACCTCTCCGATAATAATCAGCAGACGGTGATTAGCTCGCTGCTGAGCTATTTTTCCTGATATGTCACTGGCTAAAGCTTCTGTGTGGACGGCAGCGTCCACCCTGGTCAAAATTGCGGCCGGGCTGCTGGTGGTTAAAATGCTGGCGCTCTCTTTTGGTCCGGCTGGCGTGGGGCAGGCTGGCAATTTTCGTCAGCTGATCACCGTGCTCGGCGTGCTGGCGGGGGCCGGTATCTTCAACGGCGTAACCAAATATGTTGCGGAGTATCAACACGACCCGCAGCAGTTACGGGCCGTGACCGGCACGGCTTCCGCCATGGTGCTGGGGTTCTCGACCTTGCTGGCCTTGGTGTTCCTGCTGTTTGCCGCGCCGATAAGCCTGAAGCTGTTTGGACACAGCGAATACCAGAACGTGGTGCGGATTGTGGCTTTCCTGCAGGCTGGCATTGCCTGGGCTAATCTGGCACTGGCGGTAGTGAAAGGCTATCGGGATGCTAAAGGTAATGCGCTGGCTTTGATCCTCGGTAGCCTGATCGGCGTGATGGCCTGGTTCGTTTGTTACTGGCTTGGTGGCTACAGCGGGGCGCTGGTGGGGATGGCGATGGTGCCAGCGCTGGTTGTGATACCTGCGGCGATCCTGCTGGCGAAGCGGGATCATCTGCCGCTGCGCTTTCTCAGGCCGTGCTGGCATAGCGAGATTGCCCGTAACCTCAGCAAATTTACCTTAATGGCCTTGATGACCTCCGTTACGCTGCCCGTAGCGTGGATAATGATGCGAAACCTGCTGGCAGAGCATAACGGCTGGGAGCAGGTTGGACTGTGGCAGGGCGTAACCACTATTTCAGATGCCTACCTCCAGTTTATCACTGCCTCCTTCAGCGTTTATCTGCTGCCCACGCTGTCGCGTCTGACCAGCAAGCAGGAGATCTCGCGTGAAATCTTTCGTTCTCTGAGCTTTGTTTTACCGGCCGTAATGGGCGTCAGCCTGCTGGTCTGGCTGTTACGTGATGTGGCTATCTGGCTGCTTTTCTCCAGCCAGTTTACCGGGATGCGCGACCTCTTTATCTGGCAGCTCACCGGCGATGTTTTTAAGGTTGGCTCTTACGTATTCGGCTATCTGGTGATTGCCAAAGCTTCACTGCGTTTTTATGCTCTGACGGAAATCAGCCAGTTTCTGCTGCTGACGCTGTTTGCACGCTGGCTGATCCCGTTACACGGCGCCACCGGAGCGGCTCAGGCCTATATGGCAACTTATCTGATTTATTTTGTCCTCTGCGCGGGCACCTTTTTTCTTTATCGTAGAAAAGTATGACAACATTGATTCACGTTCTTGGCTCACCTGTCCCGCATCACAATCAGACCGTGTTGCGCTTCTTTAACGATGTTGTGGCAGAAGCTGTGCCATACCGGGAGCCTCGCCAGTTTTGGGTAGCAGGGAAAGCGGGGGATATGTCTGCTGCTGAGAACCTTGCCATCCGTTGGTTTGCCAGTAAACGCGCACTGGCTGAAGCCGTAGTAACAAAGGCCAGAGCCGACAGAAATACACGCTTCTTTTTTCATGGCCAGTTCAACCCCTGGCTCTGGCTGGCGATCCTCTCTGGCAAGCTCAAACCCGCCCAGGTGTACTGGCATATCTGGGGCGCGGATCTTTACGAGGAGGCTGGTGGGTTGAAGTTCCGCCTCTTCTATTTTATGCGGCGTCTGGCGCAAAAGCGTGTGGGGCAGGTATTTGCCACGCGCGGGGATATCAGCCATTTTCAGCAGCGCCACCCCGCTGTTCCGGCTTCTCTGCTCTATTTCCCTACGCGGTTGTCGCAGGCCCCTTTGTCCACTGAAAAGCAGACAACAATGACCATCCTGGTGGGAAACTCAGGGGATGCCAGTAACCGTCATTTGCAGGCGCTGCGGGAGATCCATCAGCAGTTTGGCGATAAGGTCAACGTGGTCGTGCCGCTGGGCTATCCGGAGAATAATGAGGCATACATTCAGCAGGTGCGTGAAGCAGGGCTGGCGTTGTTTGCCGCAGAACGGTTACAGATCCTCACGGAAAAGCTGGCGTTTGAAGCCTATTTACGGCTGATCTCGCAGTGCGATCTGGGGTATTTTATTTTTGAACGCCAACAGGGGATTGGCACGCTGTGCCTGCTGATTCAGGCCAACGTACCCTTTGTCGTCAATCGCAAAAATCCTTTCTGGCAGGATCTCACCGAGCAACAGATCCCGGTGCTCTTTGCCGGCGATGCGCTTGATGCCGGGGTAGTGAGTGAAGCTCGTCGGCAGATGACGCTACTGGATAAAACTTCAATTGCCTTTTTTGAGCCCGCTTATCTGGAGGGCTGGAAAAAGGCGCTGGCTCTGGCGGAAGGAGAAACGGCATGACGCTGATGCAATTTGCAGGACTGCTGGTAGTCTATCTGCTGTCGCTTGGCCTGATCCTGACGCTCACCTGGCGTGAGTTCCGGCGGGTAAAATTTAATTTTAATGTTTTCTTTTCCCTGCTTTTTCTTCTGACATTCTTTTTTGGCTTCCCGCTTACCTGCACGCTGGTGTTTGGCTTTAATGTGGCGGTGGTGCCTGCGGAATACCTGCTTCAGGCGCTGCTTTCAGCAACCGGCTTTTACGCTATCTATTATGTCAGTTACAAAACGCGCCTCAGGGCGGCCGCTGAGAAGCCGGGGCGACAGGTTTTCAGCATCAACAGGGTCGAAGCGCACCTGATATGGGGAATTCTTGCTCTTATTGCGCTGGGCACCGTGCTGGTTTTTTTCCTGCACAACGGTTTTTTACTCTTTAAGCTACAGAGCTACAGCCAGATCTTCTCTGCTGAGGTTTCTGGCGTGGCCCTGAAGCGCTTTTTCTATTTCTTTATCCCGGCAATGCTGGTGGTCTATTTCCTCAAGCCCGGTTTTCGCAGCTGGCTCTTTTTCCTGGTGACCACGGTGGCTTTCGGGCTGCTCACCTATGCGATCGTTGGCGGCACCAGAGCGAACATCATTATTGCCTTCGCCCTGTTTCTGTTTATCGGCATTATTCGCGGTTGGATCACGCTCTGGATGCTGGCAGTGGCGGGTATAGCGGGGGTTGTCGGCATGTTCTGGCTGGCGCTCCGTCGTTATAACCTGGACGTCAGCGGCGCGGAGGCATTTTATACTTTCCTCTATCTGACCAGGGATACCTTTTCACCCTGGGAGAACTTGGGGCTGCTGCTGCAAAATTACGACAAAATCGATTTTCAGGGACTGGCGCCCATCGTGCGGGATTTTTATGTCTTTATCCCCAGCTGGCTGTGGCCGGACCGCCCCTCCATGGTGTTAAACAGCGCTAACTATTTTACCTGGGAGGTGCTGGAGAATCATTCTGGTCTGGCGATATCCCCGACGCTGATAGGTTCTCTGGTGGTGATGGGGGGCGCCTGGTTTATTCCGCTGGGAGCGGTTGCCGTGGGGCTGATCATTAAATGGTTCGACTGGCTCTACCAGAAAGGTCAGCAGGAAACCAATCGCTATAAAGCGGCCATTTTGCAAAGTTTCTGTTTTGGCGCGGTATTCAATATGATTGTACTCGCCCGCGAGGGGCTTGATGCGTTCGCCTCCAGGATCGTATTTTTCTGCCTGATTTTTGCCGCCGCTGTTGTGGTGGCAAAACTGCTGTTCTGGCTGCTGGACAGCGCTGGCCTGATTCGACCCCGTGCCCCGGTGGTGCCGGTTCATTACTGATTTTTATCGGGCCTTCGGGCCCGATTTGCTGCATTTGACCTCAAGGAACGCATCATGGATCTCCCTTCTTCCGTACCGCTTTACCAAATCCGGGGCTTCACGCTACTGGGTTTCCGCGATATGCCCGCTTTTCTGGATTACCTCTATCAGGGGCAGACGCTGAGAACCGGTACGCTGGTTGCCATCAATGCTGAAAAGGTACTGACGGCGGAAAGCCAGCCGGAGATCCATCAGCTGATTAGTGAGGCGGAATACAAATACCCGGACGGCATCAGCATCGTGCGTTCAATCCGTAAAAAATATCCCAAGGCTGCCGTTTCACGGATAGCGGGAGCCGACCTTTGGGAAGCGCTAATGGAACGGGCCGGAAGGGAAGGAACGCCCGTCTTCCTTATTGGAGGAAAGCCGGAGGTGCTGGCGCAAACCGAAGATAAGCTGCGTCGCCAGTGGAACGTGAACATTGTGGGTTCACAGGATGGCTACTTTGCCCCTGCCGATCGTGAAGCCTTGTTTGCCCGCATTCAGGCCAGCGGCGCGCAGATTGTGACGGTGGCGATGGGATCGCCACGGCAGGAGCTTCTGATGCGGGATTGCAAGCTGCTCTGGCCACAGGCTCTCTATATGGGCGTAGGTGGCACCTATGACGTTTTCACCGGACAGGTTAAACGTGCGCCTGAGATCTGGCAGAAAATGGGGCTGGAGTGGCTTTACCGGCTTATTTCACAGCCATCACGCCTGCGCAGGCAGCTCAGATTGCTGAAATATCTTAACTATCACTGGCGCGGCGATCTTTAAGTACGCTTTTTTCTGCAGGCTCAAAGAGGCAAAAGCGGCTATATTCGCCGCGAAAGGGCTGGAAAACGTTCGTCATTTAGACAGAACGCACAAAGCGTAATCAAACGCGATATTTAGTGATAAAAAGCCCTGGACAGGATCGGCTCAAGTCCGTAGTATGCACATCCGCAACGGCGCTACGCGCCCGTAGCTCAGCTGGATAGAGCGCTGCCCTCCGGAGGCAGAGGTCTCAGGTTCGAATCCTGTCGGGCGCGCCATTAATTTTGTGCGCAAGAGCTGCGGTGGTAGTTTTACCGCGTTAAGTAGTAAAGAAGTGCAGAAGTAGATGTGGTGGCTATAGCTCAGTTGGTAGAGCCCTGGATTGTGATTCCAGTTGTCGTGGGTTCGAGTCCCATTAGCCACCCCAGATTTTGTCAGGTATGCGAAGGTGGCGGAATTGGTAGACGCGCTAGCTTCAGGTGTTAGTGTCTTAACGGACGTGAGGGTTCAAGTCCCTCTCTTCGCACCACAAAATCAGCAGTAATGTGATGAAGCAGTATTCGGCGAGTAGCGCAGCTTGGTAGCGCAACTGGTTTGGGACCAGTGGGTCGGAGGTTCGAATCCTCTCTCGCCGACCACTTTCAAAAACTTGCCGAGGCAGGTTTTTTTGCTTAAGGTCCACGGATCTGAGCCGCAGTAAATCAGTAACGACGCAGTATTCGGCGAGTAGCGCAGCTTGGTAGCGCAACTGGTTTGGGACCAGTGGGTCGGAGGTTCGAATCCTCTCTCGCCGACCAATATTGAAAAACCCCGCTCTGGCGGGGTTTTTTGCTTTCTGCGCACGCCTCTTTGCCCGGTGGTTTATAGCTCTTAAAGCAAAAGGTTATAGTACCCCTACTGCTCTCTTACTCCTGATCGCTCCCTTCACGTCCCGAGCGCTTTCTGACTGTCATATTTTCTCTGAGCACCGCTGATAAAGCTGATAAGCAAAAACCTTCCCGCTCCGTCGCCACATTGAGACATTTAACCTCTTGAAAAATTTGAATATATATTTTTCCTGCTAATTTTGTCTCTGTTCAGAGACTCCTGCGATGCTTTTATGCTGAAAAAGTAAAAAATCATCCCTGTCAGGAATTTTGCAGAAAAGAAAAACCTGTTAAAAATCAAAGTATAATAAATATTTAACTTTAACTGGTGGACTGTGGCACGCTTTGTGCAATAATCCTGCTGTAGATGCTCATTCCACTTCTTATGATTGCTAACGCTTCATAAATCCCGGAATGATGCAGAGCCCTTTACGGTATCCGTTGTCCAACCGCCAATATCGCTCAGGCCTTACTGGAGTCCGGGACATTACGTTGAGTCGGATACCAGCCAAATTGTCTTACCGACCTGATTCTTACACCTGCCTTAGTGCAGGTGTTTTTTTTTGCCGGTAAGGTGGATAAAAGGCATAAAAAAACCGGGCGCCAGGCCCGGTTGATTGCACGATAAAGCGTTAAGGCGCGTTTTTCAGGGTCAGCAGCAACCCATCACGGCGCATCTCCGCAGCTTCTTCAGGCTTATGCTGGCGGTCCAGCGCATCTGCCAGCCAGGCATAATCAAAGGCATCCGGACGTTGCTTAAGCGCTTCCCTGAACGCTTCCGCTGCCTGTTCCCACTCGCCATGCTTCATCAACAGCTGACCCAGCGTGCTGTGCAGCAACGGCGTTGCGCCATGCTGTTTGATTTGCTGACGAAGCGCTTTTTCCAGCTGCTCAGGATTACCGGTCTTGAGGCGCGGCATCAGCAGGATCAGACGTTCATCATAAGCGCGCTTAAGACCATCCAGCACAATTTCCTGCGCCGTCTCATGGTCATTACAGACGATCAGATGATCCGCCATAGCGACCTGCAGGGCCGTTTCATGACGCGTTTTACGGCTCTGAGCCTGCCACCAGCGCTTCAGACCCTCACTGCCCTGGTCGGCCATAGCCTGATTCATCAGGCCAAGCCACGCTTCCTGTTGCAGCGCCAGACGATGTGTCGGGTCAGAAACCTGAGACTTCTCCATCGCCGGGAGAATGTCGAGCAGGGCGCTCCAGGCCTGGGTACGGACATAGGCCTGTTCGGCCAGACGCAGCACTTCCGGATGGCGCGGAGCCACTTCCAGCAGGCGGTCAACACCATGACGTGCCGCATGATCTTCATTACGTGCCAGCTGCACACGTACGCGGGTGATCTCAACCGGAAGCTGATCGCTCCCGGCCAGCTCGGCTGCCCGCTCAAGATGTTGGTTAGCGCGAGTTTCATCGCCACGCTGTTGAGCCGCTTCGGCTGCCAGCAGATAGTTGACGACAGGTTGTTCAGCATGATCGGCATTGCGCGACAGCAACTTCTCAACCTGACGATAATCACCTTCGGCAAGTTTGACCAGCGCGGCATTGGTTTGCTTACGGGCGCGGCTGCGTTTGCGGCCCCTGAACCAGCCACGTGTTTTCACGCCAGTGCGTAATAAGCGTCGCAGGACCCACTCAACGAGCAGGATAACGATCAATGACAGGATCAGGATGATTGCCAGCCCGGTGACGCTGGTTTCAATATTCCAACTGTCCGTCTGGATCAGAACATAACCCTGATGACCCGCCAGCAGAGGACCGAGCACCACGCCTGCAATCAGTAAAATAAACAGTATCAGCACTTTAAGCATGCTTATTCTCCCTGCTGCTGTTGCCCGGCACTGGGCTGCGCCAGCAGGTTACGTACGCGCGTTTGCATCAGTTTATCCAGCATCGGCTGGCTTTGCAGCGCATCAGGCACATCCATAGAAACGCTCTGCTGGCTCAGGTCGTCGAGCTGAGTGAGGAAGGCTTTGGTGGCCGGATCCTTGGTATCGAACCATGCACGAACCCAGGCGGATACCGTATCGATAGACTGCTTGTAGATTTGGTCCTGATGACGTGGAACGGCCTGGGCGGCGATCAGCAGACGCGAGCGAATATTTTCACGCAGGTAGACATCCTGATTCGGGGCCAGCAGAGGTTCGGCAGTCGTATCACGACGGCGAATGGTAATAAAGTCATCCATAAAGTTATGCCAGCTCTTGACCAGATTCTGACGCCACTCGCGCAGGGAAGAAGAGAGCTCGTCGCTGTCCTGATCCATAGGACTGTCGTCGCTGTCATTATCCGCAAGGCGCAGATTATCGACGCCGTTGGAGAGCTGATTCAGCTTGAGGATGATGCCATCATAGTCGACCTGGCTGACCGCAGAGAGACCGCTGATATCCTCAGTTAACGCCCGGCGCACATCGATCAGGCTGGGGTCATTCATATCGGCCAGGCTGGCATCGGCGCTTTTTAACAAGGCCGCGGCGGTAGTGACGTCCTGATCGCTCCACAATTTACGGCCCGCCAGTTTTACCAGGTAGTCAGCCTGTGCCAGCAGCCAGGTGTGGGCATCGTTGCCGGAGATGGTGGCAACTTTCTCTTTCAGCTCATCCAACTGCTGGCTGGTGGCCGTCTGCTGCTGATGGGCAGTCTCTAACGCACTGGTTTGCTTAGCCATCTGCTGCGTCAGCGTTTGTTTATCGCTGGCGGCCTGCTGCTGCAAATCAGCAAGTTGATTAGCCAGCGTCTGGTTAGCCGCAGCCTGCTGTTGAGCCTGGTGTTTACCATTTATATAAAGTCCCACGCCAATAGCCAGCGCGATCGCTATCGCCAGAATGCCCAACGCCGTGCCGGTACTCTTCGACTTGCGTGGTTCTGGTGTAGAGGTCTCAACCGCTGGGGTGGTTTCATCAACCATGGCGGAGGAATCTTTTTGTTCCGTCATTGTGGCACATCCCATATTTAAGTTTAATGTAACGCGCGCAGCAACGCGTCGTTATCGGCACCATCGGCCACCCTGATGTCGCGCCAGCCCAGTTCCCTGGCACAGGTAGCCAAACGTTCACTGACGACAACCAGTCGGCAGTGCAGAAGCCATTCCTCGCGATCGATCTCGGGGAACAGCGAATAGAGCTGTTGCAGCATTTCTCCACTGGTGACCACCAGCGTATCAACCTCTCTGTCGCGCCAGCGACGGCCTTCAACCGCGCCGTGGTAAATTTTTGCACAGCGTTGATAGCATTCAATAAACTCTACAGAAGCGCCACGAGCTTGCAAGGTCTCAGCAAGCAATTCCCGCCCACCATTACCGCGTAAAATAATCGCCCGCTTGTTAGTAACCTGCTGCAGGGCGGGAAGCTGAATCAGCACTTCGCTGGTCTCCCGCTCATGCGGCCAGACAACATCCAGCCCGCTGGCGGCATGAAGTGCCAGAGCCGTGGTGCGACCAATAGCATAATAGTTCAAGCTGTCAGGCCAGGTAGCCTTTGCGCGTAACATTGCTGGCTGAGCGTAATGGATAGCGTGCTGGGAGAGAATAAAAACCAGATCACCGGGCTGCAGGGAGGCAAGGCTGGCTGCCAGCCTGTCGAGATCCACGCCAGGCGTGAACTCTATTAAAGGCATAGCCCAGGCCGCCCGCCCCTGCTGGCATAATCGGCTGACCAGCTCATCGGCAGCCGGGGCGGGACGGGTGACCAGGATACTCATTGCGGCGGATTTCCCTGATAGACTTCTTTCAGGATTTCACGGGCACCGTTGTCCAGCAGCTCTTCAGCCAGAGAGACGCCCATTTTCTCAGCATCTTCTCGCGGGCCACGTCGTTCACCGCGAACCATCACTTTGCCATCTGGCGACCCTACAAGGCCGCGCAGCCAGAGTTCATCGCCCTGCAGCAGCGCAAAGCTGCCGATAGGCACCTGACAGCCACCTTCCAGACGCGTGTTCATCGCCCGCTCCGCTTTAACGCGCACGGCGGTTTCTTCGTGATTCAGTGCTGAGAGCAGGGCGATAGCCTGAGCATCGTCCAGTCGGCATTCAATTCCCACAGCGCCCTGGCCCACGGCAGGCAACGACTCTTCGGCTGGCATAGCGTGGCGGATACGGTCGCCAAGGCCAAGACGTTTCAGCCCTGCAACGGCGAGGATAATAGCGTCGTACTCACCGGCATCCAGCTTGCCCAGACGTGTACCCACATTGCCACGCAGCGAACGGATAACCAGATCCGGACGGCGCGCGCTTAGCTGACACTGACGACGCAGGCTTGAAGTCCCCACTACGGCACCCTGAGGCAGAGCGTCTACCGAATCGTATTGATTAGAAACAAAGGCATCAAGCGGGTCTTCCCGCTCGCAGATGGTGACCAGCCCCAGCCCTTCAGGGAACTCAATCGGCACGTCTTTCATTGAATGAACGGCGATATCCGCGCGATCGGAGAGCATCGCCTGTTCAAGCTCTTTGACGAATAACCCCTTGCCGCCGACCTTCGCCAGCGGCGTGTCCAGGATCACATCACCCTTGGTGACCATCGGGACCAGTTCGACGCGAAGCCCCGGATGGCAAGCCATCAGACGCTGCTGAACATAATGTGCCTGCCAGAGCGCAAGCGGACTTTGCCTGGTGGCAATTCTTAAAATTTTGTCTAACATGCTTCTTACCGTTTTTATCGTTCATTGATTATCCTATCATTGATACGGGAATGCTGTCAGTTTCCACGGTTTTTAACGGCAGGAAGAAGGCGAGCTGAGGGATCATAAAGTCGGGCGATCGTAAAACGTGCTAAACTGTTGTGTAGCGCAACTTTCTTTACGGTCAATCTGCCAGGTGTTAGATTGATCACGTTTCCAGCAATAATTCGCACGATTATATTCAAATCAAGCGGCGGATTTGGGAAACAGGGTTTTTTTATAAGCACTGGGACAATCAGGCGAGACGTCTTGTACCTCTACATAGAGACACTGAAACAGAGACTGGATGCCATCAACCAGCTGCGCGTAGATCGCGCTCTGGCTGCCATGGGACCTTCGTTCCAACAGGTTTACAGTCTGCTGCCAACCTTATTACATTATCATCATCCGCTGATGCCGGGTTACCTTGAAGGTAACGTTCCACATGGCATCAGCTTTTACACGCCTGATGAAAGCCAGTCTGCTTATCTCAATGATTTAGAACAAAAATCTGGATCTTTTGCTGCCACGCCTCCACAAGGCGAACTGCCGATCACCGGCGTCTACTCCATGGGCAGCACCTCTTCTGTAGGGCAAAACCTTACCTCTGACCTGGATATCTGGGTTTGTCACCAGTCCTGGCTGGATAATGAAGAGCGGCTGTCGCTGCAGAAAAAATGTAACCTGCTGCAAAAATGGTGTGCGGCGATGGGCGTGGAAGCCAGCTTTTTCCTGATTGATGAAAATCGCTTCCGCCATAACGAAAGCGGCAGTCTCGGCGGAGAAGACTGCGGTTCGACTCAGCATATCCTGTTGCTGGATGAATTTTACCGTACGGCCGTCCGACTCGCCGGTAAACGTATTCTGTGGAATATGGTACCGGGCGAGGAGGAGGAGCACTACGATGACTACGTCATGTCACTCTATCAAAAGGGTGTACTGACCCCGAACGAGTGGCTTGACCTTGGCGGCCTGGATACGCTCTCTGCGGAAGAATACTTTGGTGCCAGCCTGTGGCAGCTCTATAAAAGTATCGATTCGCCTTACAAGGCCGTGCTGAAAACGCTGCTGCTTGAGGCGTACTCCTGGGAATACCCCAGCACTAAATTGCTGGCGATGGATATTAAACAGCGCCTGCATGATGGTGAAATCGTCTCTTACGGGCTGGATCCTTACTGCATGATGCTGGAAAGGGTGACGCACTATCTCACCAGCATTGATGACCATGCGCGGCTTGATCTGGTTCGTCGCTGCTTCTATCTGAAAGTGTGTGAAAAACTGTCGGTAGAGACCAAAAACTCAGGCTGGCGGCGTGAAATTCTTAACCAACTGGTGACGGAATGGGGTTGGGATGCCGAGCGTCTTGCGATCCTGGACAGCCGCGCGGACTGGAAGATTGGTCGCGTACGGGAAGCACACAATGAATTGCTGGATGCGATGATGCAGAGTTATCGTAACCTGATCCGCTTCGCCCGCCGCAATAATCTGAGCGTCAGCGCCAGCCCGCAGGATATTGGCGTATTGACCCGCAAGCTCTATGCGGCGTTTGAAGCGCTGCCGGGTAAAGTGACCCTGGTGAACCCACAGATTTCACCCGATCTCTCTGAGTCGCATCTGACCTTTATTCATGTCCCGCATGGGCGCGCCAACCGCGCCGGCTGGTATCTTTATAACCAGTCGCCCGATATGCAGTCGATTATCAGTCATCAGCCGCTGGAATATAATCGTTATCTCAACAAGCTGGTGGCCTGGGCGTGGTTCAACGGTCTGTTGACCAGCAAAACGCGCTTGCATATTAAAGGCAATGAGACCTGCGATTTGGCCCGTTTGCAGGAACTGGTAGCGGACGTCTCCCACCATTTCCCGCTGCGAGTGCCCTCTCCAACGCCGAAAGCGCTCTACAGCCCGTGCGAAATTCGTCATCTGGCGATTATCGTCAACCTGGAATATGACCCGACGGCCGCCTTCCGCAATCAGGTGGTGCATTTTGATTTCCGCAAGCTGGACGTGTTCAGCTTTGGTCAGCAACAGCAATGCCTGATTGGCAGTATCGATCTGCTTTATCGCAACTCGTGGAATGAGGTGCGAACACTGCATTTCAACGGCGAGCAGGCGATGATTGAAGGGCTGAAAACTATCCTCGGCAAAATGCATCAGGATGCGGCTCCGCCCGATTCCGTTGAGGTGTTCTGCTACAGCCAGCATCTGCGTGGGTTAATTCGTACTCGCGTTCAGCAGCTGGTTTCAGAATGTATTGAGCTGCGCCTCTCCAGTACGCGTCAGGAGCCGGGGCGTTTCAAAGCCGTTCGCGTTGCCGGGCAAACCTGGGGGCTGTTCTTTGAGCGCCTTAGCGTCTCTGTACAGAAGCTGGAGAATGCCGTGGAATTTTATGGGGCGATCTCTAATAACAAACTGCACGGTTTATCGATCAAGGTGGAAACCGATCAGTCTCGCTTGCCTGCGGTGGTGAACGGCTATGCCAGTGAAGGGCTGATTCAGTTCTTCTTTGAAGACACCAAGGACGATCGCGGCTTCAATATCTATATTCTGGATGAAACTAACCGGGTAGAGATCTATCACCATTGTGAAGGCAGTAAAGAGGAGCTTGTGCGCGACGTCAGCCGCTTCTACTCCTCTTCCCATGACCGTTTTACCTATGGTTCCAGCTTTATCAATTTCAATTTGCCGCAGTTCTATCAGATTGTGAGTGTTGATAACCGTTTCCAGGTTATTCCTTTCCGTAGTCAGACGCTGGCCCAGCTTTGCGCCACCGTTCCGGATTACGATGCCAACGGCGACTACGCTCAGCGCTATCAAATGCATTGATGCTCTGCCGCGGGTAGAGTGTTTTGGCAGAATGCCTTTCGCTGCATAAGCACACGTTAGTGGAATGCCTTCCGCCGCATTAAGGATGCTTTGGCGGAATGCCTTCCGCCGCATTGAGTATGCTTTTCCTGTTGCTTTTGGCACTTCACCTGCGATGATAGGCAATCAACAGGCACCGATAACGAGCAGAATAAGCATGAACAAAATGATTTGCCGGATGGCGCTGGTACTGGCTGTAGCCAGCCTGGCAGGTTGCGGACTGAAAGGACCTTTGTACTTCCCGCCGCAGGAACAGCCAAAGCAGCAAACCACTGACAGCAGTGGCCAGACTTCCGTGACGTCCACCGATCGCTCCTCTGTCGAAACAACCTCACCGGACCAGAACAGCGGTACGGCGTCCGGCACCTCAACAAATCAGAGCTCAACTACGATCTCTTCTCAGGATGGAACAGAGAGCGGAACGTCGACCACTGAAACGGAAATGCCATCGGCTCAGTAAATTATGACGCACTCGTTGGAGCCAAAAATGCAGTTCTCCAAAATGCACGGTCTGGGCAATGATTTTATGGTTGTCGACGCCGTGACGCAAAACGTCTACTTCTCGCCAGAACTGATCCGGCGTCTGGCAGATCGTCATCTGGGGATCGGCTTCGATCAGTTGCTGATCGTGGAGCCGCCCTACGATCCCGATCTCGACTTCCATTACCGTATCTTCAACGCCGATGGCAGCGAAGTTGCCCAGTGCGGTAACGGCGCGCGCTGTTTTGCCCGCTTCGTGCGGCTGAAAGGGCTGACCAACAAAAATGATATCCGCGTCAGTACGCAAACGGGCCGCATGGTGCTCAGCGTGACGCAGGATGAAATGGTCTGCGTCAATATGGGCGAACCCAATTTCGAACCGCAACAGGTTCCTTTCCGCGCCAACAAAGCGGAAAACCTCTATCTGATGCGCGCTGCGGAACAGACGATCATGTGCGGCGTGGTTTCAATGGGCAACCCGCATTGCGTGCTGACCGTAGAGAGCGTGAAAACCGCCGCCGTAGAAAGCCTGGGGCCAGTGCTGGAAAGCCACGAGCGCTTCCCGGAGCGGGTCAACGTCGGCTTTATGGAGGTCGTCAGCCGCGAACATATTCGCCTGCGCGTTTATGAACGTGGCGCGGGTGAAACTCAGGCCTGCGGCAGCGGGGCGTGTGCCGCCGTTGCGGTAGGCATTCAGCAGGCGTTGCTGGCGGAAAAAGTCCGTGTCGACCTGCCTGGCGGCAGCTTAAACATTGCCTGGAAAGGCCCCGGTCACCCGCTGTACATGACCGGACCTGCCACCCACGTTTATGACGGATTTATCCATTTATGAAAAATGTCGGCGAACAACAGGCGCCAGGCGAGCTGATGGACGATCGGGCCGTCAGCGACTTCCTGCTGCAAAATCCGGACTTCTTTATCCGCAATGCCCGCCAGGTAGAGCAGATGCTGGTGCCGCACCCCGTTCGCGGCACGGTTTCTCTGGTTGAGTGGCAGCTGGCTCGGCAGCGCAACCACATCACTCAGCTGGAAGAAGAGATCACCCTGTTGATGGAGCAGGCCAGCGCCAACCAGCAGCTGTTCGGTCGCCTGTTATCTTTGCAGGCGCGTCTCTCTTCTGCCGACAGCCTGCACGATATGCTCAACCGGCTGCACCGCTGGGCGAGAGAGCTTGGTCTGGCGGGAGCGAATGTGCGTCTGTTCAGTGAAAAATGGCGCATTGGCGCACCTTCGGACTTTACTCAGCTGGCGCTTTCCCGTCCTGCTTTTGAGGCGGTGCGTATTCAGCGCCTGGGCAAACAGCAGCATTATCTGGGTAACCTTAACGGCCCCGAACTGCTGTTACTGCTGCCTCAGGCTAAAGCGATTGGCTCGGTCGCCATGTCACTGATGGGCGAGCAGGGCGAGCTGGGCGTGCTGATTTTCAGTAGCCGCGACAGCCAGCACTATCAGTCAGGAATGGGCACCGTGCTGTTGCAGCATTTGTCTCTGATGTTACCTGAACTCCTGACGCGCTGGATTGAACGCGCATGAGTAGCGACTCGCCGCTTCTGCCTGCCGTAGAGGGCTTCCTGCGCTACCTGAAGGTAGAGCGGCAGCTCAGCCCACTTACGCAAACCAATTATCAGCGGCAGCTCTCTGCCTGCATTGCGTTGCTGACTGAAATGAATCTCTCCGCCTGGGATAAGCTGGATGCGGCACAGGTCCGGTCACTGGCAGCAAAAAGTCGTCGCGGTGGTCTGAAACCCGCCAGTCTGGCCTTGCGCCTCTCTGCGTTACGCAGTTTCCTCGACTGGCAAATCAGCCAGGGGGTTCTCAAGGCCAATCCCGCCAAAGGTGTCGCTACGCCGCGTGCGCCGCGCCATCTGCCCAAAAATATTGATGTGGATGAAGTCAGCCGCCTGCTGGATATCGACCTAAACGATCCGCTGGCGGTGCGCGACCGCGCCATGCTGGAGATCATGTACGGTGCAGGCCTGCGTCTCTCTGAGCTGGTGGGAATTGATACCGGTCATCTGGATTTAGCCTCTGGCGAAGTCTGGGTAGTGGGTAAAGGCAGTAAAGAGCGGCGTCTGCCCATAGGCCGCACGGCCGTGCAGTGGATGGAGCACTGGCTGGAGATGCGCGAGCTTTTTGCGCCAGAAGACCAGGCGGTGTTTCTCTCAAAGCAGGGCAAACGCATGTCGGCCCGCAACGTACAGAAACGGTTTGCTGAATGGGGTGTAAAGCAGGGCGTCTCCAGCCATATCCATCCGCATAAGCTTCGTCATTCCTTTGCCACGCATATGCTGGAGTCCAGCGGCGACCTGCGTGCGGTTCAGGAACTGCTTGGACATGCGAATCTCAGCACTACGCAAATTTATACCCATCTTGACTTCCAGCACCTGGCGTCGGTTTACGATGCTGCCCATCCCCGTGCCAAACGAGGAAAATCCTGATGCACTTTTACCGACCGCTGCGCCCTGTCGCAGCGATGACTTTTGACCTGGACGACACGCTGTACGATAACCATCCGGTGATCCTGCGTACCACTAAAGAGTCCCATGCGTTTCTTCAGTCTTACCATCCCGCCCTGAATGAATTCAGCGTTGAACATTACCAGCAGCTGCGCGACAGCCTGCGCGAACAGGAGCCGGAGATCTACCATGACGTCAGCGAATGGCGTCGTCGTGCGGTGGAGTTGGCGATGCTGAAAGTGGGTCTCAACGCCCGTGAGGCTGATGAAGGTTCCCGGGCAGTGATGGCCAACTTCGCCCAGTGGCGCAGCAAAATTGAGGTGCCGCAAGAGACGCACGTTACGCTGGCGGCGCTGGCAGAACGTATCCCGCTGGTGGCTGTCACCAACGGTAATGCGGAGCCTCACCTGTTTGGCCTGGATAAATACTTTAAATTTATCCTGCGCGCCGGGCCGGACGGCCGCGCCAAGCCTTATGAAGATATGTATCACGCGGCCGCTGAAAAGCTCAATCTGCCGCTGGCAAGCATTCTTCATGTGGGCGATGACCTGACGACCGACGTGGCGGGTTCAGTGCGCTGTGGCATGCAAGCCTGCTGGATCAATTTGCGTAACGGTAACCTGCGGCATATCGCGGATTCCCGCCTGCTGCCCACGCTGGAAATTTCGCAGTTGGCATCGCTGACTGCACTGATATAATAAACTGGTTAAATATCCAGTGGAGCGCCTGTCGCTCCCCCTTTTCTGACGGTGCCTATGGACGTTTCAGACCTGCTAGACAGCTTGAATGACAAACAACGCGAGGCCGTAGCCGCGCCGCGCAGCAATTTGCTGGTGCTGGCAGGGGCTGGCAGCGGCAAAACCCGCGTGCTGGTTCACCGGATTGCCTGGCTGCTGGCGGTAGAGAACTGCTCTCCTTATTCGATCATGGCGGTGACCTTTACCAACAAGGCTGCCGCGGAGATGCGCCACCGCATTGAGCAGCTGATCGGCACCAGTCAGGGCGGGATGTGGATCGGTACCTTCCATGGGCTGGCGCACCGCCTGCTGCGTGCGCACCATCTGGATGCTAACCTGCCCCAGGATTTCCAAATTCTTGACAGCGAAGACCAACTGCGACTGCTGAAGCGCCTGATTAAGGCGATGAACCTGGATGATAAACAGTGGCCCGCACGGCAGGGCATGTGGTACATCAACGGCAAAAAAGATGAAGGCTTAAGACCGAAGCATATCGAAAGCTACGGCAACCCCATTGAGCAAACCTGGCTGCGGATCTATCAGGCCTATCAGGAAGCGTGCGATCGTGCCGGACTGGTCGACTTTGCCGAGCTGCTGCTGCGTGCCCATGAGCTGTGGCTTAATAAGCCGCATATCCTTAACCACTACCGCGAGCGTTTCACCAACGTGCTGGTGGACGAATTCCAGGATACCAACAACATTCAGTACGCCTGGATCCGCATGCTGGCGGGCGACAGCGGGAAAGTGATTATTGTTGGCGATGACGATCAGTCGATTTATGGCTGGCGTGGGGCGCAGGTAGAGAACATTCAACGCTTCCTCAATGACTTCAGGGGCGCGGAAACCATCCGTCTGGAACAGAACTACCGCTCCACCAACAACATCCTGAAAGCGGCGAACGCCCTGATTGCCAATAACAGCGGTCGTCTGGGTAAAGAGCTGTGGACGGACGGCAGTGACGGCGAGCCCATCGCTATTTACTGCGCCTTCAACGAGCTGGATGAAGCCCGCTTTGTGGTGAACCGTATTAAGGTCTGGATGGAGAAGGGCGGTGCGCTGAACGACTGCGCTATTCTGTATCGCAGCAACGCCCAGTCGCGTGTGCTGGAAGAGGCGCTGCTGCAAACCAGCATGCCTTACCGGATCTACGGCGGTATGCGCTTCTTCGAGCGTCAGGAAATTAAAGACTCTCTGGCTTATCTGCGGCTGATTGCTAACCGCAACGATGATGCGGCGTTCGAGCGCGTGGTGAATACGCCCACGCGTGGCATCGGTGACCGGACGCTGGATGTCGTCAGGCAGACCGCTCGTGAACGCCAGCTTACGCTGTGGCAAAGTTCGCGCGCGCTGCTGCAGGAAAAGGCGCTGGCGGGCCGGGCGGCCTCTGCGCTGCAACGCTTTACTGAGCTGGTGGATTCACTGGCACAGGAAACCAGTGAGATGCCGCTGCATGTGCAGACCGACCGGGTGATCAAAGATTCCGGCCTCTGGCTGATGTATGACCAGGAGAAGGGCGAGAAGGGCCAGGCGCGAATTGAAAACCTTGAGGAACTGGTGAACGCCACGCGGCAGTACAGCTATCAGGATGAAGATGAAGATCTGATGCCGTTGCAGGCTTTCCTCTCCCACGCTGCGCTGGAAGCGGGCGAAGGCCAGGCCGATAAGTGGCAGGATGCGGTGCAGCTGATGACCCTGCACTCAGCCAAAGGGCTGGAATTCTCGCAGGTCTTTATCGTCGGCATGGAAGAGGGAATGTTCCCCAGCCAGATGTCGCTGGATGAGGGCGGCAGGCTGGAAGAGGAGCGCCGTCTCGCCTATGTTGGCGTCACGCGCGCTATGCAGAAGCTTACGCTCACCTATGCGGAAACCCGTCGCCTGTACGGCAAAGAGGTCTATCATCGCCCCTCACGCTTTATCGGCGAGCTTCCGGTTGAGTGTGTGGAAGAGGTGCGCCTGCGGGCCAGCGTTACCCGCCCGGTAAATCATCAGCGGATGGGAACGCCGGTGGCGCAGAATGACAGCGGCTTTAAATTAGGCCAGCGGGTGCGACACGCCAAGTTTGGCGAAGGCACTATTGTCAATCTGGAAGGCAGCGGCGAACACAGCCGTTTGCAGGTGGCTTTCCAGGGTCAGGGCATTAAGTGGCTGGTGGCCGCTTATGCCAAACTTGAAACTGTCTAAGCCCCTGTCAGCGGGACGAATTTCTTCGTCCCGCCCGACTGTTAACCTTTGTTAACGCTTGTCAATGTTTGGTGCACATTTATCCCGGCTCTGATATTGACGCCATTTTCAGCACAGCGTAACATGCGCGCACTATTACCCTGAGAGGACATTCGCCTTGGACACACCCAGTAGATACTGGCTCATTGACCTGCTCAGCAGGTACAACTCCTAAGGCTATCCTCTTCTGCCGATAGCCTTCGTGGTTGTTGGCGATCCCGCATCTCCGTCGCTCTGAGTCAGAATAGTCACTGACTGAAACCTCTGTTTCCCGTGTACAAGCGCTTTGTCCCATTTGTGACCGTGAATTGGGAGTACAGCTATGCTGAGCGCATTTAAACTCGACCAAAGCCGCTTAACCCGCCTTGAGCTGGAAGAACCTGAAGATATGCTGACCAGTTCGGTTTGGGTCGATCTGATCGAACCCGAGGAGAACGAGCGCGATCGCGTTCAGAACGAACTGGGCCAGAGCCTGGCGACCCGTCCTGAACTGGAAGACATTGAGGCTTCGGCGCGTTTCTTCGAAGATGAAGATGGCCTGCATATCCACTCCTTTTTCTTTTATGAAGATGCGAAAGACCATGCCGGTAACTCCACGGTGGCGTTTACCATTCGTGAAGGCCGCCTTTACACCCTTCGTGAACGGGAACTGCCTGCGTTTCGCCTCTACCGGATGCGCGCGCGTAATCAGATACTCATTGACGGTAACGCCTACGAACTTCTGCTGGATCTGTTTGAAACCAAAATCGAACAGCTGGCTGATGAAATCGAAAACATCTACAGCGACCTTGAAAAGCTAAGCCGGGTGATCATGGAAGGACATCAGGGCGATGAGTTTGATGCGGCGCTCTCAACGCTGGCAGAACTGGAAGATATCGGCTGGAAGGTGCGTTTGTGTCTGATGGATACGCAGCGTGCGCTGAACTTTTTAGTCCGCAAGGCGCGGCTGCCGGGCAATCAACTGGAGCAGGCGCGGGAGATACTGCGCGATATTGAATCCCTGCTACCGCACAATGAATCGCTGTTTCAGAAGGTTAACTTCCTGATGCAGGCGGCAATGGGCTTTATCAATATTGAACAGAACCGCATCATCAAGATCTTCTCGGTGGTCTCGGTGGTCTTTCTGCCGCCAACGCTGGTGGCTTCCAGCTACGGCATGAACTTTGAGTTCATGCCCGAGCTGAAATGGAGCTTCGGCTATCCGGGTGCTATAGCGCTGATGATCCTGGCGGGGCTGGCTCCCTATGCCTACTTCAAGCGTAAGAACTGGCTTTAACGCCGAGCCGCACAAACGAAACCCCGCACCGCGGGGTTTTTTATCTCTCAACTTTCAGTGACCGTGGATGGTCTGCGCTTCAGCGCCCAGACGGCGTCGAAAATGAACAGCGCCAGCGCTGCCCAGATAAAGGCAAATGTGACGGCTTTATCCTGCGTCAGCTGCTCGCCGTAAAAGATCACCGCCAGCAGGAACATCAGCGTGGGGCCCAGATACTGGAAAAAGCCCACGGTGGAGAGCCGCAAGCGGCTACAGGCTGCGGTGAACAGCATCAGCGGAATAGTGGTTATTACGCCCGCAGCTATCAGCAGCATGTTGAGCGACCAGGGATTCTGACCAAGATGACTGGTGGGGCTGTCCGCAAAGCCAAACAGATAGAGAGCCGCGACCGGCAGCAGCCAGCTGGTTTCAACCATCATTCCCGTCTGCGCATCCACCCCAATTTTTTTTCGGATCAGGCCATAGAGCGAGAAGGACACGGCCAGGCCAAGCGCAACGATCGGCACCGAGCCAAACTTCCATAGCTGCACCAGTACGCCACAGGCGGCGAGCGCTACCGCCAGCCACTGCAACCAGCGGAAGCGCTCTTTCAGAAACAGCATCCCCACCAGCACGTTCAACAGTGGATTAATAAAGTAGCCCAGGCTCGCTTCCAGCATATGGTGATTATTTACTGCCCAGATAAAAATCAGCCAGTTTGCGCAGATGACCGTAGCGGAGACCGCCAGCAGCAGCACTTTTTTCGGCTGTTGCAGGATCAGCTTCACCTTGCCCCAGTTACGGCTAAGGCTGACCAGCAGCAGCATAAAAAAGAACGACCAGATCACCCGGTGAGTGATGATCTCGCCTGGGGCGACCTGCTGGAGCAGTTTGAAATAAGCTGGCGCAATGCCCCAGATAAAATAAGCGCCGAGAGCAAAGAAGATCCCCTGCCGGGTTTGTTGCGCATCCATGTAACGTGGCTCCGTAAAGAACAATGAGTGAGATAAGGATAATTGGGTTAGCTCAACAGCTAACCCGTAAGATAGGTGGCGGTTGCGCTGGCAATATATACACCCGCATCGTTATGCAGTTCTACGCGGGCGACGGAAACTTTATTCCCACCGCGCAGCAGACTGCTGGTGGCGATAAACCGTTCGCCGCGTCCTGGTCGAAGATAATCAACACGCAGATCAATCGTGCCCATCCTGGCAAGGCGCTGCCGCAGCTCCTCTTCAGTAATGCTCTCCTGGCGGGTTAACGCACTGGTTACGCAGACTAAACCCGCGGCTACATCCAGCACCGAGGCAATAACGCCGCCGTGCAAAATTTTCTGGGCGACATTTCCTACCAGTTTGGTCTGGTTAGCAAAACTCAGCTCAGCATAGTCTGATTCAAGCCTCTCCAGTTTCAGGCCCAACGCCTGATTAAAAGGCATGTCACAGACAAAAATATCACCGATCAGGCGGCGTGCAGCCTCCTGAGCCAGGGGAACAGCAGAGATCATGAAAAGTCCTCGCAAAAAAATGGTCGATACAAAATAACTAGTGCCCGTGCCAGGCTCGGGCGCGCTGTTATTTACAAAAACAGCGCTAATCTCCGTACCGGTTTCTGTGTAGAATGGCGTGCTTTTTACCCACTTATCCCGTTTCTGTTCTGGAGAACATTATGCCTATGCTGAGAGGATTGCTGGCAGCAGCCTTCCTGTTTCCCACGTTAGTTCTGGCACAAGAAGCCACGGTTACCGAGGTCCATGACCAGCCAGCCGTGCGTGGCAGTATTATCGCTAACCTGCTGGAAAAGCATGACAACCCTTTCGTTCTGTTCCCGTACGAAAGCAACTATGTTCTGTATACCGATACCAGCAACATTAATAAAGAAGCTATTCAGAGCTATAACTGGACAGACAACGCCAAGCACGATGAAGTGAAATTCCAGCTCAGCCTGGCCTTTCCGCTGTGGCGTGGCATTTTGGGTGACAACTCGGTGCTGGCAGCCTCGTATACTCAGGGATCGTGGTGGCAGCTCTCTAACCGTGCCGGCTCTTCGCCGTTCCGCGAAACCGACTATCAGCCGCAGATTTTTCTGGGCTGGGCGACAGATTATAGCTTCGCTGGCTGGACACTGCGAGATGTGGAAACGGGCCTGAACCATCAGTCAAACGGGCGCTCTGAACCCACTTCACGCAGCTGGAACCGGGTCTATGCCCGCCTGATGGCGCAGAACGGTAACTGGATGGTGGAAGCCAAACCCTGGTTCCGCATTCCAGAAAGTGAAAATGATGATGATAACCCTGATATCACCAAGTACATGGGGTATTATCGTCTGACCGTTGGCTATCAATGGGGCGAAAGCATTTTCAGCGTCAAAAGCAACTATAACTGGAATAGCGGTTACGGCGGCGCGGAAATGGGCTGGAGCTACCCGATCACTAACCACGTTCGTTTCTATACCCAGGTGTTCAGCGGCTACGGCGAATCGCTGATTGACTATAACCACCGCCAGACGCGCGTGGGTGTGGGTGTGATGCTGAACGACCTGTTTTAATGCCTTTCCGGTGAGCGGCTCACGTTCGCTCACCCATCATCAGATTTGGGGAATACGTGTCTACGGCTGCAGTAATCAATCAGGAAGCGCTGGCGGAACAGGTACTGCAAGAGACCTTCGGCTACCAGCACTTTCGCCCAGGACAACAATCCATTATTCAGGCTTCGCTGAAAGGGCGTGACTGTCTGGTCGTGATGCCGACCGGCGGCGGTAAGTCGCTCTGCTATCAGATTCCGGCGCTGGTCAGAGAAGGCCTGACTTTGGTGGTTTCTCCGCTGATCTCACTGATGAAAGATCAGGTGGATCAGCTGCTGGCCAACGGCGTGTCCGCCGCCTGTCTCAACTCCTCACAGACCCGTGAAGAGCAGCAGGAGGTGATGGCTGGATGCCGTACAGGACGGATCAGGCTGCTCTATATCGCGCCTGAGCGTCTGATGATGGACAATTTTCTCGATAATCTGCTGCACTGGAATCCGGCGATGCTGGCCGTGGATGAAGCGCACTGTATTTCTCAGTGGGGGCACGATTTCCGCCCGGAATATGGTGCGCTGGGCCAGCTTCGCCAGCGTTTGCCTGATGTGCCGGTCATGGCGCTGACGGCAACAGCCGATGAAACTACGCGAAACGATATCGCCCGGTTGCTGCAGTTAAACGATCCGCTGATCCAGATCAGTAGCTTTGACCGTCCCAATATCCGCTACACGCTGGTGGAAAAATTCAAGCCTACCGAACAGCTGCTGCGCTATGTGCAGGATCAGCGCGGTAAGTGCGGCATCATCTATTGTAACAGCCGGGCAAAGGTGGAGGACACCGCCGCCAGGCTGCAAAGCCGGGGTCTGAGCGTCGGCGCTTACCATGCCGGGATGGATAACGCCCATCGCGCGCAGGTTCAGGAAGCGTTTCAGCGTGACGATCTGCAAATTGTCGTGGCGACGGTCGCCTTTGGCATGGGCATCAATAAACCCAACGTGCGTTTTGTGGTGCACTTCGATATCCCGCGTAATATCGAGTCCTACTATCAGGAGACGGGCCGTGCCGGTCGTGATGGCCTGCCAGCAGAAGCGCTGATGCTGTACGACCCGGCGGATATGGCCTGGCTGCGTCGCTGTCTGGATGAAAAAGCGCCGGGTCCGTTACAGGATATTGAACGGCATAAGCTCAATGCGATGGGCGCGTTCGCTGAAGCGCAAACCTGCCGTCGTCTGGTCTTGTTGAACTACTTTGGTGAAGGGCGTCAGCAGCCTTGTGACAACTGCGATATCTGTCTGGATCCGCCGCGTCGTTATGACGGGCTGGTGGAAGCGCAGAAAGCGCTATCCGGTATTTACCGCGTAGGCCAGCGCTTTGGCATGGGCTATATCGTTGAGGTGCTGCGTGGAGCGAATAATCAGCGCATCCGCGATATGCAGCACGATAAATTGCCCGTCTATGGTATCGGTAAAGATCAGAGCAACGAACACTGGGTGAGCGTGCTGCGCCAGCTGATCCACCTTGGGCTGGTGACACAGAACATTGCCATGCACTCTGCGTTACAGCTGACGGAAGCGGCCCGTCCGATCTTACGCGGCGAAGCGCCGTTGATGCTGGCGGTGCCCAGGCTGGTCAGCGTTAAACCCCGTAATAACAGCCAAAAATCTTTTGGCGGCAACTATGACCGCAAGCTGTTCGCCAAGCTGCGAAAACTGCGTAAAGCGATTGCCGATGAGGAAAATATTCCTCCTTATGTCGTCTTTAACGATGCCACGCTGATAGAGATGGCTGAACAGCTGCCGATCACCGCCTCAGAGATGCTGAGTATTAACGGCGTAGGCCAGAGGAAACTGGAGCGATTTGGTAAGTCCTTCCTGGTGATGATTAAAGAGCATATTGATGATGAAGAGTAGTTTCCCTGGATAAAGAGTCAAAGGAGAAGAGAAAATGATGTTATTTCTGACGGTGGCGCTGGTTCATTTTGTGGCTTTGATGAGTCCGGGGCCGGACTTCTTTTTTGTATCGCAAACTGCGGTCAGCCGCTCCAGAAAGGAAGCGATGCTGGGCGTCACCGGTATTACCCTGGGTATTGTTATCTGGGCGGGCGTGGCGCTGATGGGGCTGAACCTGATCCTGCAGCAGATGGCCTGGCTGCATCAGTTGATCATGGTCGGCGGCGGGCTTTACCTGCTGTGGATGGGCTGGCAGATGCTGCGCTCTGCGCGCCAGCAGCACATACAGGCCACACAACCAGATGCCGCAGCGGTAGTGCTGCCGAAAAAGGGCAAAACTTTCCTGAAAGGCTTTCTGACTAACCTCTCTAATCCCAAAGCGGTAATCTACTTTGGCAGCGTGTTCTCGCTGTTTGTCGGGGATAATGTAGGTGCAGGGGAACGCTGGGGACTCTTTTTACTGATCGTCGGGGAAACTTTTGTCTGGTTCAGCCTGGTGGCCAGCCTCTTTGCCCTGCCAGCGATGCGACAGGGCTATCAGCGTCTGGCAAAATGGATTGATGGTTTTGCGGGAGTTCTGTTTGCCGGTTTTGGCATCCACCTGATCCTTTCACGCTAATGTTTCAGGCCGGATGACCGATCCGGCCTGAAACTGTCAGGCAATGCGCCTTGCCGAGGCCAGCAACGCACCTACCGCCATAAACATTCCGCCAAACGTTCTGTTCAGCAATTTCATCTGACGCGGCCCCTTGATCCACCCGGCAATGCGGGTAGCCAACATGGCATAGCCAATCATCACAATGATATCGACTACCACCGTCGTCACTCCCAATACCAGATACTGCACAGCCTGAGGCTGATGGGGAAGGATGAACTGCGGGAACAGCGCCGCCAGGAAAACAATGCTTTTCGGGTTAGTCAGGTTCACCAGAACCGCGCGCTTAAACAGCTTTCTGCGCGGCATGGCTTTTGCCACCGCCTGTAGATCGATGCCACCGGCAGAGCGCCACTGCTGAATACCCAGCCAGACCAGATAAGCCGCGCCTGCCCATTTCAGGATCTCAAAAGCCAGCAGAGATTGTGAGAACAGGGCGCCCAGGCCAATGCCCACCAGCATGATGTGCAGCGACAGGCCAACCTGCAGGCCGGAAATGGAAGCCACTGCACCACGATAGCCGTGGCTGATACCGGTACTCATGGTATTGATCGCCCCGGAACCGGGAGAAAGACTTAAGATGCTGGTGGTTAAAAGATAAGCCAGCCACCATTCGATGGTCATGGGTAACGCTCCCTGATAGCGCAGAAGTATGACACAATACGTCATTGTTTGCGGTTGCGCTACGGAATGACATATCCCTTCCGGGCGGTGAAAAGGGAGTAAGGGCTGAAGCCGATGACAAGTCAAAAAAATGGCTGGCCAACGCGTGAAAAAGCGTTTGCTGCTTTTGCTACGGGGCCGCTGCTGGACTTCTGGCAGCAGCGCGAAGAGCGTGAATTCACCGGCGTGGAAAACGTCAAAATACGCTATGTCCGCTTCACTTCTACGCTTCACGACAAAGTTATCCTGCTCTGCCCGGGAAGGATCGAAAGCTATGTGAAATATCCTGAGCTGGCCTATGATCTGTTTCAGTGCGGCTATGACATCATCATTATTGACCATCGTGGTCAGGGCCGCTCTGGCCGCCTGTTACAGGATTCTCATCGCGGCCACGTCGAAGCGTTTGACCATTATGTTGAAGATTTGGAAACGCTTTATCTGAAGGAAGTTGCTGGCCGCCACTACCAGCACCGTTATGCGCTGGCTCACTCAATGGGCGGGGCGATTTTAACCTTGATGCTGGCAAGAAAGCCTGCGGCTTTTGACGCGGTGGTGCTGGCTTCGCCAATGTTCGGTATTTTTCTCCCCATGCCGGTCTGGATGGCGAACCGCATCCTGGAGTGGGCTGAAAAACGCCCGGCGCTGCGGGACGGTTATGCCATGGGCACCGGGAAATGGCGTGCCAGGCCCTTTGGCATCAACGAACTGACCCACAGCCGTGAACGCTACCGGCGTAACCTGCGTTTCTATGCTGATGACCCCGGCCTGCGCGTGGGCGGCCCGACCTATCATTGGGTGCGTGAAGGGATGCAGGCCGGGCAGAGTATTATCAGCCGGGCGAAGGAGATCTCCACACCGCTACTGCTGTTGCAGGCTGGTGCGGACAAGGTGGTGGATAATCGGGCCCAGAATCTCTTCTGTCAGGCCATGATCGCTGCGGGACAGCCCTGTGAAGGGGGGAAACCGCAGGTTATTGCAGGCGCGCGTCATGAGATCTTGTTTGAAAAAGACAGCATGCGTGCCGAAGCGCTGGAAGCCATTGTGGCGTTTTTCTCCAGGCATTGATTTTGCACTACTCAGATGTAACTCAGTAGCGGGCCAGCCAGACTGCCCGATAACAGACTAACCAGAGGTTTTATGTACCCTATTGTTGCTTCCGATCTTGACGGCACGCTGTTGTCACCGGATCACCGTTTATCTCCTTTTGCCCGTGAAACGCTGCAGCTAATGACCCGCAAGGGGGTGAATTTTATCTTCGCCACCGGCCGTCACTACATTGATGTGGCTCAAATGCGGGACAGTCTGGGAATTGACGCTTTTATGATCACCTCTAACGGCGCGCGCGTGCACAACACGGCTGGCGAACTGGTCTTCAGCCACAATCTGGACGAAGACATTGCCCGTGAGCTGTTTGCGCTGCACCACAGCCATGAGGATATTTTTACCAACGTCTACCGCGATGAAGAGTGGTTCCTGAACCGTAATCGTCCTGAAGAGATGGATTTCTTCCGCGAGTCTGACTTCAATTACCAGATCTATGAGCCGGGTTCACTGGCAACCGATGGCATCAGCAAAGTGTTCTTTACCTGTGGTAAACCTGAGCTGCTGATCCCGCTCGAAGAGGCGCTGGTGGCTCGCTGGGGCGACCGCGTTAACGTCAGTTTCTCGCTGCCGACCTGTCTGGAAGTGATGGCTGGCGGGGTATCGAAAGGCCATGCGCTGGACGCCGTTGCTCAGTCTCTGGGCTTTGGCCTGAAAGACTGCATCTCCTTTGGCGACGGTATGAATGATAAAGAGATGCTGACCATGGCTGGCAAGGGGTGCATCATGAGCAATTCGCACCATCGTCTGAAAGATCTGCTGCCAGAGCTGGAAGTGATTGGGTCCAATGCGGATAACGCTGTGCCCCATTATCTGCGTAAGCTTTATAACGTGTAGCCGGTAATCTTCCGCCCCGGCGCACCGGGGCGGAAGAGGTTTACTGATGCAGGAAGTGAACCGCTTTATCCGGGAAATCCGTGAATAAGCCTTCTACGTTAGCCTGGTTGTACAACACATCGTAGAGCTGATCGACATTATCTACCCAGTCGGGAAGCTGGTCTGCCCGGACAGTATAGGGGTGCACCACCATTCTGGCCTGGTGCGCTTCTTTCACCAGCGCTGTCAGACGAATATGACCCTTAGTCGATGTCGCCTCCACCAGCATATGGTAGTCCGGCCCGATGCCATCGGCGTACTCAGCCACTTGCTTCATAGCGCCAGGTTTGAACATCCAGTCGTAGCTGTAGTTCACCCATTTGCCGTTCTGCTGCTCCTGCGTCTCTTTTGAGTCAGTTTCAGTGATTAACTGAACCAGTTTGAGGTTCATCCCTCGCTGTGGCTCCAGTTCCGTTTTGATCCGCTTCACTTCGTTGTAATCAAAACACTGCAGGTAAACAGGATCTTTTTTATCGCTGTAACCATACTTTTTCAGGACATCAAGCACCTTAGCCGAGATATCTTTGCCCTCCTGGCGATGAAACCAGGGCGCTTTAATCTCAGTGTAAATCCCGATGTTCTTACCTGTAGAGTAATTCAGCCCCTGAATGAATTCGATCTCCTCCTCAAAGGTATGAATGCGGAAATCAGATTTCCCCAGAGGGAAGCGTTTTGGAAAGGTCTGCTTTTTCCTGCCGTTTTCCACGGTAAAGCCTTCCGTGAATTTCAGTCCTTTGATCTCCGCCAGCGTGAAGTCGATAGCGTAGTAACGTCCATCCTTTCTGGCACGAGCGGGATAACGGTCGGCAACGTCAGTCACACGATCAAGGTAATGATCGTGCAGCACAACTAACCGGTCATCTTTGGTCATGACCAAATCCTGCTCCAGAAAGTCAGCTCCCTGAGCATAGGCCATCGCCTTTGCCGGAAGCGTATGCTCCGGCAAATAGCCGCTGGCTCCCCGGTGGGCAATGACAATTTTGTCCGATTGCTCAGCCATGGCGCAGAGTGAAGAGGCCATTAATATTGTGGCCATGAGTGTTTTAACTGACATGGACTCTCCTGTTATTCCGCCTGCTTCAGCTGCTGTTTATGCTTGTTTTCACTGAGCATGGTCAGCACCAGCAACAGCACGGCCAGTACACACCCGCCAATCATGATGATAAAGCCTCCGTCCCAACCGAAAAAGTCTACGGTGTAGCCGACGATAGCGCTGGCTGCCACTGAACCGCCCAGGTAACCAAACAAGCCGGTAAATCCTGCCGCTGTTCCGGCCGCTTTTTTTGGTGCCAGCTCTAACGCATGCAGGCCGATCAGCATCACAGGCCCATAAATCAGGAAGCCAATGACGATCATACAAGCCATATCAATGCCGGGATTACCTGCCGGGTTCATCCAGTAGATCACGGTGGCAATGGTGACCAACACCATAAAGAATACGCCGGTGGCACCACGGTTGCCTTTGAAGACTTTGTCAGACATCCAGCCACAAAGCAGCGTGCCGGGGATCCCTGCATATTCGTAGAAAAAGTAAGCCCAGGAAGATTTATCCAGCGCGAAATGCTTCACTTCTTTCAGGTAGGTCGGTGACCAGTCAAGGATGCCGTAACGCAGCAGATAGACAAATACGTTGGCCAGCGCGATATACCACAGCAATTTATTCGGCAAAATATATTGCATAAAGATTTGCTTAGCGGTCAGCTCTTCTTCATGTTTTTCATCATAGTCCGGCGGATAATCATTTTTATACTCTTCAATCGGCGGCAGGCCACAGGATTGCGGTGTATCGCGCATCATGGCAAAGGCGAAGAGGGCAATCACGATGGCTCCAAAGGCTGGCATATAGAGCGCCGCTTTCCAGTCGTTAAACCACGCCATGCCCAGCAGGAACAGTAAAGGAGGAATACCACCCCCTACGTTGTGCGCACAGTTCCAGACGGAAACCACACCCCCACGCTCTTTTTGCGACCACCAGTGCACCATGGTTCGGCCACAGGGAGGCCATCCCATTCCCTGAAACCAGCCGCATAAAAACAGCAGCACGAACATCACCATAATGCTGGAGGTTGCCCAGGGGACGAATCCCATAAAGAGCATGACCGCAGCGGCCAGAATCAATCCGGCAGGCAGAAAGAGTCTTGGATTAGAGCGGTCAGAGACCGATCCCATAATAAATTTAGAAAAGCCGTAGGCGATTGAGATACCTGAGAGCGCAAATCCGAGATCGCCACGGGAAAACCCCTGCTCAATCAGATAGGGCATGGCGAGAGCAAAGTTTTTGCGAACCAGATAATAGGCAGCATAACCGAAGAAAATTCCCAGGAAAATTTGCCAGCGCAGCTTACGGTAGAGCGGATCTACCTTGCCGGCCTCCACACGAGGCTGGTGAGGGGCTGGCTTAAAGATACTTAACATGTGAGCCTCCGATGGGCGGTTTATCCTCTTTTTAGCGCCGCGTGGCGCGTCGTACCAAAAGGATTACCCGGAAATGCGGGTAAAATGTTCCTTTTCGCGCACAGAATAGGCGTAAAACGCTCAGCAGACTGTGAAGAGATACTCAAATGTTACATTTTTATGACAAAAAAACCGTATTTGTGAATTAGCGCGACAAAACATGTCTGGCTGTTGAAGGGAAAAATAATAAAAACCTGAATTCGGGCAGCGTTGTGCAAAACGCTTTCGTTAGCGAACATCTTTTAAAATAAAAGAGTGGGTGTATTTTAAATACTCAGATGTAAACCAAATAATTCCCTGTGACCTGGCGCATTTCGCTACACTACCGCCACTTTTCACTGCAGAGTTTTTATTGTGACGTTACTGATTGTCACCACAATCTTGTGGGCATTTTCTTTCAGCCTGATAGGTGAATACCTGGCCGGGCAGGTAGACAGCGTGTTTTCCGTACTGGTTCGCCTGCTGCTGGCAGCCGTCGTGTTCCTCCCCTTTTTGCGCTGGAAGGGCTATCGGCCTTCAACGCTGCTGCTCTATATGGGCGTCGGTGCTTTACAGCTCGGGGTGATGTACCTGGTGAGTTTCCAGGCCTATCTCTACCTCAGCGTGTCAGAATTTCTGCTGTTTACCGTGATGACGCCGCTGTATGTCACGCTGATTTACGATCTTCTGAAAGGGCGTGGCGTTCGCTGGGGATATGCACTGAGCGCGCTGCTGGCGGTGGGCGGTGCAGCCATAATCCGTTATGACAAGGTGAGCGAACATTTCTGGTTCGGCCTGCTGCTGGTACAGCTGGCAAACATCATCTTTGCTGTCGGCATGGTGGGCTATAAACGCCTGCAGGAGATTCGTCCGATGCCGCAGCATACGGCCTTTTCCTGGTTTTACCTTGGGGCGGCGTTAATCGCGGTGCTGGCTTGGTTCCTGTGGGGTAATCCGCAAAAGCTGCCTGAGACTTCTCTCCAGTGGGGCATTCTGATCTGGCTGGGCGTTGTCGCTTCAGGGTTAGGCTATTTCATGTGGAACTACGGCGCTACGCAGGTTGATGCCGGGACGTTGGGCATTATGAACAATATGCATGTGCCGGCAGGCCTGTTGGTCAACCTGGCAATCTGGCAGCAGCAACCGCACTGGCCAAGCTTTATCATTGGCGCGGCAGTTATTTTTGCTTCTCTGTTAGTCCACCGACACTGGATAATCAAAGGCAGTTAATCAGCTTTGGAAAACAGGCATCAAAGTCGATCTCCGTGGTCGGCTTTTTAAATTAAATCTCCACCGACAGACCAGCTTATTCAGTAATAAATTTTAAACAAAAAAAGCATGGCTATAAAATTCTAAAAAATATTCCAGTGAAAACAGTCAATGAATATTGGACAGTAGGTTATGATCATACAATGACCAGTATTCGGGGCTATCGGAGACACGCTCTCCGATAGCCTGATGCAAAAGTTATTTAATCCAGGAGGTAAGCAAATTGATTACATTATTAACATGATTTTCCACCGCTGCACCAAGACGGCTGCCAAAATCAGTGCCTGCTGCGGTGACGTCATCTTTAGTATAAACTGACTCCACTACCGGAGAAAGATGATCAAAGACATTGCTAAAATACGAGCCAAAGAAACTACTCAGCGTATCCTGGATTTTACCTGCACCGCTGATAACCTGTACTTCATGACTATTTAACTCTCTCATAATAAATTCCTCATTCCTTGATAAATTAATTAGTATGGAGGGTGACTCCATGCGGGAGAATAAAACCGCCCTTTTTAAGTGTCAATTAAAAATTGTGCGAAGGGATAAAAATAAAATAATAAATAGTAAAAAATTTATTTTAGTAAACAGAGGGCAAATTATATTTGCCCTCCAGGATTATTTCGCCTTTACCGCCGGGCGGATCTTCTGAGTTAACCCCTTAAGGAAATTACGCAGGATCTGGTCGCCGCATTCGCGGTAATTTTTATGGCCAGGTTTACGGAAAATAGCGCCAATCTCAGACTGACCCACGGCAAAGTCCGCCAGCTTGAGGATCTCAAGAATGTCAGTGGTTTTCAGATCAAACGCGACACGCAGTTTCTTCATGATGATGTTGTTAGTCATTTTGCGTTCGATAGAGGGAGCAGGGGCCTCTTCGCTCTTGCCACGACGCTGGAAAATCAGGCCGTTCAGGAAGTAGCCCATAATCACATCCGGGCAGTCGCGATAGCCTGGCTCATCCTCTTTTTTCAGGAAACTGTGCACTTCCGCTTCGCTGACTTCGGTTTCTGCCAGCGCCAGAATCGCCACGACCTGGGCATCGCTTAAATTCAGCATATAGCGCACGCTGCGCAGAACATCATTATTCGTCATAAAAATCTCATCAGGGATCAAAGTCTGTTGGGCGCATTATAGAGACAAATGGCTCCTGATGCAGGAAAACCCGCCAGAGATTAAGCGGGGGAGATAAATCAGGAGTGAGCCAGCGTACCAGGCAGGGGCGTCCCCGGCTGGGAAGCATCTTTCACGCGCGGTAAATGATCGCAGGCATGCTGGCGGGCAGAGCGGATAAAAGCCTCGGTGACCGGCTGGCGCTGCTCGCCATCACGTACTGCGGCATAAAGGCGGCTCCATAGCCCTTCACCTAATGTTTTGGTGGTCACCACTCCCTGATGTTCAAAGCTTTCTACCACCCAGTGAGGCAGCGCGGCAATGCCCATGCCTGCCGACACCATCTGGATTAACAGCAGCGTATTATCGACGCTTTTCAGCGCCGGGCTGACGCCCGCAGGCTGTAAAAAGTGTCGCCAGATATCCAGACGCTGGCGCTGAACCGGATAAATCATCAGCACTTCGTTAGCCAAATCCTCAGGGGAAACATGCTCAACCTTCGCCAGAGCGTGGTCCGGCGCCAGCACGAGCCTTACTTCAAAATCAAACATCGGTGAATAGAACAACCCGCTACGCGGCAGAATATCCGAAGTAAGAACCAGATCCAGCTCACCCTGTTGCAGGGCTGGTTGCGGATCAAACGTTACCCCCGATTTGAAATCCATCACGACCTGCGGCCAGCTCTGGCGAAAATTGTTCAGTGCCGGCGTCAGCCACTGAATGCAACTGTGGCACTCAATGGCGATTCGCAGCGTAGTCTGGTGCGGCTCGTGACAAGCCTGAAGTGCCTGCTGAATTTGCGGCAGCACCTGCTCGGCCAGCTGCAACAGGATTTCGCCCTGTGGCGTGAAGCGTAACGGCTGGCTCTTGCGCACGAACAGACGGAAGCCCAGACGCTGTTCCAGGTCGCTGAACTGATGAGATAACGCCGACTGCGTTTGATGTAGCTGGGCTGCTGCTGCTGCCAGCGAACCGGTTGTCCGCAGCGCCTGCAGCGTTCGCAGGTGTTTAAGTTCGATCATGAGAGTCCTTCACAACGACAGTGAACAATTTGCGCTTGTGGTTACTACAGTACCTGCGGATTATAGATGTGTAAACATCTGGACGTCTAAAAGCCTGCTTGCAACGTCAACGGGCAGCAACTGAGGAGAGAACTGATGACCATTCTGAATCATACACTCGGATTTCCCCGCGTCGGCTTGCGTCGCGAACTGAAAAAGGCCCAGGAAAGCTACTGGGCAGGCACCCTTTCTCAGGAAGAACTGCTGGCTGTGGGGCGTGAATTACGTGCCCGTCACTGGCAGCAGCAGAAGCAGGCAGGTGTGGATTTGGTGCCCGTGGGAGACTTCGCCTGGTACGATCACGTTCTGACCACCAGCCTGCTGCTGGGCAATGTCCCGGCCCGCCATCAAAATAAAGATGGCTCGGTCGACCTGGATACTCTGTTCCGCCTGGGCCGTGGTCGCGCACCAACCGGCGAACCCGCAGCCGCTGCCGAGATGACAAAATGGTTCAACACCAACTATCACTATATGGTGCCGGAATTCACCAAAGGGCAGCAGTTTAAGCTGAGCTGGAGAGAGATCCTGGAAGAGGTGGACGAAGCGCTGGCGCTGGGACATAAGGTGAAACCTGTGCTGCTTGGTCCGGTAACCTATCTGTGGCTGGGTAAAGTAAAAGGTGAACAGTTTGATCGCCTGAGCCTGCTGAACGATATTCTGCCGGTATATCAGCAGGTGCTGGCTGAACTGGCGAAGCGCGGTATCGACTGGGTGCAGATTGATGAGCCTGCGCTGGTTCTGGAACTGCCTCAGGAGTGGCTGAATGCCTTTAAGCCAGCTTATGAGGCGCTTCAGGGAACCACAAAACTGCTGCTGACCACCTATTTTGAAAGCGTCGGTACCAACGTTGACACCATCCGCACGCTGCCGGTTCAGGGTCTGCACGTTGACCTGGTACATGGCAAAGATGATATCGCTGAGCTGAACAGAAAAATCCCGGCAGAGTGGTTGCTCTCCGTAGGCGTTATTAATGGCCGTAATGTCTGGCGCGCCGATCTCAGCAGCTGGTTTGAACGCCTTCAGCCGCTGGTGGCGCAACGTCAGCAGCTCTGGATCGGTACATCCTGTTCATTGCTGCACAGCCCTATCGATCTCAGCACCGAAACGCGTCTGGATAATGAGGTTAAAAGCTGGTTTGCCTTCGCGTTACAGAAGTGTGCCGAGCTTTCGCTGCTGAGCAATGCATTAAACAACAACGATCCGCAGTCGCTGGAAGCCTGGAGCGCGCCAATTCGCGCCCGTCGCCAGTCAACCCGCGTGCATAATGCGGCGGTTGGCGAACGTCTGGCTGGCATCACCACTAAAGACAGCCTGCGCAATAATAGCTACGTTGTGCGTGCAGAAGCCCAGCGTAAGCGCTTCCAACTGCCTGTCTGGCCGACCACCACCATTGGCTCTTTCCCGCAGACCACTGAAATCCGTGGTTTGCGTCTGGACTTCAGGCAGGGTCGCCTGGATGCCAGCCGCTACCGCACCGGCATTGCTGAACATATTAAGCAGGCCATTGCCGAACAGGAGCGGCTGGGGCTGGACGTGCTGGTGCACGGTGAAGCTGAACGTAACGATATGGTTGAATATTTTGGTGAGAATCTGGATGGTTTCGCCTTCACGCAAAACGGCTGGGTGCAGAGTTACGGTTCGCGCTGCGTGAAGCCGCCGGTAATCATTGGTGACGTCAGCCGCCCGGAAGCGATCACCGTTGAGTGGGCGAAGTACGCGCAGTCTCTGACCGATAAACCGGTTAAAGGCATGCTGACCGGCCCGGTGACTATCCTTTGCTGGTCATTCCCCCGCGAAGACGTTACCCGTGAAACCATCGCAAAACAGATTGCACTGGCACTGCGGGATGAAGTGGAAGATCTGGAGAAAGCCGGGATTGGCATCATTCAGATTGATGAGCCTGCTTTACGTGAAGGGTTGCCGCTTCGTCAGTCTGACTGGGCTGCCTATCTGGAGTGGGCCGTAGAAGCGTTCCGTCTTACCGCTGCCGTGGCGCAGGATGACACGCAAATTCATACCCATATGTGCTATTGCGAGTTTAACGACATCATGGATTCCATCGCCGCGCTGGATGCGGACGTGATCACTATTGAAACGTCACGTTCTGATATGGAACTGCTGGAGTCGTTTGAGGAATTTGATTATCCGAATGATATTGGACCTGGCGTTTACGATATTCACTCGCCAAACGTGCCAGAGGTGGAGTGGATGGAGGCGCTGCTGCTGAAAGCGGCAAAACGTATACCAACGGAGCGTTTGTGGGTAAACCCGGATTGCGGTTTGAAGACGCGTGGCTGGCCGGAAACCCGTCAGGCGCTGGCTAATATGGTTAAAGCGGCGCAAAACCTGCGAAAACTCGAAGCCTGATTTCTCTGTTGTGTTGTTGTGTTGGGGCGCGATGCGCCCCTTTTTTATTACTTCACGTCATATTGCCTGAACCAGGCAAGCATTCTCTGCCAACCATCCTGTGCGGATTCCTGATGATAGCTGGGGCGATAGTCGGCGTTAAATGCATGTCCCGCCTCGGGATAAACTACGATTTCCGATTTCGCATTGGCGGCATGCAGCGCCTGACGCATCTTCTCCACGCTCTCCTGCGGAATACTTTCATCCAGACCGCCATAAAGCCCTAATACCGGTGCAGTGAGGTCAACGGCGATATCCACCGGATGTTTCGGCTGCTTGAGGGTTTTTTCGCCAACAAGTTTGCCATACCAAGCAACGGCGGCTTTTAGCTGAGGATTGTGCGCCGCGTAGAGCCAGGTAATACGGCCGCCCCAGCAAAAACCGGTAATCGCCATATTGCGCATATCACCACCATGGCGTGATGCCCAGTTGGCGACATGATCCAGGTCGGCAAGCACCTGACTGTCGGGAACTTTGCTGACTAATTCGCTGAAAAGCGTGGGAATATCACTATATTCAGCAGGATCGCCCTGGCGGAAATAGAGCTCCGGCGCCACGGCCAGATAGCCTTCCAGCGCCAGGCGGCGGCAGATGTCACGAATATGCTCATGTACCCCGAAAATCTCCTGAACCACCAGGATCACCGGCAACGGGCCGCTGGCATTACGCGGCTTGGCATGGAACGCAGGCATATTTTCGCCCTGCGTGGGAATGGATGTTTCGCCTGACAAAATCGCTTCGCTGTCAGTGATAATCGTGGTCGATGCGGTAGGCGATACCGCAGGAGCGAACCCATTATTGCTCATTTTTTGAGTCATATTTTCTTCGGTTTTCATTGTCCTCTCCGTGCATGCATTAGCGCAATCAGCTAACTATAGCCAGGATTACGTTTGGGTCAGGGGATGCTTCTCTCTTCACCATTAACACTGCCATTAGCTGACCAACAGAACAAGTTGTGGCAATCGCTGCTGACATAATGATTAAATGGGATCTTCATCACATTTAAGTTTTTATTCACTGCAAGTTTCATTAACTTAAGTGAGTAATCTCACATAAATTTTCCAGGCTTTGCACTATTGTTACCGCCTGATCCTTATCCCCCTTTCCCGTTACAGGAGTTTGAAATGGCACACTCAGACGTTTTTCATTTGGGTTTAACTAAAGCGGATTTGCAGGGTGCAACGCTGGCTATTGTGCCGGGCGATCCTGAGCGGGTAAAAAAAATCGCGGCATTGATGGATAACCCGGTCCATCTGGCGTCACACCGTGAATTCACTACCTGGCGTGCAGAGCTGGATGGCAAAGCGGTTATCGTTTGTTCCACCGGCATCGGCGGTCCTTCCACCTCTATCGCGGTAGAGGAGCTGGCTCAACTGGGCGTGCGTACCTTCCTGCGTGTCGGTACCACGGGAGCTATTCAGCCTGATATTAATGTCGGTGACGTACTGGTCACCACGGGTTCAGTTCGTCTTGATGGGGCCAGCCTGCATTTTGCCCCCCTCGAATTCCCTGCCGTGGCCGATTTCACCTGTACTACGGCGTTAGTCGAGGCGGCTAAAGCGGCAGGAGCGACCACGCATATTGGCATTACGGCTTCTTCTGATACGTTTTACCCCGGCCAGGAACGCTACGATACCTATTCAGGGCGCGTGGTGAGCCGCTTTCAGAACTCAATGAAAGAGTGGCAGCAGATGGGGGTACTGAACTATGAGATGGAGTCCGCCACGTTGTTAACAATGTGTGCGAGTCAGGGGCTACGCGCAGGCATGGTAGCTGGCGTGATTGTTAACCGGACTCAGCAGGAGATTCCGGATGCAGAAACGATGAAAAGAACCGAAAGCGATGCGGTACGCATCGTGGTTGATGCCGCACGCCGTTTAATCTGATGATTTGAAACAGAGGAGGATCTCTCAGTTATCCTCCTCTCTATTTTTTCTCCCTCTGCCGCTGTTTCCCGATCTGCCTCCAGATTCCCACTTAAATTGACTCTGCATGGCTTCCTGCCATCGTTTTGTCTGGACATTCATACAGTGCGGCTCTACCTTTTCCGTAGCAAAGTCAGGGCAGGAGAGAATAAGGGTGGATGCAACAATCAGCTACGGTGTTTGTCTTGGGCTGGCAGGCCTGTTAGCGGGGTGGACGATCGCCTGGTTCCGCGGGCAGCAACTTTCCGCGAAACAGGAGACGGAGCGACAGCTGCTTGTGCAGTCCGCCAGTCAGCTTCGCGATGAACGCGACAGGCTTCAGCAACAGCTGGAAAGCCAACAGCAGGCACAAAGGCATAATGAGCTGGAACTGCGTCAGCTCCATGGCGCGTTGTCTGCGGCGCAGGAAAAACTCCACCATCTGGACCACTGGCGTAATGAAGCGGAACAGCTGACGCGCGAATTACGTACTCAGTTAGAAATCAACAGTTCGCAGGAAGCGGAGCTGCGGGAAGTCACCATCCGTCTTGAAGAGACGCGAATGGCCGCCGAAGAGAAGCAGCGTTTGCTGGTGAACAGCGAGCAGCGGCTGAATGCACAATTTGAAAATCTGGCGAATCGCATCTTTGAAAACAGCGGCCGCCGGGTTGACGAGCAAAATAAGCAGAGCCTGAACAGCCTGATCTCCCCGCTAAGGGAACAGTTAGAAGGATTTCGTCGCCAGGTACAGGAAGGATTTGGTCAGGAAGCGCGTGAACGGCATACACTCTCCCACGAAATTCGTAATCTGCAGCAGCTCAACGCGCAAATGGCCCAGGAAGCGATCAATCTGACCAAAGCCCTCAAGGGGGATAATAAGACGCAGGGCAACTGGGGCGAAGTGGTACTAAGCAGAGTGCTGGAGGCTTCTGGCCTGCGTGAAGGGCATGAATATGAAACGCAGGTAACCATTCAGCTGGAGCAAAATGGCCGGATGCAGCCTGACGTTATTGTGCGCCTGCCGCAGGGCAAAGATGTCGTTATCGATGCCAAAATGACGTTGGTGGCTTACGAACGCTATTTCAATGGCGAGGATGAAGCAGAGCGTGAAGTCGCCATCAGCGAACATATTGCCTCCATACGTGGACACCTTCGCCTGCTAAGTCGTAAAGATTATCAACAATTGCCCGGTTTACGCTCTCTGGATTATGTGTTGATGTTTATCCCTGTTGAACCAGCCTTTTTATTAGCGATCGATCGCCAGCCGGAGCTGATCAACGAAGCGCTTAATCTGAATATTATGCTGGTCAGCCCCACCACCTTGCTGGTGGCGCTGCGTACCATTAACAACTTGTGGCGTTATGAACACCAAAGCCGCCATGCGCAACGCATTGCCGATCGCGCCGCGAAGCTGTATGACAAAATGCGGCTGTTTGTGGATGACATGTCCGCTGTGGGGCAGAACATGGAGAGGGCGCAGGAGAGCTATCGCCAGGCGATGAAAAAGCTCTCTGAAGGCCGGGGCAACCTGATAGCCCAGACCGAAAGCTTCCGGCATCTTGGGGTAGAGGTAAAAAGGCCAATCAATCCCCGACTTGTTGAACAGGCGATGCCGGATTCACCTGAAAATCTCTTTGATGAAGATTGGGATGAAACCGCTCCTGAACTCGATTTCGCCATGGATAAGGGCGCTGCACGGGTTAATGAATAAGCCGCTAGGCTGCGTGCCTGGCCTGCGTGACTCTGGTACACTTGGCGGATAATTGATTGCAGAGAAGGCAAAACAAATGGCAGATGAATCAAAGGACACCACCCATTTCGGCTTTCGTACCGTAGCGAAAAGCGACAAAGCTGAAATGGTGGCTGATGTTTTCCATTCCGTTGCGGCCAAATATGACCTGATGAACGATTTAATGTCGTTTGGTATTCATCGCGTCTGGAAGCGTTTTACCATTGATTGCAGCGGTGTTCGTCGCGGACAGCGCGTGCTGGATCTGGCGGGTGGAACGGGTGACCTTACCGCTAAGTTTTCCCGCATTGTGGGCGAGACCGGCGAAGTGGTTCTGGCCGATATTAACAGTTCCATGCTGAAAGTAGGCCGGGAAAAATTACGCAATATCGGTATCGTCGGCAACGTGAACTATGTCCAGGCTAACGCTGAAGCCTTGCCGTTCCCTGATAACCACTTTGACTGTATTACCATCGCTTTTGGTCTGCGCAACGTAACGGAAAAAGAGAAGGCGCTGGCCTCTATGTTCCGCGTGCTGAAACCAGGCGGCCGCCTGCTGGTGCTGGAGTTTTCCAAACCGGTACTGGAGCCGCTGAGCAAAGCTTATGACGCCTACTCTTTCCATATCCTGCCGCGGATTGGCGAACTGGTAGCAAAAGATGCTGAAAGCTACCGCTACTTGGCCGAGTCTATTCGTATGCATCCCGATCAGGAGACGCTGAAGCAGATGATGGAAGAAGTTGGCTTTGAGAACACTACGTACCACAATCTCACTGGTGGCATCGTTGCACTGCACCGTGGATTCAAGTTCTAAACAGGAAAGCGAATGACTTTAACGCCGCTGTTAACTGCGGGGCTGGAAACGGCGCTTAATCAGGTCCTTTATCGCGATCGTGGCCTGAAGGCTGCCCGCCAGCGCCTCAACGGCAAAAGCCTGGCCATTGTGCTGGCAGAACTTAAACAACCGCTCACGTTTATCTTCAGCGAAAGGCAGGTGGACGTTCTGGGAGAATGGAGCGATAAGCCTGACTGCACGGTAAAAACTCAGCTTGCCACGCTGCGTAAACTGCGCGATCGCCAGCAACTGACCAGCCTGATCCGCAGCGGTGAGCTGGAGGTTGAGGGCGATCTGCAGGTAGTACAGCACTTCTCTGCTCTGATCGATCTTGCTGAACTTGATCCTGCGGAATACCTTGCCCCCTGGACTGGCGACGTGATGGCACAAAGCATCAGCCAGTTTGCCCGCCGTGGTTTTCAGTTTCTTCGCGGCGATGTGCAGCGCAAGCAGGATTATTTAGGGCAGGCACTGACCGAAGAGTGGCGTCTTGCGCCTGGCGCGTTAGAGGCAGCGTGGTTTACTGAAGAAGTCGACGCATTGAACCGCGACTTTTCTGCCCTGGAAGCCCGTCTGACCAATCTGGAGGCCAAATGAGCTTTGGTGAAATACGCCGCCTGTACTTTATCATCAAGGTATTCCTGAGCTACGGCCTTGATGAGCTGATCCCAAAAACCCGCCTTGCCCTTCCGTTACTCCTGTGGCGTAAGTCGCTGTTCTGGATCCCGAATAAGCATAAAGAGCGGCTGCTGGGTGAACGGTTACGGTTGGCGCTGGAACAACTTGGGCCGGTCTGGATTAAATTCGGTCAGATGATGTCTACCCGACGCGATCTTTTCCCACCGCAGATTGCCGATCAGCTGGCAATGTTACAGGATCGAGTGGCACCCTTTGAGGGCGTGCTGGCTAAGCAGCAAATTGAATTGTCGCTGGGTTGTCCTGTGGAAACCCTGTTTGATAATTTCGAGATCAAACCGCTGGCTTCCGCCTCTATCGCTCAGGTGCATACCGCTACCCTGAAAGAGAATGGCCGGGAAGTAGTGATTAAAGTTATTCGTCCCGATATCCTGCCGGTGATTAGAGCGGATATGAAGCTGATTAACCGCATGGCTCGCTGGGTTCCACGCTTGTTGCCGGATGGGCGTCGTCTGCGTCCGCAGGAAGTGGTGGCGGACTATGAAAAAACGCTGATTGATGAGCTGAATCTGCTGCGTGAAGCGGCCAATGCCATTCAGCTTCGCCGCAACTTCGATAACAGCAAGATGCTTTACGTGCCGGAAATCTTCTCGGATTACGGTAGCGAAACCATGCTGGTAATGGAGCGAATCTACGGTATTCCTATTTCCGATGTGGTAGCGCTTGAGCAGCATGGCGTAAACATGAAACTGCTGGCCGAGCGCGGCGTGCAGGTGTTCTTTACCCAAGTGTTCCGCGACAGCTTCTTCCATGCTGACATGCATCCCGGCAACATTTTTGTCAGCTATGACCACCCGGAAGATCCGCAATATATCGGTATCGACTGCGGCATTGTCGGCTCGCTGAATAAAGAAGATAAGCGCTATCTGGCTGAGAACTTTATCGCCTTCTTTAACCGTGACTACCGCAAGGTTGCCGAGCTGCACGTTGACTCTGGCTGGGTACCGCCAGACACCAATGTGGAAGATTTTGAATTCGCTATTCGCACCGTTTGCGAACCTATCTTTGAAAAGCCGCTGGCTGAGATCTCCTTTGGTCACGTGCTGTTGAACTTGTTCAACACCGCCAGGCGTTTCAATATGGAGGTTCAGCCGCAGTTGGTTCTCCTGCAGAAAACATTGCTGTATGTTGAAGGCGTAGGGCGGCAGCTTTATCCCCAGCTCGATCTGTGGAAAACCGCAAAACCGTTCCTGGAAGAGTGGATCAAGGATCAAATTGGTATTCCTGCTATCGTGCGCGCCTTGAAAGAGAAAGCGCCATTCTGGGCCGAGAAGCTACCGGAGCTGCCGGAGCTGTTTTACGACAGCCTCCGTCAGCACAAGCACTTGCAGCACAGCGTGGACAAACTGGCTAACGATCTGAAGAATGAGCGGGTCAGACAGCATAAGTCCCGTTACCTGTTCGGCGTCGGTGCTACGCTGCTTCTGAGCGGCACGGCTATTCTGCTGACCAAGCCCGAGTGGGAGTGGATTTCGGCAGGAATGATCGCGGCAGGGTTGGTTAGCTGGCTGGTTGGCTGGCGGAAAACTGACTGAATGTCATGAAAAGTAAACAGGGCCTTTTCCTGTATGGTTAGGGCTTTGTTCATCGTCAGGGCAACCTGAGCTGTTATATACTGCAAACTGGCTTTACCATTTATCATCAGAGGCAAAAATCATGGGCGGTATCAGTATCTGGCAATTAGTTATTATTGCCGTAATTGTTGTTCTTCTGTTCGGCACTAACAAACTGCGTAATCTGGGATCCGATCTGGGGTCATCAATCAAAGGCTTTAAAAAAGCCATGGGTGATGAAAACGAGAAAGATAAAGAGAAAGATCATGCCAATGATGCCGACTTTAACGCCAAACTGGCTGACAAAGCGCATACAGAAGCGAAGAAAGAAGACGTTAAGAACGACAAGGTATAAACCGTGTTCGACATAGGCTTTAGTGAACTGATATTGGTGTTCGTTATCGGGCTGGTCGTACTGGGTCCTCAGCGTTTACCGGTGGCGGTGAGAACCGTTGTCGGCTGGATCCGTGCTCTGCGCTCGCTGGCTGCTAACGTGCAGAACGAACTGGCTCAGGAACTCAAGCTGCAGGAGTTGCAGGAGAACCTGAAAAAGGTTGAAGAGGCCAGCAAGAACAGCCTTTCTCCTGAACTTAAAGCCTCCATGGATGAGCTGAAACAGTCAGCCGAGTCCATGAAGCGTACCTTTCTGGGCGACCATGAACAAGCCGATGATGAAGCTAACACCATCCATAATCCGTTGGTGAAAAGGTCTGAAGATTCTCACGAAGGCGTGACGCCAGCGGAAGCCGATCATCAGGCCAGCGCGCCGGCAAAAGCACCTGACGCGGCTACTGCGGCCGTTCAGGACTCTCATCAGACCATCGCGCCTGCAAAAGCACCTGATGCGGCTACTGCGCCCGTTCAGGCTCCTGCGGTAAGCGCTGAACCTAAGCCAGCGGCAACAACGAACGGCGACGTGCCACACTTGTCCAGCCGTGCTCCCGTTTCCACTACATTACCGAGCGATGAACGATAATCATGGCTGTTGAAGATACCCAACCGCTTATCAGTCATTTGATTGAACTCCGTAAGCGCTTGTTGAACTGTATTATTGCCGTTGTGGGCATCTTTGTTTGCCTGGCTTATTTCTCTAATGACATCTATCAGCTTGTTTCCGCACCGCTGATCAGGCAGATGCCAGCGGGGGCTAGTATGATCGCCACCGACGTGGCTTCTCCCTTTTTCACCCCCATCAAGCTGACGGTAATCGTCTCGGTTTTCCTTGCGGTACCGGTGATCCTCTATCAGATTTGGGCCTTTATTGCGCCCGCGCTCTACAGGCATGAGCGCAAGCTGGTGATGCCTCTGCTCTTTTCCAGTTCATTCCTATTCTATATAGGGATGGCTTTCGCCTACTTTATTGTCTTTCCGCTGGCCTTTGGCTTCTTCGCCAAGACGGCGCCGCAGGGCGTATTGATTGCCACTGACATTAACAACTATCTCGATTTTGTGATGGCGCTGTTTATGGCTTTTGGCGTCTCTTTTGAAGTGCCGATTGCCATCGTACTGATTTGCTGGACTGGCCTGACCACGCCGGAAGATCTGAAGAAGAAGCGTCCCTATGTTCTGGTAGGTGCTTTCGTGGTGGGAATGCTGTTAACACCGCCTGACGTCTTCTCGCAGACGCTTTTAGCTATCCCAATGTACTGCCTGTTTGAAGTCGGCGTGTTCTTCGCCCGCTTCTATGTTGGCAAGCGTCGACAGGATATGGACCCGGAAGAGAACGGTTCTGAATAGCGTAGAGCAGGTCCAGCGTTCACCTTATATGAAGTAAACTAACCGCCCGAAAGGGCGGTTACCGTTTGGAAATCCTATGTTCGATATTGGCGTTAACCTGACCAGCACGCAGTTTGCAAAAGATCGCGACCAGGTCGTTAAACGTGCAAAAGAGGCTGGCGTGCGCGGATTGCTGCTCACGGGCACCAACGCGCTGGAAAGCCAGCAGGCACAGAGCCTGGCTATGCGCCGTCCGGGATATTGCTGGTCCACAGCGGGCGTGCATCCTCACCATGCCAGCGAATGGTCGGGTGAGACGGCGGCCACGCTGAGACGTCTGGCTGAAAGCCCTGAAGTTGTGGCTATTGGCGAATGTGGTCTGGACTTCAACCGCAATATTTCAGCACCCGAGCAGCAGGTTTATGCTTTTAACGCACAGCTGGAGCTGGCGGCAGAGCTGAACATGCCGGTGTTCCTTCACTGCCGTGATGCTCATGAGCGTTTTCTCTCCGTACTGAAGCCCTGGTTATCCCGGTTGCCTGGTGCCGTTATCCACTGCTTCACCGGGACGCGGGAAGAGCTGGAAGCTTGCCTTGCCGCCGGATTGTCTGTTGGTATTACGGGTTGGGTTTGCGATGAGCGTCGGGGCATGGAGCTGCGTGAACTGATGCCATTAATCCCGGCAGATCGGCTGTTGCTGGAAACGGATGCGCCCTATCTGCTGCCCCGCGATATGCGTCCAAGACCTCCCTCAAGGCGCAATGAACCCTGCTTCCTGCCGCATATCGTGCAGGTAGTCGCGGGTTTGCGGGGAGAAGTAGCTGAAGCGCTGGCTGTTCAGTGCGATCAAAATGCGCGTAAGCTGTTCCGTTTGCCGGAGTAAGCCGACAGCAGCCTGGCAGGGTTAGGGTCAGAGCTTATGGAACTGTTTGTTATCCAGGCTGCGCGTAATCTGTTTGTTGAGTAAATTCAGCAGCAACATTGAGCGCGCCTCACCGTCGGGTTCGGTAAAGATGGCCTGCAATCCTTCAAAAGCGCCGCAGGTGATTAGCACGCGATCGCCCGGCTGCGGTAGCTCCGGATCTACCATTTTGATTGGCGTATCGGTTTGCAAGGCGGCAATAACGTCATGCGGAACGTTTGCCGGCAGGCTGCCAAAACGGATGAAATGACTGACGCCGCGCGTGGCGCTGATCGTGGTGGTATGAATCTCTTCAGGATCGAATTCAATAAACAGGTAATTCGGGAAGAGCGGTTCATCCACCTGCGTGCGTTTTCCCCGAACCAGTTTCTCTAATGCAATCATTGGGCTGAGACAATGCACCGCCTGACGCTCAAGATGTTCTTTCGCGCGAAGCAGCTGGCCACGTTTGCAATAAAGTAGATACCAGGATTCCATAACGTCACTTTTTGATTACAGGGCCGCTAAGAATACCAAACTCATCGCCAGAGTTATAGCGGGATCCCACCACGATGCGCCCCACGCTGGAATTTGCGAGCCAAAACCCATGCGCTACGAAAACCTAAGCATAGCGTGCCAATCCTCCCTATAATGTCCGATTCGCTGACCGTATTGATGAGAAGTCATGAAATACCACGACTTACGTGATTTCCTTGCGCTGCTTGAGCAACGCGGGGAACTCAAGCGCATTAAACAAGAGATTGATCCCGATCTTGAGATGACCGAAATTGCTGACCGCACTCTGCGGGCTGGTGGGCCGGCCCTGCTGTTTGAAAACCCCAAAGGGTACAACATGCCGGTCTTGTGCAATCTGTTTGGCACCCCAGACCGGGTGGCAATGGGCATGGGGCAGAAAGATGTTTCGGCACTCCGTGACGTGGGTCGTCTGCTGGCGTTTCTGAAAGAACCTGAACCTCCACGCGGTTTCCGTGATTTCTTCGATAAAATGCCGCAGTGGAAGCAGGTGCTGAACATGCCAACTAAGCGACTGCGTGATGCCCCTTGTCAGCAGCAGATTTGGCAGGGCGATGACGTTGATCTGCATAAAATCCCGGTGATGAAATGCTGGCCGGAAGATGCCGCACCCTTAATCACCTGGGGGCTGACCGTTACGCGGGGTCCTCATAAAGAGCGGCAGAACCTTGGCATTTATCGCCAGCAGGTGATCGGCAAGAACAAGCTGATTATGCGCTGGCTCTCTCATCGCGGCGGCGCGCTCGATTTCCAGGAGTGGGGCCAGCATCACCCGGGCGAAAGATTCCCGGTTTCGGTGGCGCTGGGTGCCGATCCGGCAACCATCCTCGGTGCGGTAACGCCCGTGCCGGACTCCCTCTCCGAATATGCCTTCGCCGGCCTGCTACGTGGAACTAAAACCGAAGTTGTGAAGTGCGTTTCTAACGATCTTGAAGTGCCTGCCAGCGCCGAAATTGTTCTGGAAGGTTATATAGAGGCGGGTGAAATGGCGCCGGAAGGTCCCTACGGCGATCACACCGGTTACTATAATGAAGTAGACAACTTCCCGGTCTTTACCGTGACGCACATTACGCAGCGTCGTGATGCTATCTATCACTCCACCTATACTGGCCGCCCACCGGATGAACCTGCGGTGTTGGGCGTGGCGCTGAATGAAGTCTTCGTGCCTATTTTGCAGAAGCAGTTCCCGGAAATTGTCGATTTCTATCTGCCGCCTGAAGGCTGCTCCTACCGTCTGGCCGTCGTGACCATGAAAAAACAGTACGCGGGCCATGCCAAGCGCGTCATGATGGGGGTCTGGTCTTTCCTGCGGCAATTTATGTACACGAAATTTGTTATTGTCTGCGATGATGACGTTAATGCTCGTGACTGGAACGATGTTATCTGGGCGATCACTACGCGCATGGACCCGGCCAGGGATACCGTTTTGGTGGAAAATACGCCGATAGATTACCTTGACTTCGCCTCGCCTGTTTCGGGCCTGGGATCGAAAATGGGTCTGGACGCAACCAACAAATGGCCTGGCGAAACGACGCGGGAGTGGGGACGTCCTATTCGCAAAGATCCTGCGGTCACCGCCCGTATCGATGAGATATGGAATGAGTTAGGCATCTTCAGTGAGACGCCTGCGCGCAACAGTGCGCCCGGCAAATAAATTTCGACCCGACAGAGGGAACGCATGACAACGTTAAGCTGCAAAGTGACCTCAGTAGAGGCGATTACCGATACTGTGTACCGAGTGCGTATGGTGCCGGAGGCTGATTTCAGCTTCCGTGCTGGCCAGTATCTGATGGTGGTGATGGATGAGCGTGACAAACGTCCGTTCTCTCTGGCTTCCACTCCCATGGAGAAAGACATTATTGAGCTTCATATCGGCGCGTCCGATATGAACCTGTATGCGATGGCCGTGATGGAGCGGATCCAGCAGCAGCGGAAGATAACCGTAGATATTCCGCACGGTGATGCCTGGTTACGTGAAGAGAGCAAGCGTCCTTTGGTGCTCATCGCCGGGGGAACCGGTTTCTCCTATGTCCGCTCTATCCTGTTGACGGCGCTTTCACAGCAGCCCGATCGCGACATCGCCTTGTACTGGGGTGGGCGTGAGTTGAAGCACTTGTATGACCTGGAAGAGCTGGAAGCGCTGGCGGTTAAGCATCCAAATCTGAAGATCATTCCGGTGGTTGAGCAGCCGGAAGCCGGTTGGCAAGGGCGCAACGGCACGGTTCTCACCGCAGTGATGAATGATTACGGCAGCCTTGATGGTCATGATATCTACATTGCCGGCCGTTTTGAGATGGCGAAAATAGCCCGCGAGCGTTTTTGTGCCGAGCGTGGGGCAAAAGAAGAACAGATGTTTGGCGATGCCTTTGCCTTTATCTGAGGATGCCGGGAGCAGAGCTTGCTCCCCCCGCTCCGAAAAAGCCCGCCCCTGACGGGCGGGAAGAATTGCAGCAGAACTTCCAGAACAACGTATCAGACTCTTTCAAAGACGGTGGCAATCCCCTGTCCTAAACCAATGCACATCGTTGCCAGGCCAAACTGGACATCCCGTCTTTCCATCAGATTTAACAGCGTGGTGCTGATCCTTGCACCTGAACAGCCCAGAGGATGCCCCAGCGCAATAGCGCCGCCATTGAGGTTAACCTTTTCATCCATGACTTCAAGCAGCCCCAAATCCTTGATGCAAGGCAGCGTCTGGGCAGCAAAGGCTTCATTCAGTTCAAACAGACCGATATCCGTTACCGACAATCCCGCTCGTTTTAACGCCAGCTGTGAAGCCGGAACCGGCCCATAGCCCATGATGGAAGGATCGCAGCCCACGACGGCCATGGCGCGAACGTAAGCACGAGGTTTCAGACCCAGTTCTCTGGCGCGGGTTTCGCTCATGATAAGCATCGCTGCTGCGCCATCGGACAGCGCCGAAGAACTGCCTGCCGTGACCGTTCCATTGACCGGGTCGAATGCAGGGCGCAGAGCTTTCAGGCCTTCCGCAGTGGTATCCGGGCGGATAACTTCATCAAAATCATAGCGACGAAGCACGCCATCAGCATCATGTCCGCTGGTGGGAACGATCTCACTGGCAAAATGCCCGGCCTGTGTGGCGGCCCAGGCGCGCTGGTGAGAGCGCGCGGCAAAGGCATCCTGTTGCTCACGGCTGATGCCATGGATGCGTGCCAGCATCTCTGCGGTAAGCCCCATCATACCAGCCGCTTTAGCGACGGTTTTGCTCAGCCCTGGATGGAAATCAACGCCATGGCTCATCGGCACATGGCCCATATGCTCAACACCGCCGATCAGACAGGCCGTGGCATCTCCAACCATAATAGCGCGTGCGGCATCATGCAGGGCCTGCATTGAGGAACCGCAAAGCCGGTTTACGGTAGTTGCCGGAACGCTATGAGGAATTTCAGCCAGCAGAGCGGCGTTGCGGCCGATATTAAATCCCTGTTCCAGCGTCTGCTGCACGCAACCCCAGTAGATATCATCCAGCTGATTTGCTTCCAGCGCAGGGTTACGGCTTAGCAGGCTGCGCATCAAATGGGCCGAAAGATCTTCCGCACGAACGTGGCGATAAGCCCCCCCTTTAGAGCGACCCATTGGCGTGCGGACTGCATCAACAATGACGACCTTTTCCATTTTTATCTCCTCACGCCATTTTCAGTGTGGCTTCGCCAATCGGCGCGGCCTGTGGATACCAGCTGTCGTTGCCGTTCGCTTTTTCAACTAATCCGTCAGGGCAGTGGTAGAGCGCACCAAGCTGGCTGAACGCTTGCGCCTGACTAACGAAACGGGCATTTCCCAGCGTATCCAGATAGCGGAACGCGCCGCCGTGGAAAGGAGGGAAGCCCAGGCCGTAGACCAGCGCCATATCCGCTTCGGCAGGAGAGGCGATAATGCCTTCTTCCAGGCAGCGCACCACTTCATTGATCATCGGGATCATCATGCGGGAAACAATTTCCTCGTCACTGAAAACGTGCCTCGGCTGACAGACGCTTTGCAGCATCTCATCAACTTCCGGGTCGGCTACCTTTTTGGGCTTGCCCTCTGTTTCCCAGCGATAAAACCCGAGCTTATTTTTCTGACCATAACGTTTCATGTCGAACAGCACATCGATGGCGTCACGATAATCTTTCTTCATTCGGGAGGGGAAGCCGTCGGCCATCACCGTCTGGGCATGATGAGCGGTATCGATACCGACGACATCCAGCAGCCACGCCGGCCCCATTGGCCAGCCAAACTGTTTTTCCATCACTTTATCAATCTGACGGAAATCAGCGCCGTCGCGCAGCAGCAGGCTGAAACCAGCAAAATAGGGGAATAGCACGCGGTTGACGAAAAAGCCGGGACAGTCGTTAACCACGATCGGCGTTTTGCCCATTTTACTGGCCCAGGCAACCACTTTTGCCAGCGTCGCTTCTGAGGTTTTCTCACCCCGGACCACCTCCACTAACGGCATGCGATGTACCGGATTGAAAAAATGCATACCGCAAAAATTTTCGGGACGCTTAAGCACACTGGCTAACTGGCTGACAGGAATAGTTGACGTATTGGTAGCCAGAACAGCCGTTGGAGTGAGATAACTCTCCGTCTCCGCCAGCACAGCTGCTTTGATCTTCGGATTTTCAACCACCGCCTCCACCACCATCTCCGCCCGCTCAAAACCGGCATAGTCCAGCGTTGGCTGAATAGTGGCGATGATACCGGCCAGCTTCATTCCGTCGATTTTGCCCCGTTCCAGCTGTTTGTTGAGTAATTTAGCGGCCTCTTTCATACCCAGTTCAAGTGAGGCTGGATTGATATCTTTCATGATCACCGGCACGCCTTTAGAGGCGGACTGACAGGCTATCCCGCCGCCCATGATCCCGGCGCCCAGTACAGCAGCCTGTTTCGGCGTGGCGATATCTTTGGTGAGTTTTTTCGCTTTGGCTTTGACCGCCTGATCGTTTAAGAAAATACCGACCAGCGCCCGGGCTTCATCAGAACGCGCCAGCGGCACAAAGGCGCTGGTTTCCAGCTTCAGCGCCTCGTCGCGGCCCATATTTGCAGCGGCTTCAATGGTTTTCACCGCAATCAGCGGTGCGGGATAGTGTTTTCCTGCCGTTTGCAGCACCATGCTTTTGGCAATGCTGAAACTCATTGTCGCTTCAATTTTGCTGAGTTTCAGCGGTTCCAGTTTCGGCTGACGGCGTGCTCGCCACTCCTGCTTGCCAGCTATCGCCTCCTGCAAGATGGCGATGGCCGCCTGCTGCAGCTTTCCTGCCGGGACAATAGCATCCGCAAGACCCAGCGCCAGCGCCCGCTCTGCATCCACATCCTTGCCTGCGGCAATAATCTCCAGCGCGCTGTCGGCACCCAGCAGTCTGGGCAGGCGCACCGATCCCCCGAAGCCCGGCATAATCCCCAGTCTGGTTTCCGGCAGGCCGATGCGGGCATCCGGCGTGACAATACGAAAATCGGTGGCGAGCACGCATTCACAGCCGCCGCCCAGCGCATAGCCCTGAACAGCCGATAAGGTCGGGACGGGCAGATCTTCCAGCCGGTTAAAAATGGCATTGGCAAACGTCAGCCATTGCGTAAGTTTTTCAGCCGGGGCGGCAAATAAAGAGAGAAACTCAGTGATATCCGCGCCGACGATAAACGCCGGTTTACGAGAGCTAAGCAGCAACGCCTTCAGCTCAGGTTGCTGCTCCAGCACCGTGAGAGCTTCCCCCAGACTGGCAACGGTTTGCGTGTCCAGCTTGTTGACCGAGCCCGGCGCATCAAAGACCAGCTCGGCGATGCCCGGTTCCAGCCAGTCCAGTGTTAGCGTGTCGCCTTTGTAGAGCATGTGAATCTCCTGAAGCCGCAATAAGGGGATCTGGTCATACCAGATGATCGTGAGTGTGGAAGGGATGTTAATTATTTGCAAACGAGTCTTTGCGGATTTGCAAACAAGATCACAGGCGAGGCATCGCGGCATCCCCGCAGGGGGTGTGATAAGATGCGCACAATTTCACGATAATGGAGGCAGAGTTATGGAATCGTTGGTCACCCTTTATCAGGACCATCTGAAAACACTACAGGCGCGGGCTCAGCAGGTGTTGGAGCGTAACAAGCTGGATGCCCTGCTGATCCATTCAGGAGAACTGCTCACCGTTTTCCTCGACGATCATACCTATCCCTTTAAAGTGAACCCCCAGTTTAAAGCCTGGCTGCCGGTCACCTCGGTGCCGAACTGCTGGCTGTGGGTGGATGGCGTTAGCAAACCCAAACTGTGGTTCTATTCGCCTGTGGATTACTGGCACAACGTGGAGCCTCTGCCGCAGAGCTTCTGGACGGATGAGATTGAGATCGTTGCGCTGAAAAATGCCGATGAGATCGCTCAGCTGCTGCCTGCCCAACGCGATAACGTCGCTTATATCGGCCCGGTGCCAGCACGCGCCGCTCAGTTGGGTATCAATAGTGACCGGACCAACCCAAAAGCTGTCATCGATTTCCTGCATTATCATCGATCTTACAAGACCGATTATGAGCTGTACTGCCTGCGTGAAGCGCAAAAAACTGCGGTGATCGGTCATCGTGCAGCGCAAGAGGCCTTCCTCTCCGGGATGAGCGAGTTTGATATCAATAACGCTTACCTCAGCGCAACTGGCCATCGTGATATTGATGTTCCTTACGGCAATATCATCGCGCTCAATGAGCATGCTGCGGTACTGCACTACACCCAACTGGATCACCTTCCGCCAGAGCAGGCTCGCAGTTTCCTGATTGATGCCGGAACGGAATATAACGGTTATGCGGCGGATTTAACCCGTACTTATGCAGCGCAGCCTGACAGTGACTATGCTCAGCTGGTTAAAGAGATGAATCAGGAAGAGCTGGCGTTAATTGGCACCCTGAAAGCGGGCGTGCGATACAGCGAATATCATCAGCAAATGCATCAGCGTATTGCGAAACTGTTGCTTAAGCATCAGTTAGTGAAAGGCCTGAGTGAAGAAGCGCTGGTGGCAGAAGATATTACCGGACCCTTTATGCCGCACGGTCTTGGTCATCCTCTGGGTTTGCAGGTGCACGATGTTGCCGGATTTATGCAGGACGACAAGGGCACGCATCTGGCCGCGCCGCAGCAATATCCTTATCTGCGCTGTACGCGTATTCTTGAGCCGCGCATGGTCCTGACCATTGAACCCGGTATTTACTTTATCGAGTCGCTGCTGGCCCCATGGCGCGAAGGTAAATTCAGCCAGCATTTCAACTGGGATCGTATCGATGCGCTCAAGCCGTATGGCGGCATCCGTATTGAGGATAATGTGATTATCCGCGAGCAGGGCGTGGAAAACATGACCCGGGATCTGAAGCTGGAGTGATGGAGGCCTATGACATCCCTGCTGAGCTGTTCAGCTTCAGTGAGGAAATCAAAAAAAGCCGCTTTATCACGCTGTTGGCCCATACTGACGGTGTGGACGCAGCCCGGGCTTTTGTTCAGCAGATAAAGAAAGAGCATCCCACCGCCCGTCATCATTGCTGGGCGTGGGTAGCCGGTGCGCCTTCGGATTCACAACAGCTGGGGTTCTCTGATGACGGAGAGCCTTCCGGTACGGCGGGTAAACCCATGCTGGCACAGCTAATGGGTAACCATATTGGAGAGATTACCGCCGTGGTGGTTCGCTATTATGGCGGTATTCAACTGGGAACCGGCGGGCTGGTAAAAGCGTATGGCGGAGGAGTGCAGCAGGCGCTGAAACTGTTGCCGCGTGTGCAGAAAGTCCCGATGCTCACCTTTGCGCTCTCCTGTGACTATGCTCAGCTTGCAGAGATTGAAAGGATGACTGGCCGGTTCAACGGCCAGCTTTTACACAGTGAATTTTCAGCGTGCGTTTCATTAACGCTGGCCTTACCGCATTCTCAGGTTGCGGGCTTTGTACAAAATCTCACAGACTTTAGCAGAGGGGCGCTGACGCTCACCCCGCTCGACTAACTTTCATTGTCAGGAAAGGAACGGTTACATGCATTATCGCGCCATTACCCGCATCGTGGGGTTGCTGGTCATTTTGTTCTCGGGGACGATGATCGTGCCGGGCCTGGTCGCTCTGATCTACCGTGACGGTGCGGGTCGTGCATTTACCCAGACCTTCTTTATGGCGCTGCTTATCGGTTCGCTGCTGTGGTGGCCTAACCGCAAACAGCGGAAAGAGTTAAAGCCGCGTGAGGGATTCCTGATTGTAGTGCTGTTCTGGACGGTGCTGGGCAGCGTGGGGGCCATGCCGTTTATCTTTGCTGAACATCCCAACCTCTCCGTAACGGACGCTTTCTTTGAATCCTTTTCCGGCCTGACCACCACCGGTGCTACCACACTGGTGGGACTGGATTCGCTGCCCAAAGCCATTCTCTTTTACCGGCAAATGCTGCAGTGGCTGGGCGGAATGGGGATCATTGTGCTCGCGGTAGCTATTCTGCCGATTTTGGGGGTAGGGGGAATGCAGCTCTATCGCGCTGAAATGCCTGGCCCGCTGAAAGATAACAAGATGCGCCCCCGTATTGCAGAAACGGCGAAAACGTTATGGCTAATCTACGTCTTACTGACGGTGATTTGCGCGCTGGCGCTCTGGCTGGCCGGAATGCCGCTGTTTGATGCCATCGGGCACAGCTTCTCGACAATCGCCATCGGCGGATTCTCTACTCATGATGCGAGTATTGGCTACTTCAACAGCCCAACGATCAATACCATCATCGCCATCTTCCTGCTGATCTCTGGCTGTAATTATGGCCTGCATTTCTCCATGTTCAGCGGGCGCAACCTTCGTGTTTACTGGCGTGACCCGGAATTCCGCATGTTTATCGGGGTTCAGCTCACGCTGGTGATTATCTGCACCGTAGTGCTGTGGTTCCATGATGTTTACCACAGCGGGATGCAGACGCTGAATCAGGCTTTCTTCCAGGTAGTTTCCATGGCGACCACCGCTGGCTTCACCACTGACAGCATTGCACGTTGGCCGCTGTTCCTTCCTGTTCTGCTGCTCTGCTCTGCTTTTATTGGTGGCTGCGCCGGGTCGACTGGTGGGGGGCTGAAGGTGATCCGTATCCTGCTGCTGTTCAAGCAGGGTTCGCGTGAGCTAAAGCGGCTGGTTCACCCAAATGCGGTATACACCATCAAGCTGGGCCAACGCGCGCTGCCTGAACGCATCCTTGAAGCCGTTTGGGGCTTCTTCTCTGCTTACGCGTTGGTGTTCCTGCTGAGTATGCTGGCAATTATTGCGACCGGAGTGGATGACTTTTCCGCATTTGCTGCCGTGGCCGCCACCCTGAATAACCTTGGACCGGGCCTGGGAGTCGTGGCGGATAACTTCACTACGATGAACGATGCGGCGAAATGGATTTTAATCCTGACGATGCTTTTTGGCCGTCTGGAAGTGTTCACGCTGTTAGTCCTGTTCACGCCAACCTTCTGGCGCGAGTAACTGAAACGAGTATTGAATATGAAAGCGTTAATCCTTTTTTCCAGCCGTGATGGCCAGACGCGTGAAATCGCGGCTTATATAGCTAATCAGTTAAAAGAGCAGCAGGAATGTGACGTGCTGAACATCCTGCACGCTTCCTCCGTGAACTGGGCTGAGTACGATCGAGTGCTGATAGGCGCCTCTATACGCTATGGGCACTTCCATCCCGCCGTGACCAAATTCGTTAAACAGCATTTGTTGCAGATAAAGGATAGGGCAAGCGGTTTCTTTTCAGTGAACCTTACCGCGCGTAAACCAGAAAAGCGTACGCCACAGACCAATGCTTACACACGCAAGTTCCTGCTGCAGTCGCCCTGGGAACCTGACTGCTGTGCCGTCTTCGCAGGGGCACTGCGTTATCCGCGTTACGGTTTCTTCGACCGCATCATGATTCAGCTTATTATGCGTATGACCGGCGGCGAGACGGATGCCAGTAAAGAAGTCGAGTATACAGATTGGGTTCAGGTAGAGCGTTTTGCCCATGAATTTGCTGCATTATCAGGCAAAGTGAAGGTAAAAGAGGCGCTTTGATGAAAAATGACGCTGTCAGTCATTTTTCTGCAATAAACACTTGTCAGCCGTCAGGAACTCCCTATAATGCGCCTCCATCGACACGGAACAACGGCTTACCGGCCGCCGGGTTGAGAGGTTCAGCTTGCTGAACCGCCGGAGAAAAACTTCTGAAAAGAGGTTGACTCTGAGGGAGGAAAGCGTAATATACGCCACCTCGCAGTAACGCCTCCGGGTGCTTACCGCAACGCTCTTTAACAATTTATCAGACAATCTGTGTGGGCACTCGCAGGATTGATATCAGCGCCGCAAGGCGCAAAAAATATCAAGTCTTAAGAGTGAACACATAATGA
>NZ_JAWVWP010000015.1:0-99692 GCF_033657285.1 Erwinia sp. MMLR14_017 | reverse complement strand
AACGCATCTCACTTTATCAGCAGCCGTAGTGGAAAAGATGCGCAGAGCAAGTGAGTACAGAGATTACCGGGGGGGGAAAGCGTATTACGACAGATTACAAATCGGTCTGGCACCGGAGGGAAAAGTGGCCGTCTGGTTACAGGGAAGTGGCACTGAGCCTAATTATCGCGTCACCCCGTCAGTCCTGAAAACCGTATCAGGGGATAAATTAGATATTTGCAAAGGGATAACGCGGTTCTCTAATGGCTATGAATACGGAAAAGATACTGAGGACTTTATCAAAGGGAAAAAATATCCTTACGGTAGTTGGTAACCAATCGATTAAACCCTAAAGGATCTTCTCAAGATCCTTTGGGGCCTTGTGGTCATTTTTCAGCCTAAACGTACGATGATTTTCACTATCCAAACTGATCCCTGACCATCGCGGGGTAAACCCTGTCATTCGGAATTCACCAGGGCAATAAACAGCCTGCTGCTAACCCCCATTCAGGCTTACTTTTTCCTTTCCCGTTCCTGTCATTGGTATTACACTTCTCCATAGTTTCTGCATTAATCGCTTTAAATTCATATCTGTTAGCAATTCCTCACGATAATCTTCGCATTCTCTCCATGATCGCCGCCATTTTGTCTTTTATGCTTTCAGGGCTTTACCCATGCTCTGAGTACTTGACGTTCAGCGCAATAAACTTGTTTCCGACATCGCGACACTGCTGTCGTTTTAGTACTGAAAATTAAAGGATAAAATGATGCGTAAATTAACTTCTCTTGTTGTTGCAATGACGCTGGCCCTGGGTGCTGCGAACATCGTTCACGCTGCGGCCGATAACATGACGCCTCCGCCAGCCGGGGCCGACAAAACCATGATGCACCAGCCGCCTCGTCATGGTGGCATGCATGAAATGTTTAAAGGCCTGAATCTGACGGATGCGCAGAAAACGCAAATGCGCGCCATCATGAAAGATGCCCACAAAGATATGAAGCGTCCTTCGCTGGAAGAGCGTCGCGCTATGCATGACATCATTGCTTCAGAGAGTTTTGACCAGGCCAAAGCGACTGCGCAGGCAGAGAAAATGTCCGCCGAGGGCAAAGAGCGGGCAATGAAGATGATGGAGACGCAGAACAAGCTCTATAACGTGCTGACGCCTGAGCAGAAAAAGCAGTTCAATCAGAACTTTGAGAAACGTCTGACTGAAAAGCCGCACCATCAAGGTAAAATGGCTCCAGCAGAAGACTAAGCCCTGCTGAGATAATCTGAGAACGCCGGCGTTGTTCACACTCTTAAGGGTGCGGACAGCGTCGGCGGTTTCGTTTTTGCCCCTCAGGAAAGCGGCAGAATGGGATATTTTCCGCTGAGAATAGGCTTGCAGAGAATTTTATACCCGTCGCTGTCGAAGCCTGGTGGCGTTTTCGTCAGCTCACCGGCCTCAGCGATATCCTCAACCGATCCCAGATAGAACCAGTTGTTGATGATATGAATCTGCTGGTGGGTCAGTCCCTGCTCAACAACGCCTACCGCGCCGTCCCACGGCCAGCACGCTACCCGAACCTGTTCCAGCGCCAGCATCAGGCGTTGATGATGATCTTCCACACTCTCTTTCCCGCAGCAGGCCCCGGCACAGCGCCCAAGGCTGGCACGGAAGCAGGCACGATCTTTATTGACCTTCTCAATTCCCAGCAAGCCCAGGCACAGCCGCTGTTCATCGGCAATTTTTTGCAGCTTTTCCAGCGCGGCGTGACGGCTGGCATAGAGACCAAAAAGGTTTGGCGTATGGGAGAAGTCCAGCTCTTTAGCGTAAACCACGCTCGGCTTGCCGCCGCTGATATGCAGCGAACAGAGCTGGCGGTTTTTCCGCAACCTTTTGTTAAACAGCGGCTGCTGATTTTTGATCATTCGGGCTTCCAGCAGCAGTGCTCCAAGCTCGCCCGCCGTCTGAATAAAGGTGACCTCTCTCGCCAGACGAAGCATTTTCGCCTCATCTGCCGTGCGAAAATGCGACATCACCCGGCTGCGGATATTCACGCTTTTCCCGATATAGAGCGGCATAGTTTCGCTGTCGCCGTGGAAAATATAGACGCCCGGCACCGAGGGCAGGCCTTCAAGAAAGGGACGGAGATGATCGGGGTATTGATAAATCGCCGCAGGTTCAAATTCCAGGCGATGGCTTGCTACACGTCTTGGCACATGTCACTCCGGTTACTGGTTACATGTACAGTGTAGCAGGCTGTCCCCGGAGAAAAAAGCACCAATTAGCGGGTGGCCCGCCAGCAAATCAGTGAGCCAAGCGTGACCATCATCACTCCTTGCCAGAAACTGAATGAGGGGGTGAGCTGAAGCCACAAAGAGGCGAGCAGGGCTGAAAATACTGGCGTGAAGTAAGAAGCCGTGGCTAACAGAGTCATATTGCCGTGCTGAATGCCCCTGTTCCACGCCGAATAAGCCATTGCGGTTGAAGCGGCCATAAACAGAACTTCCATTATGACCACCGGGCTGAAGTGCATCGGTTGCGGCTGACCGCTTACGGCAAACTTGATCCAGAGTGCAATAGCTGTAATCAGGAAAAATAAGGTGACGCCACTCTGGCCCCCGGCATAACGGCGCGTGACATTGTTGTAGAGCGCCCAGGCGATAGCCGCAAAGAATGCCAGTCCATAGGCCAGCGGATTATCCATAACGTTGTGCCACAGCAGCAGCGGCGTCCAGGCGCCATCTCCCTTCAGTACCCAGATAATGCCTCCTGCTGCCAACGCCAGCCCCGGCCAGAGCCACCAGCGAAAGCGCTGCTGATTTAACGGGATAGCTAATAGCAGCGTCAGACTGGGCCAGAGATAATTAATCATCCCTAACTCCAGCGCCTGTGGGCGCGTATGGGCCAGACCAATGGAGATAGCCAGGCAGATTTCGTAACTGACAAACAGCGTACCGCCCCACCATAAATAGCGGGGGGGAAGGTTACGCCAGCGAGGGAAGCCGCCAGCCAGACAGAGGAACAGCGCACTGGCGCTGTAAATCATTGCGGCGCCGCCGGTGGCGCCCAGCGATTCTGCAATAGTGCGGATTAGCCCGACCGTGGTGCTCCATAAAACGATGGCGCAAAGGCCAGTCAGCGTCGCGCGTTGCGATGTCAGTGCCATATCATCCCTGCTGGATCAAAAAAGGGCGGTGTTAGCCGCCCCGCAAGCTTTAAGGAAATTACTTCTTCCAGAAGTCATCAAACACAGTGATCGGCGGACGTCGCTTGTGCTCGGTTTTCAGGTACCAGCCTTCGATGATTTTGGCGGCGGCCTCGTCAATGGTCTTGCCTTCAAGATACTGATCAATCATCTCATAGGTCACCCCAAGCGCCACCTCATCCTGCAGGCCCGGACGATCATCTTCCAGGTCGGCGGTAGGGTGCTTGAGATAGAGATGTTCCGGGCAACCCAGCTCTTTCAGCAGGGCTTTCCCCTGACCTTTATTCAGACGAAAGAGGGGATTGATGTCTGTGCCGCCATCGCCATATTTGGTAAAGAAGCCGGTTACCGCTTCGGCAGCGTGATCCGTACCTACCACCACGCCCGAGCACATGCCGGCAATGCTGTACTGCGCTTTCATGCGTTCGCGCGCTTTTTCGTTACCCCGCACAAAGTCGGAAAGCGTGACGCCCGCATCGCGCAGCGCTTTTTCGCTGGCTAATACCGCTTCTTTGATATTCACCGTCAGCACGCGATCGGCCTTGATAAAATCTATCGCATCCTGACAGTCCTGCTCATCAGCCTGAACGCCATGAGGAAGGCGCACGGCGATAAACTGATAGTCGTTTGACCCCGTTTCTTCCCGCAGCTCCGAAATGGCAAGCTGGCTGAGTTTGCCCGCCAGCGTGGAGTCCTGGCCGCCGCTGATGCCTAAAACCAGGGATTTGATCCCCGGATATCTCTTCAGATAGGACTTCAGAAAGTCAACGCTGGTGCGAACTTCCTGTTTTACGTCAATAGTGGGTTTTACACCCAGCGCTTCAATAATTTCCTGTTGCAGAGCCATTTACTTCTCCTCTGTTCAATCCGCTTTAAGTGCGGTGATGACAAGTCGCCTCAGGTAAAACTAGCCTGCCCGGCGTGAAACAACAAGAATCAATCCTGCTGTTTCAACGCTTTTAGCTGATTATTCTGGCTTTTTCGGTTTCTGCGCCAGCAGCACAAACATCGTTATCGCCAGCATATAGCAGCCAAAGATGGTGGCGGTCATAGTCAGAACCGAGGTTCCGCCGATGCCGGTTACAGGAACAGCAATTCCCCCCAGCGTAAACATCGTTACGCCCATCACTGCTGAAGCGCTGCCGGCACGGTGACCCTGACTTTGCATTGCCAGCGAGGCGGCTGCCACGCCTACGGCGCCGTTACTGGCGACACTGAAGAAGAGTGCGACCAGCACCACCGGCAGGGCGGCTCCGCTCAGGCCGGTGATCAGCAGGCTGCCTGATGAGAGGAAAGCCAGCGCCAGAGCACCCTTCACTACGCGATATTCACCCCATAGCGGACTGAGACGCGCACTGATTTGAGATGCAAGGATCAGACCAACACCGTTGGCCGCAAAGCAGAAGCTGAATGCCTGAGGCGACAGGCCATAAATCTGCTGCAGCACAAAGGGGGAGGCGCCGATATAGGCGAACATGCCGGACATCATAAAGCCCTGAGTCAGGCAGAAGCCCATAAACGGACGATGTTTAACTACCTGCCCCAGCACGGCCCACGCCGAGAAAAATGAACCCTGGCTTCGCCGCGCCGGGATCAGCGTTTCATGAAGTTTGACCTTCGCCAGCACGAACAGCAGGGCGGCAATGGCCGCAATCACCATAAACAGTCCGCGCCAGTCCAGCACCGCCATCAGCGCACCCCCCATAACGGGCGCGGCGATAGGGGCAAGACCGTTTACCAGCATCAGCAGGGCAAAGAAACGGGTAAGCTCGTGTCCGCTGTACATATCACGGGCAATCGCCCGCGACAGTACCGCACCGCCTGCGCCGGAGAGACCTTCAAAGAGGCGAGCCAGCAGAAGCTGGTTAATATCCTGGGCCAGCGCGCAGCCAACCGAGGCGATAAGTAGCAACACCAGCGACAACAACAATGGCCGGATACGGCCATATTTGTCGCTCATCGGGCCAAAAATCAGCTGGCCCAGCCCCAGACCCAGCAGACCGGCGGTCAGACTAAGCTGCGCAGTCGCGGTGGGCGTTTGCAGATCCCGAGCCAGCGAGGGCAGGGCGGGAAGATAAAGATCGATACAAAGCGGCCCTAACGCCGCAAGAAGGCCTAGCGTAATGGCATAGCCAAGACGATTGGGATGTGCAGGTGTCATTTTTCCTCTGTCTTAAATAGGAGATCCGTGAGTTTTTGGTATAAGGCGTAGAGTTTTTCTGCTGACGCTTTCTGTGGCGTCAGTCGGCGAAAGGTGGTTCCTTCCACCAGCACAGCAAACATCTCCACGCAGGCGCAGATATGCTCGTCGCTGAAGTGGGGGTACTCTTTTTTCAGGTTCTGGCAGGCGTGCGAGAACATGCGGTTATCCGCCTCCACCATCATTCTGGCGACCAGCGGATTGCGGGTGGCTTCTGCAGCCACTTCCAGCATTAATGCTTCATCATCTTCATCCAGCACGTGACGCCAGGCCAGTAGGCCCGGCAGGTTAGCAGCGGTGGCCGTTTGTTCAATATGAATCAGGCGCGAATCGATAATGCGTTTAACGATCTCTTCAATGATGGCGTCTTTATTGGTGAAGTAACGGTAGATTTGCCCGACGCTCAGCCCTGCCTCTGCCGCCAACTGCGCCATGCTGGCGCCGTGAAAACCTGACCGGCGAAAACAGCAGCGTCCGGCTGCAACGATCTGATCCTGCCGCTGGCGATGGCGGGCATCGCGGGCTTTATTCGGTGTACTCATCCTGACCTTTACCCACAGGGGTTGAGCTGCCAGCCGGACGCCCCAGGGACGTTATGCTGAGAGCGAACGTTCATTCTCAAAGCGCGCATTATAAGCTTCAGTCGGGGAAGGCGCACGGAATTTTACTTTTTTGCGGCCATAAAGTTGATAAATCAGCATTTATGTTCCAGGCTTATCCCTACATGGAAAAATCAACGAGGAATAAAAACATGAAAAAGTTAACTGGATTTATTGGTGCTGCTGTTGCGCTGGCCGTATTATCAGGCTGTACTGCTTACGATCGTGCAGAAAGCTACGTAACCAAACCCGTTGTGCAGGACGTGAAAAAAGGGATGACCCGTCAGCAGGTTCGTGACATCGCCGGGCCACCTTCTACCGAAATCACTATGGTTCACGCTCGCGGTACCTGTCAGACCTATGTTCTGGGCGAGCGTGACGGCAAGACACAGACCTACTTTGTCAGCTATGCTGACACAGGCCGCGTCATGAATTACGGCTTCCAGAGCTGTAAAGAGTACGATACCGATCCGCAGGCTGCTCAGTAATCTTAGCGCCGGTATCATAAAAAACGGTCACTTCGGTGGCCGTTTTTTTTGCCCCTTTTCGGGCCGCAGTATAAAAAGCCAGCCCTGACAGGTCGTCAGGGCTGGCTGGTTTACAGGCCGGGCGGGCGGGGCACTTCAAGGTAACGCCCATCAATATCCCGACGGTAATAGTGTCCTTCCTCAACGTAAAAGCGCTCGCCATTATAATCAAGCGCGTGCATCTCGCCGCTGACAGACTCAGACGGCGGCTGCACGACAACATAAGTATTATCTTCCTGCCGTTGATAGTAGTGACCGTTCAACGCATAGTAGGTCAGCCCACCGATCAGCACGGCTGCTGCAGCCTCGGGCAGGAAAGAGAGATGCCCCGGCCCGCCGCCGCCGTGATGCCAGTCTGGCCCTGGTCCATGTCCCCAGCCACCCGGATGGGCGGAGACCAGCGCTGGTGATAACAACGTAAAGGCCAACAGTGTACACATCACCTTTTTCATAAGGTTTCTCCTGGTTCTGACTGAGGCTAACATTACGCCGGGCCGGACAAAACGCAAGAGGCAGCCCTCCGCTATTGTGGGTTGCTTACACTGCTTAACGCATTCTTAACTCTCTCTCCATGATGGCTGTCAGATTGCCTCTTTGCGCTCGCCAGGCCAGCAGGCCAGATCTGCCGTCATCCGCTTTTCCGGCTGCAGCAGCGTCATCGCCAGCATGCTGCAAAAAGCGATAGCAGCCGTCGCGCTGAACATGGCGTTATAGCCAAAGTTCTGTGCCAGCCAGCCGCTGAGCAGAGGGGAGATAATTGATGCCAGATTAGCAATGGCAAGCGTGATGCCGCTGTAGGTGCCAACGGTAGATTTTGGCGTAACGTCGATCACCACCGACCAGTAGACATTGTTGACTAATGCATTCAGCGCGTTGCCCAGCGCCATCATCAGGATAATCCCGGCGGCGGAAGGCATATAAGGTATAGCCATAAAGCAGGCCGCCGTCAGGAGCAGCGTGACGGAAGCAAAGAGGTTGCGTGCCAATCTTAAATTATTGAAATGCTTCAGTAGCTTATCAGCAATTTTCCCGCCAAGAAGTACTGTAAAGCAGGCGCCGCTCCAGGGGATCATCGCCACGTACCAGAGAGAGTGCAGATCGTAATGGAAACTGTCCTGCAGATATTTTGGCCCCCAGGTCACCAGGGTGAAGGTGATGTAGAGGAAAGAGAAATAGCCCAGGGCATTACATACCAGCGTACGGTTGGTAAAAAAACGCCACCACGGCAGACGTGGCCCGCTGGCCGCTTCTGCCTGACCATCAGCGATCAGGGCGCGTTCTTTAGCGGTTACCGCTGGATGTAACTCAGGCGTATCTGCAAAGACTTTAGCGAACAGCAGCATTGCAGCCAGCGAGAAAATACCCAGCAGTACAAACATTACCCGCCAGTCACCGGTTAACAGCAACAGGCCCACCGCGATTGGCGCGGTAAGCAGTGCGCCTACCTGCGTACTCAGCAGGCCGATGCCTAAGGCAAAACCCCGCTCGTTATCCGGCGCCCAGTTTGCAATGGCTTTATTCATCAGTGCATAGGCCGGACCTTCAGCGAAGCCAAACAGCACGCGCATCACTGCGAATCCCATAATGGCGGAGCCGCTGAACAAGGCGATACCTGCTTCGCCCGCCCAGGCGGTTGCGATCTCCAGCAGTGACCAGAGAATACCCGCCATCAGCCACACTTTTCGGGTACCCAGGCGGTCTGCAAGAAATCCGCCGCACAGGGAACCAAACAGGTAGCCAAAGCCAAAATAGCTCAGTACTGCGCCGAGCTGGATTTTACTGAAATGGAACGCCTCAGCAATATCGTTAGCGGCAAAGGAGAGTGCTCCGCGATCGATGTAATTGATCAGGGCAATGAAAAACAGCATGGCAAAGATGCGGTAACGATAGCGATGGTGGGCGGCAACAGTCATAGATTTTCTTCCTTACGTCTCAGGTAAGGTAACTGAAGCAACATTAATGCCAGAATTCAGACCAAATGGTAAAACTTGACACTGCGGGGGATGAAACAGAGTAAGAGAGGGGTGCAGCAGGGCTTCTCTGGCCTGCTGCACCCGGATGGAACGCTAACCGCTGCTTTAAAGTGCAGGTTAAGCTGGTACGCTCAGCGCTTTCTGACTACGTGACCAGATGCGGTGGGCACCCATAGCGGAGAGGAACTCACTCATAAAGACGCCTTCTGCTTTACTGTCCTCAATAATGCCTTCCTCCTGTTCGGTTTCACCCAGCCCGAACTGAGATTTAAAGCGCCGCGCGTCCCCACTCAGGCCAATCACCTTCAGGTGCTTATAGGCTTCCAGCAGGAAGTAGCGGGCATCACCACTTAACAGCAGGGCATCAATATTGCCATCCGGGACGATAACCGCATCGAATGTCAGCGAAGGCAGACCGCTAAAGGTGGCGTCAACCGGCAGGTCTGAGCCATCATCAGCGCGAACGCGCCCCATATGTGGTGCCAGCAGTTTGGCATGGACACCCTGCGCTTTCAGCTCCTGAAGAATTGCCAGCGTATCGGCCGCCATCACGCCGTCGCTCATCAGCAGGGCTACCTGCCGGCCTTTAATTGAACCGCTTGGCACGGCATAAAGGCTCAGACTGGCATCTTTCTTCAGGCCGTTGACATCTTTCGGCGGTGCGGTGTGCATTTTCTCATCGGAAAGGGCAATCCCCAGATTCTGGGCTACGCCATGCGCCAGCGAAACGTCAATATGCACCAGATGATCCACCACGCGTTCACGGATATATTCCCGGGCAACCTTGCTCAGTTCAAACGAGAATGCATCAATAATATGCTGCTGCTCCACCGGCGTCTGGCTGCACCAGAAAAGGCGAGGCTGGGAATAATATTCGCCAAAGGAGGGGCTGCGCTCGCGCACCTTGTGGCCTTCAATACGTTCCTGATGGCTTTCAAACCCGCCGCGATGAGGGGCAGAGGGGGTTTCACGCGGCCAGTTATCATTGATGGAGTTAGGTTCGTAATTTGCCGGATTGGTATCAATATCCATCCGGTGCATGCCCTGACGCTGGAAGTTATGGTAAGGGCAAACGGGGCGGTTGATCGGGATCTCATGGAAGTTGGGTCCGCCCAGACGGCTAATCTGCGTATCCGTATAGGAGAAGAGGCGGCCCTGGAGCAGCGGATCGTTAGAGAAATCCATGCCGGGCACGATATGACCGGGATGGAAGGCGACCTGTTCGGTCTCAGCAAAGAAGTTATCCGGGTTACGGTTGAGCACCATTTTGCCAATCAGCTCTACCGGGACCAGCTCTTCCGGGATAAGTTTGGTGGCATCGAGCAGGTCGAAATCAAATTTGAATTCATCCTCTTCCGGGATCAGCTGCACGCCCAGTTCATATTCGGGGAAATCGCCCGCTTCAATGGCTTCCCACAGGTCACGGCGGTGGAAGTCAGGATCGCGGCCGGTGAGTTTTTGCGACTCATCCCACAGCAGAGAGGCTTTACCCGCTACCGGCTTCCAGTGGAAGCGTACAAAGGTGGCTTTGCCTTCCGCGTTGATAAAGCGGAAAGTGTGGATGCCAAAGCCTTCCATCGTGCGGTAGCTGCGCGGAATACCGCGATCGGACATCGCCCAGATCACGTTATGCAGCGTTTCTGGTTGCAGCGAGACGTAATCCCAGAAGGTATCGTGCGCACTCTGGCCCTGCGGAATTTCGTTATGCGGCTCAGGTTTCACCGCATGAACAAAATCAGGGAATTTGTGGGCGTCCTGAATAAAGAACACCGGCGTGTTATTGCCAACCAGATCAAAGACGCCTTCTTCGGTATAGAACTTGGTCGCCCAGCCGCGAATATCCCTGACCGTATCAGCCGATCCCGCTCCCCCCTGTACAGTTGAGAAACGCACGAACACAGGCGTGACCTGCTGCGGGTCGCGCAGGAAATCGGCTTTGGTAACGTGGCTCATATTTCGGTAGGGCTGAAAATAGCCATGCGCAGCCGAACCCCTGGCGTGCACTATGCGCTCCGGAATTCGCTCATGGTCAAAATGGGTAATTTTTTCCCGCAGGATAAAATCTTCCAGCAGGGTGGGACCTCGCGTGCCCGCACGCAGTGAATTCTGGTCGTCCGCAATACGGGTGCCCTGATTGGTGGTCAGCGGGAAATTCTCGCCGCCTTTACGGAAGGTTTCCAGCGCATCAAGTTTGGCATTATGCGTATCAGGCGCCTTCAGGCTACCCGGTGCGGTAGGTTGTTTACCTGGCGCGGTAGGTTCCGCTAAAGGTTTGTGTGAACCATCTTCAGGGGCTAACGAATCCATGCCTGGTTTGGCGGAGTCGGGGCCGGTTAAGGGGGCGTTATGGCTCAGTTCCTTGTTATCGGTTTCTTTCGACATCGTCACTTATTCCTGTAGTTGTGATCCTGGACTTCAGTAACTATAGAACAGGGAAACGGATATGCCTGGAAACAGAAGGGATAATCAGTGGAAAGCAGAGAGAACAGGTGTTACGCCCGGGAAAAGTAACCGGGCTGGTGAAAACCAGCCCGTTGAGCGAGTTAGCGATGAGCTAACTCCACTTCATTGTCTGCATCGGCATTAAGCAGCGTTTTATCAGTCTGCTTCAGCCACTGGCTGGTCAGCGTACCGGCTGTCATAGAACCGTTAACGTTCAGTGCCGTGCGGCCCATATCAATCAGCGGCTCGATGGAGATCAGCAGGGCAACCAGCGTGACCGGCAAGCCCATGGTGGGCAGGACAATCAGCGCAGCGAAGGTCGCACCGCCGCCCACGCCAGCCACGCCAGCCGAGCTAAGGGTGACAATGCCTACCAGGGTAGCAATCCACATCGGGTCGAAGGGATTAATGCCTACCGTTGGCGCCACCATGACGGCGAGCATGGTGGGATAAAGGCCTGCACAGCCATTCTGACCGATAGTGGCACCGAAAGAGGCAGAGAAGCTGGCAATAGATTCCGGAATGCCAAGACGGCGGGTCTGCGCTTCGACGCTTAACGGGATAGTGGCGGCGCTGGAGCGACTGGTAAAGGCGAAGGTGATCACCGGCCACACTTTACGGAAGAAACGCTTGGGATTGACGCCATTAACGGCGAGCAGCAAAGCATGGACGGCGAACATAATCGCCAGGCCCAGATAAGAGGCCACCACAAAACCACCCAGCTTGATAATGTCATTGACGTTTGAGCTGGCCACCACTTTAGTCATCAGCGCCAGCACACCATAGGGTGTCAGCTTCATGATCAGGCGAACCAGCTTCATTACCCAGGCTTGCAGCACATCAATCGCTGCCAGCACGCGTTCGCCTTTCGGCTTGTCATCACGCAGCAGGTGGAGCGCGGCCACGCCCAGGAACGCGGCAAAAATGACCACGCTGATGATTGACGTCGGGTTTGCGCCCGTCAGATCGGCAAACGGGTTTTTGGGCACGAACGAGAGCAGCAGCTGCGGCGTGGAGAGGTCCGCCACTTTGCCCACGTAGTTATTTTGCAGCGCGGCAAGACGAGCGGTTTCCTGAACGCCCTGCACCAGACCGGAGGCGTTAAGGCCAAACAGCCAGGTAACGAAAACGCCCACCAGCGCGGAGATGGCGGTGGTAAACAGCAGCACGCCGATGGTCAGTACGCTGATTTTACCCAGTGAAGAAGCATTATGCAGGCGGGCAACGGCGCTCAGGATTGAGGCGAAGACCAGCGGCATAACGATCATCTGCAACAGTTGCACGTAGCCATTGCCGACGATATTGATCCAGCTGATGGACTCTTTCAGCACCGGGCTTTCTGAGCCATAAATTGTGTGCAGGGCCAGACCAAACAGTACGCCCACTACCAGCCCAAGCAGGACCTTTTTCGACAGGCTCCAGTGGGCGGCACCGCATTTAGCCAGGATAACTAACAGGGCAACAAAGGCCACCAGGTTAGCAATTAATGGAAGGTTCATTCCCAGTACTCCAGTGAGGACGACGTAATCCCTACGTCTGTAAACGGATAATTTTCATCGCGCACTAAGTGCGTCCAGTGGAGGAATGGTAACAGTTAAGACTGAGGCTGCTATATATCCAAAAGGAATGGTTTATAACAATTAGGCTTAAATTGAGTGTTTAATGCGCATTTTGCATCTTTATCAGGCGGTTCATGCTGGTTTCCACAGAATTAACCACTGTTGTTGTCCAGCCAGATGCACCAAAAGGGAGCGAACCGGCAGGAAACCACATCGCAAAGCCTACTAAAGCAAGACACAAGGCTCGCTCCAGTTGATTACCTTTTTGACTCCTGAGCAGAGGCAGGCGAAAACGCCAGCGGCAGGGCCAGAGCAGGGGGACGCCAGCGGGGGTCAGCATATCGGCCGCGATATGGCTCAGATAGCCGAGTACCAGGCCCTGAAACACATCCGCCGGGATCACCCACTCTTTTGGCACTTTCAGATGAAACAGCGCCACGCCGCCCAATACCGCAAGCAGGCTGTGGGTAAAACCACGATGACCAAACAGGCGGGCGATGGGTTGCGAGATCCAGCGAAAGCGCTGCCCCAGCGTGGATTTGGGATGATCAATATCCGGGAACAGGCAGGTCAGCAGCGTCGCAGGCACGATATGCCACCAGTCGCCATTGGCCAGTTCTGGCGTCAGCTCGGCACGTTTGGCAAAAATGGCACTGGCGATGGCAAATATTACATGGCCTTCGGCCGTCATAGGGATACCTGGCTGCAGAACTGTCGATGCATCCAGTATAGGGGATATATACAGTAGAAGAAATATGTGACGCTGTAACGAAAGATTAATTTTTTAACGTTTCAGGCCATTTTTACCGCAATCTCCTTAATTTTGGCATCATGGCGCACGCAGAGACCGGGCGTTGCCCGGCCTGAACAACATTATCCGTGCAGATCGGCAGAGGTAAGCTCTGTCAGGGAGTTCAGCTTCACATTAGCCAGTGACCAGCGAGGGTCATCAGCATACTCCTTCGCGGGAATAACCACAGAACGCATTCGTGCCGCTTTAGTGGCAATCATACCGTTCAGGGAATCTTCCAGCGTCACGCAGTTAAGCGGATCAACGCCCAGACGTGCTGCGGCATCAAGATAGACCTGTGGGTGGGGTTTGCTGTAAGGCAACGCCTCGGCGGAGGCGAGCACATCAAAATAGCTGCGCAGCTCAAACAACTCCAGTACGCGCTCAAGCATGTGCAACGGAGAGGCTGAAGCAAGCCCGATTTTTAATCCTTCCGCACGGCACAGTTTCAGGGCCTGCTCCACGCCCGGCAGCAGGGGACGACTCTCTTCTACCAGGGTCATAGCGCGGGTAATGATGCGCTGGGTGACCTCCTCCTGCGAAGGGCCGTTCCAGGGCAAAGTTTCATGCCACATCCGCACCACCTGATCGATGCGCAAACCCAGAGTGTCCGGCAGCTCGCTCCGTCGGGTGAGGTCGATGTTTAACGTTGAAAACACATCCATCTCCGCCTGATCCCACAGCGGTTCAGAATCTATCAGCAGACCATCCATATCAAAAATAGCGGCAAGCACTGGGCGTGAATAAGACATATTGCGGCTCCGTTAACTAATTTGACTTACCTTAGCATGAACTCTGAAACGACAACATCCGGGGTTAAGGGCATCATTCCCGCCTTTTCACACGACACCGCAACTTTTTTCAGGCACATTTCCTCCCCTGAAGGTAAACTTACCTCCTTAAACCTTAGTCAGGAGAAAGCATGACTTATCAACAAGCTGGACGGGTCGCCATCCTCAAGCGAGTCGCTGGCTGGATTATTTTTATTCCGGCGCTGATTTCCACACTGATATCACTGATGACCTTTCTGGAAAAGAGCCGTGAAAAGCGCGAGGGGATCAATGCGGTTATGCAGGATTTCTCGCACGTGATGATCGACATGATCCGCTTCAATACCCGCTTCCTGGATATGTTCTGGAATCACTCACCGCAGCCAGATTTCAACCACGGCAGCAACGTTACTTTCTGGATTATCTACATACTGATTTTTGTCGGGCTGGCCCTGCAGGCTTCCGGGGCAAGAATGTGGCGGCAGTCGCGACATCTGCGTGAGGGAATTGAAGATCAGCTGATTCTGGAAAATGCAAAAGGGCCGGAGGGACGTACGCGCCAGCAGCTGGAAGAGAGAATTGTGGTGCCGCGCCACACTATCTTCCTGCAATTTTTCCCGCTCTATGTCTTACCTGTGTTGATTGCAGTGGCGGGCTATTTTGTTCTGAAGCTGCTGGGCTTTATCTACTGACACACCGGCCTGAGAGCGCTGTCAGGCCGGGCGGGCGTGCAGTTCATCCGCATCCAGCAGCGCACCAACGGCCTGCTGTGCTTCACCAAGCCAGTAACCGCCAAAGACGTTAGCCCGGTTGAGTAAATAGTAGAGTTGATAGACTGGCTGGCGCAGCAGGTAATCCTCCGGCAAAGGCCAGACGGACTCATAGCCCTCAATAATTTCCAGAGGCAGATCTTCATACCAGCCGAGCATGGCTAAATCGCACTCTCTGTCCCCCCAGTAGCAGGCTGGGTCAAAGATCCACGGGCCGCTGCTGCTGCCTCCACAGTTTGCCGGCCACAGATCACCGTGGAGCAGAGAAGGTTGGGGATGATGGCTGCTTAACCTTCTCTGGGCACAATGAATAATTAATTCACTGTCGCCATACAGAATGCCTTTTTCAGCGGCCAGCTGCAGCTGCCACCCGATACGCTGTTCTGCAAAAAAAACTGACCAGCGCTTCAGCCAGCTGTTGGGTTGCGGTGAGGTAGTGAGATTATTATCGTAGTCCAGACCAAACTGCGCCTGTTCGCTCCACTGATGAAGCTGCGCAAGCTGCTGGCCCAACTCCCTTGCGCTGACTTCATTCAGCGGCTGCAAGGGGATGTATTCAAGCAGCAGAAAGCTCACATCACGATCGCTTCCTACGCCATAAACAGCCGGTACACGCACGGTTTTGGTCCGGGCAAGTAGCTGGAGCTGGTCCGCTTCCCAGGCAAAGAGATGCAGCATCTCCCGGCTGTTGCATTTTACAAACACCTCATGCGCACCATAACGAATATGCCACGTCGGATGGACATCGCCGCCCGGAAGCTCAGTACGCTGGTTGATTTCAGCATCGCCAAACTGCTCACTCAACAGACGACTAATGGCTGACCACATAGCGGTTTCCTCTTTTCGCTGTATGTTGCAGGAGAAACTGATAATAACGCTTAAAGAATAATCAAAACCAGCGCTTGCGCAATGCATGGCACATTTTTATATAAACTCAGCTTTTGCTGTCGCGGAGAAATTCTTCCCACGTCTCTACTTCAACCTCTGGCTTCTCGCCAAGGACCATTTCGCCCAGACCTTCGGCCTGTTGCCGAATCTGCTCTTTACCCAGGGCGCTGGTGATGCCAAAGCTGTTAGTACCCAGCTCGTGCGGGTGTCCCTCTTTATCACTCAGAGAGGTGGTAAAGCCGCCTGTGGTCAGCGCACTGTTTAGCTCCAGGATATCGGTCAGCCCCTCTTCCTGATAGCGAAACGTCACCACATATTGCGTAATATCAGATGCACTCATTATTCACCTCGTTGTTTAACCGTGAATTTTCAGCATAGCCCATTGGCGATAAAAGGAGGAGGCCAGGCGCTATTGTTGCTAATGCAATTAATTATCATTATTATCCGCTTAGCCTTTTTATACTCAATGACCGGAGCCCGACGTGCCACTTAAGCCAAAATTTGCTGTTCTTGCTACCTTGCTGGCCCTTTCATCTTCTGCCTTAGCGACAACTTATCCTGTCACGCTTACCGACAGTGATGGCAAGCAAATCACGTTGCAGCAGGAGCCGCAACGGGTGGTACTACAGGATGGCAGGGACATACTGACGCTGGCTTTGCTGGATCGTGACGATCCCTTTCATCGTCTGGTTGCCTGGAACAATCTGTTGAAAAAAAGCGATGCACCTACCTGGGAACTGATGGAAAAGAAGTGGCCTGCAGCGAAAAAAATTATCGATATGGGCTTCAGCGACAAAGGCGAGGTTAACCTTGAGAGCGTGGTAGCTGAACATCCGGATCTGATGATTGCGCAGCTTCGCTCAAAGCCTTCGCTGGTGCAGGGTGGCGTACTGGATAAAATGAAGCAGCTCGGTATTCCGGTGCTGTTTATTGATACCTTTGAGCACCCGGTAGAGGATACGCCGAAAAGTGTCACCGCGCTGGGCATCGCGCTGAACCGGGAATCTGAAGCCAAAGCCTACACGGATTTTTATCAACAGCATTATCAGGCTATCGTCACTAAAACGCGTGACGTGAAGCCACAACCTCAGGTTTTTATTGAGGCCAAGGCGGGGCTGGGCGGCCTTGAATCCTGCTGCTTTACGCATGCTCATGTTGGCTGGGGAGCAATGGTAGAAGCGGTAGGCGCAAAAAACATTGGTTCGAACCTGCTGCCGGGGGCAACGGGTGACATCTCCCTGGAGAAAGTGATCGCCATGAAGCCAGACGTCTATATTGTCTCGGGTTCGCAGTGGGCCAGTAAAAGCAATGCAGCCGTGCCGTTTGGTTACAACGTCACGCAGGCTCAGGTAGATAAAGCTTTCGATAATATGAAACAACGGCCAGGCTTTGCAGAAGTCTCAGCCATCAAAAACGATCGCTTCTACGGCCTTTACCATAACTTCTATAACCATCCTTACAACATTGTAGGACTGGAATATCTGGCAAAATTTATTTATCCGCAGCAGTTTACACAACTTGACCCGGCTAATACCTGGAAAGAGATTGTCACGCGTTTTACCAAAGTTCCGCTGGGTGAAGGGGTGTTGGGCGCGCAGGCGCCAGTAAAATAATTTTTCCTGCTGGCTGGAATGAGAAGTAGGCGAGAAGGGTGGCCTCAATAAGCCATCCTTTTTATTGCCTTAGAGGCCAGGGAAAAGAATGCTGCCAGAGACGTCGTTTACATTAGGATACTCTTTGACATGCACAGAAACATTATTTCCTCTTTTCAGAGAAGATTCTTATTTACCCTGCGCTGCAAAAGCCGCAAATAACCCTTATAATGCGCGCCGTTAATGGGAATCTTCCCATTCAGAGTCTGTTCAGGCAGGGTTGCCTGGTAAAAAAAGCGATTTCATAAAATGTTACGATTCTTACCATAAAAGGCATTGATCGTCCTGCGAAACGCTTCACACTCCTCTTTTTTAATCTGTCGTACGGGTCACAATTAATGAAAGCGTTTAACAAGCTCTCTGTAGTTCTTTTACTCTCCGGGAGCGCGCTCTGTCAGCAAGCTCTGGCGGACAACAACGTCTTTACGGTCATGGATGACCCCTCCACGGCAAAAAAGGATTTCGAAGGAAATGCCGCCGCTGGCTATCTGGCGCAGACTGGTAACACCACCAGTTCTTCCTTAACTGCCAATACCAACATGACCTGGTATCAGCCGAACACCGCTTACAGCTTGTGGGGCAACGCCAGTAATACCTCTTCCAACGATGAGCGTTCTGCTGAAACCTATCAGGTGGGTGGTCGTACGCGTTATAACCTGAACAGCTTTGACTACCTGTTTGGTCAGGCAAGCTGGTTGAGCGATCGCTTCAACGGTTATGATGGTCGTTCCTTCCTCGCTGCCGGTTATGGTCGCCAGCTGTTGAATGGCCCGGTTCACTCACTGCGTGTGGAAGCGGGTCCTGGCGTACGTTATGACGACTACCATGACGGCGGTCACGACACCACCGCGCTGGCTTATGGCGCGCTGAGCTACCAATGGCAATTGACCGACACCACTAAGTTCATTCAGGGTGTCTCCGTGTTGGGAAGCGACGATACGACAGTTAACTCCGAAACGGGTCTGCAGGTAGCGATCAACGATCACTTCTCGCTGAAGCTGGCTTACAACGTGACCTGGAACCAGAACCCGCCAGAGTCTGCGCCGGATAAAACTGACACCAAAACCACGGTTATGCTCTCTTACGCCATGTAATCTGAGGCAGGCCGCCTCGGCGGCCTGTCCGATTGCTACTCTGCTGAATTTGGGCGAGAAAAAACCGCCCCGGTGGGCGGTTGGTTAACTCTTAGTTGATCACTACGCTGGCCGAACTCTGGCCGTTGTGGGATAGCCAGTATTCCCATTGTCATGGGTATGGTCAGGTTCAGGTTCTGTTAAAACGATATAATTCGCTCCTTTACCCTCACGCACTAACGTCACTAACTCACCGGCGCGAGGTTTAGAGTCAAAATCATGTTCCTCTTCAATGCCAGTATCATCAAATGTCACAGTTATTTTCATTTGCCTTCCTTCTTCTGATAAACCCGGTCATTACCTCTTGGGTAGTTGGCTGACCCTTACCTGTAGAATTTTAGCTGTTCCTGAAAATTGGCGCGCATAACTTCCTTCTGCTGCATCTCAATCTTATATGCGAGAACTCGCTGCTTCAGGCACTATTTTTAAGCAACCCCTGACGCGACCAAATCAACGTTGATCTTCTCTCGCTCTTCTTTGAAGCGTGCATCCGAGTTGTGGCTCATGTGTCAACTTTTACCTTCTGACGTCATGAAAAGCAGAGAGAAGGGCGAATGGATGTGCTCTGTCGAACTCTTCAAAACTCATGCAGAAATAGTGAATCCCAATGCCAGAAACGCCAGGTGAAGGGCTTTACTGTCTTTAGCACAGGAAGGCAAAAGAGGAAAAGAGAACGACTTTAATGATAAGTTCACATGGCAATGATAACGGCATTAAAATTTGCCGGCGTTGACGATGACAATCGGATCAGGCTGTAAGTGCTTCTTTTCCAGCGATTGCTTGCCGTGCAATTTCATCTCCTGGTGTGTAAGATACTAGTCCCTCGAGAGTTTATGCGAATTCGCCACTTTCGAATATGTGTACCAGGCTGTGTACCAAATCGACAAATGTGAGTTGATTTCAAGTTGCAACCTCCTGATGTACAATGAAAAAATTATTTTTGTATGTAGCCTTTCGTGTGGGTTACCACTGCAACTAAGGATGTAAAATGCCCGTTATTACTCTTCCTGATGGAAGTCAGCGCTCTTATGATCAGGCCGTAAGCGTGATGGATATCGCTCAGGACATCGGTCCTGGCCTGGCGAAAGCCTGTATCGCCGGCCGCGTAAATGGTGAGCTGGTGGATGCGGTTGATCCGATCACTGAAGACGCCAGCGTCGCTATCATCACTACTAAAGATGAAGCCGGTCTTGAGATCATTCGCCACTCCAGCGCCCACCTGTTGGGACACGCTATCAAGCAGCTATGGCCAGACACCAAAATGGCGATTGGTCCGGTTATTGACAACGGTTTCTACTATGACGTTGATATTGACCGTACGCTGACTCAGGAAGATATTGAGCAGCTGGAAAAGCGCATGCACCAGCTGGCTGAAACCAATTATGACGTCATCAAGAAAAAAGTGAGCTGGCAGGAAGCGCGCGATGCGTTTGCCGCGCGCGGTGAAACTTATAAAATGGCGATCCTGGATGAAAACATCAGTCATGATGATCATCCTGGCCTCTATCATCACGAAGAATATGTTGATATGTGCCGAGGGCCGCACGTGCCTAACATGCGCTTCTGCCATCACTTTAAGCTGCAGAAAATTTCTGGTGCTTACTGGCGTGGCGACAGCAACAACAAAATGTTGCAGCGCATCTACGGTACCGCCTGGGCGGATAAAAAGCAGCTGGCCGCCTATCTGCAACGTCTGGAAGAAGCAGGCAAGCGTGACCACCGTAAAATCGGCAAGCAGCTTGACCTCTACCACATGCAGGAAGAAGCGCCTGGCATGGTGTTCTGGCACAATGATGGCTGGACTATTTTCCGCGAGCTGGAAGTCTTTGTCCGCAGCAAGCTGACTGAATATGACTATCAGGAAGTGAAAGGTCCGTTGATGATGGACCGCGTGCTGTGGGAGAAAACCGGCCACTGGGAAAACTATAAAGAAGCGATGTTCACTACCTCTTCAGAGAATCGTGAGTATTGCATCAAGCCCATGAATTGCCCCGGACATGTGCAAATTTTCAATCAGGGTCTAAAATCATACCGCGACCTGCCGCTGCGTATGGCGGAGTTTGGTAGCTGCCACCGTAACGAGCCGTCAGGTGCGCTGCACGGTTTGATGCGCGTTCGTGGCTTTACCCAGGATGATGCCCATATCTTCTGTACAGAAGAGCAGGTGCGCGCCGAGGTAAACAGCTGTATCCGTATGGTGTATGATATGTACAGCACCTTCGGCTTTGAAAAAATCGTGGTGAAGCTTTCTACCCGTCCGGTAAAACGCATTGGCACCGACGAGCAGTGGGATCGTGCTGAAGCCGATCTGGCCGCTGCGCTGAAAGAGAACGATATTCCGTTCGAATATCAGCCGGGCGAGGGCGCCTTCTACGGCCCGAAAATTGAATTTACGCTGCATGACTGCCTGGATCGCGCATGGCAGTGTGGCACCGTTCAGCTCGACTTCTCACTGCCGGGCCGTCTGAGTGCCTCTTACATCGGCGAGAATAATGAGCGTCAGGTGCCGGTGATGATTCACCGTGCCATTCTGGGTTCTGTGGAGCGCTTTATCGGTATTCTTACCGAAGAGTTTGCCGGGTTCTTCCCAACCTGGCTTGCTCCAGTACAAGTAGTGGTGATGAATATCACCGATGGCCAGTCCGAATATGTTGCAGAATTGACCCGAAAACTGCAGAATGCGGGCATTCGTGTAAAAGCGGACTTGAGAAACGAGAAGATTGGCTTTAAAATCCGCGAGCACACTTTACGTCGTGTGCCCTATATGTTGGTCTGTGGTGATAAAGAGGTGGAAGCAGGCAAAGTTGCCGTTCGCACCCGCCGTGGTAAAGACCTGGGCAGCATGGACGTAAACGACGTGATCGCGAAGCTGCAGGATGAAATTCGCAGTCGCAATCTTCATCAACTGGAGGAATAAAGTATTAAAGGCGGAAAACGAGTTCAACCGGCGCGTCCTAATCGCATTAACAGAGAAATCCGCGCCACAGAAGTACGACTGACTGGCGTCGATGGCGAGCAGATTGGTATTGTCAGTCTGAATGAGGCTTTAGAAAAAGCTGAGGAAGCAGGCGTTGATTTAGTTGAAATCAGCCCTAACGCCGAGCCGCCCGTTTGCCGTATCATGGATTACGGCAAATTCCTTTACGAAAAAAGCAAATCTTCTAAAGAACAGAAGAAGAAGCAAAAAGTTATCCAGGTTAAGGAAATTAAATTCCGTCCTGGTACCGATGATGGCGACTACCAGGTAAAACTACGCAACCTGGTTCGCTTTCTCGAAGAGGGCGACAAAGCCAAAATCACGCTGCGATTCCGTGGTCGTGAGATGGCGCACCAGCAGATCGGTATGGAAGTGCTTAACCGCGTCCGTAAAGATCTTTGTGAAGACATGGATTTGGCGATTGTCGAATCCTTCCCTTCGAAGATCGAAGGTCGTCAGATGATCATGGTGCTGGCTCCGAAGAAGAAGCAGTAGGCCCTAAAGTAATCGAAGTCCGGGCTTCGGCCCGGACTTTTATTCGCCTGTCTGGTTCATTTTATTAACAATGCGAAGTGGATGTTTTAAATGCCAAAGATTAAAACTGTACGTGGCGCGGCTAAGCGCTTCAAGAAGACTGCCTCTGGCGGCTTCAAGCGTAAACACGCAAACCTGCGTCATATTCTGACCAAAAAATCTACTAAGCGTAAACGTCACCTGCGCCCTAAAGGCATGGTTTCTAAAGGCGATCTGGGTCTGGTTATTGCCTGCCTGCCGTACGCATAAGTCTATTTTTTCCATTCAGAATATTAAACAGGAGAGCTAAATGGCTCGTGTAAAACGTGGTGTTGTTGCTCGCGCACGTCACAAAAAAATCTTAAAACAAGCTAAAGGCTATTACGGTGCACGTTCACGTGTTTACCGCGTTGCCTTCCAGGCTGTTATCAAAGCTGGTCAGTATGCTTATCGCGACCGTCGTCAGCGTAAGCGTCAGTTCCGTCAGCTGTGGATCGCGCGTATCAACGCAGCGGCACGCACTAACGGTATCTCTTACAGCCGTTTCATCAATGGCCTGAAAAAGGCTTCTATTGAGATCGACCGTAAGATTCTGGCTGACATCGCCGTATTCGACAAAGTGACCTTCGCGGCACTGGTTGAAAAAGCGAAATCAGCTCTGGCGTAAGTCAGGTGAAAGAGGGAGCTTGCTCCCTCTTTTATTTTCTGTAACTAAAGCAAAAGATTGACTTTTCTGCCCATCAGCCTTTCAATAGCTCCACTTTTTTGGCGATGGCGGCGACAGACAAGGTAACGCAAGCATGAGTTCGGCTATTTTCCGTTTCTTTTTTTACTTTAGCACCTGAACATCGGGGGCTTGTGCGCAAAGAAAAGAAACGAAAAATCGCGCTTAAAGCCTCCCCAGTGGAGGCTTTTTTGTTTCTGGCGTAGCTGATATCGGACGAACTCTCGTCCTCATATAAAAACAGACCGGCCACGGCGGCTGGAAGAAGAGGAAAGCATGTCACATCTCGCAGAACTGGTGGCGAACGCGAAAGCGGCCATTGCTGATGCTCACGATGTTGCCGCGTTAGACACGGTACGCGTTGAATATCTCGGGAAAAAAGGACATCTGACGCTGCAGATGACGACGCTGCGCGAGTTGCCAGCGGAAGATCGTCCGGCAGCAGGTGCAGTGATCAACGAAGCGAAACAGCAGGTTCAGGAAGCGCTGAACGCCCGCAAAGAGTCGCTGGAGTCCGCTGCACTGAATGCTCGCCTGGCAGAAGAGACCATTGATGTTTCGCTGCCTGGCCGTCGCATCGAAAACGGCGGCCTGCATCCCGTTACCCGTACGATTGACCGTATCGAAACCTTCTTTGGCGAACTGGGCTTTGCGGTAGCGACCGGTCCGGAAATTGAAGATGATTATCATAACTTTGATGCGCTGAACATTCCGGGACACCACCCCGCGCGTGCCGACCATGACACCTTCTGGTTCGATGCCACCCGCCTGCTGCGTACGCAGACCTCTGGCGTGCAGATCCGCACCATGAAAAACCAGCAGCCACCTATTCGCATTATTGCGCCAGGCCGCGTGTACCGTAACGACTACGATCAGACCCACACGCCAATGTTCCACCAGATGGAAGGGCTGATCGTGGATAAAAATATCAGCTTCACCAATCTGAAAGGGACGCTGCACGACTTCCTGAACAACTTCTTTGAAGAGGATCTGCAGGTTCGTTTCCGTCCTTCCTATTTCCCGTTTACCGAACCTTCTGCAGAAGTGGATGTGATGGGCAAAAATGGCAAATGGCTGGAAGTGCTGGGCTGCGGCATGGTTCACCCTAATGTTCTGCGTAACGTCGGCATCGATCCGGAAATCTATTCAGGCTTCGCCTTTGGTATGGGGATGGAGCGTCTGACAATGCTGCGCTATGGCGTGACCGATTTGCGCGCCTTCTTCGAAAATGATTTACGTTTTCTCAAACAGTTTAAATAAGGGCGGGTCTTCCTATGAAATTCAGCGAACTCTGGTTACGTGAGTGGGTTAACCCGGCTATTGATAGTGCAGCGTTGTCAGAACAGATCACCATGGCGGGCCTGGAAGTTGACGGTGTGGAGCCGGTAGCCGGTGCTTTTCACGGTGTGGTAGTGGGTGAAGTGGTGGAGTGCGGCCAGCACCCAAATGCAGATAAACTGCGCGTGACTAAGATCAACGTGGGCGGCGATCGTCTGCTGGATATCGTGTGCGGCGCGCCGAACTGCCGTCAGGGATTAAAAGTGGCTGTGGCCACGGTAGGCGCGGTTCTGCCGGGTGATTTCAAAATCAAAGCCGCCAAACTGCGTGGCGAACCGTCTGAAGGAATGCTTTGCTCTTTCTCTGAACTGGGCATCTCCGACGATCATGATGGCATTATCGAACTGCCACTGGAGGCTTCACCAGGTACGGATATCCGTGAATACCTGAAGCTTGATGATAACACCATTGAGATCAGCGTCACGCCTAACCGCGCAGACTGCCTGGGCATCATCGGGGTTGCCCGTGACGTTGCTGTGCTGAATAAGCTGGCGTTACACGAGCCAGAGATCACGCCGGTAGCGGCCACCATTCAGGATACTTTCCCGATCCGGGTTGATGCGAAGGAAGCGTGCCCGCGTTATCTTGGCCGCGTGATTAAAGGCATTAACGTTAAGGCAGCCACGCCGCTCTGGATGAAAGAGAAACTGCGTCGCTGCGGCATTCGCTCTATCGACCCGGTTGTCGACATCACTAACTTTGTACTGCTTGAGCTGGGCCAGCCTATGCATGCGTTCGATCTTGACCGTATTGACGGCGGCATCGTGGTGCGCATGGCTGAGGAGGGTGAAACCCTGAAGCTGCTGGATGGCACAGAAGCAAAACTGAATGCCGATACCTTAGTGATTGCCGATCATCAGAAAGCGCTGGCCATGGGCGGCATCTTTGGTGGCGAACACTCTGGTGTGAACCAGGAAACGGCCAATGTGCTGTTCGAATGTGCTTTCTTCAGTCCTCTTTCTGTTACCGGACGCGCGCGTCGTCATGGCCTGCATACCGATGCTTCCCATCGTTATGAGCGTGGCGTGGACCCACAGCTGCAGTTTAAGGCTATTGAACGGGCGACTCGTCTGCTGCTTGATATCTGCGGTGGCGAAGCGGGGCCGGTGATTGATGTGACCAGCGAAGCCGATCTGCCCAAACGTGCCACTATTACCCTGCGTCGTGAAAAGCTGGATCGTCTGATTGGTCATGTGATTGCCGATAACGACGTCAGCGACATTCTGCGTCGTCTGGGTTGCGAAGTGACCGAAGGTGCGGGCTCCTGGCAGGCGGTTGCCCCAGGCTGGCGTTTCGATATGGAAATCGAAGAAGATCTGGTGGAAGAGGTCGCCCGCGTCTACGGCTACAACAACATTCCGGATGTGCCGGTACAGGCTGGTCTGGTGATGACCAGACACCGTGAAGCCAATCTGTCGCTTAAGCGCGTCAAAGCGCTGCTGGTAGACAAAGGTTATCAGGAAGCGATCACTTACAGCTTCGTCGATCCTAAAATCCAGGCCCTGCTGCACCCAGGCGAAGAGAACCTCGTTCTGCCAAGCCCGATCTCTGTAGAGATGTCTGCAATGCGCCTGTCGCTCTGGACCGGACTGCTCTCGGCTGTGGTGTATAACCAAAATCGTCAGCAGAGCCGCGTGCGTCTTTTCGAAAGCGGATTGCGCTTTGTCCCTGATACACAGGCAAACCTGGGCATCCGTCAGGACGTTATGCTGGCCGGTGTAATCAGCGGAACCCGTTATGAAGAACATTGGGATCTGGCGCGTCAGGCAGTTGACTTCTATGATTTAAAAGGCGATTTGGAATCCGTTCTCGACCTGACCGGTAAATTATCTGATATTCAGTTCCGCGCTGAGGCTAATCCCGCTCTGCACCCGGGGCAGAGTGCGGCAATTTATTTGCACGATGAACGTATCGGTTTTCTGGGTGTGGTTCATCCGGAACTTGAGCGGAAACTGGATCTTAACGGCCGTACCGTGCTGTTTGAACTGGAGTGGGATAAGGTGTCAGACCGCGTCCTGCCTGATGCGAGCGGGATTTCTCGTTTCCCGGCAAACCGCCGTGATATCGCTGTTGTTGTGGCTGAAAACGTGCCTGCAGCAGATATCATCGCAGAGTGTAAGAAAGTTGGCGTAAATCAGGTAGTTGGCGTAAACTTGTTTGACGTGTACCGCGGTAAGGGCGTAAATGAAGGTTTTAAGAGCCTCGCTATCAGCCTGATTTTGCAAGATACCGGCCGGACACTCGAAGAAGATGAGATTGCTGCTACCGTTGCAAAATGCGTAGAGGCACTGAAAGAGCGATTCCAAGCATCCTTGAGGGATTGAACCTATGGCGCTTACAAAAGCTGAAATGTCTGAATACCTGTTTGAAAAGCTGGGGCTGAGCAAACGGGATGCCAAAGAGCTCGTAGAGCTGTTTTTCGAGGAGGTACGTCGTGCCTTGGAAAACGGTGAACAGGTTAAACTGTCAGGATTTGGCAATTTCGACCTTCGCGACAAAAACCAACGTCCGGGACGTAACCCCAAGACTGGTGAAGATATTCCCATCACGGCGCGTCGTGTGGTGACTTTCCGGCCCGGACAAAAGCTGAAAAGCCGGGTTGAAAACGCAACACCGAAAGAAGAGTGATTTCTGCCAGTAAAAAAGGCCGCTTATGCGGCCTTTTTCATATGAAGTGAACCATGAATTTGCTCTCAGAACATATTCACCGTGCCCGACGGCACCAGCGGCGCTGGCTCACTCTCCTGGCGCTTTTCGCCTTGCTGATGCTTATCCTGAGCCTGTGCGCGGGCGATCGCTGGCTGATGCCTGCAGAGTGGCTGACGCCTGAAGGTTCACTCTATGTCGGGCAATTGCGCCTGCCCAGAACCGTTGCGGTATTGCTGGTGGGAGCCTCTCTTGCGGTGGCTGGTGCGGTAATGCAGGCTTTATTTGAGAATCCGCTCGCTGAACCCGGCTTGTTGGGCGTCTCCAATGGCGCTGGGGTCGGGCTGGTGCTCACCATTTTTGCTGGTGCGGGTGGGCTGTGGCAAAGCAGTCTGAGCGCGATTATCGGGGCGCTGGCGGTGACGCTGATCCTGCTGCGCTTTGCCCGGCATCATCTCTCTAACAGCCGCCTGCTGCTGGCTGGGGTAGCGCTGGGGATTATCTGTAGCGCGGTGATGACCTGGGCTGTCTATTTCAGCTCAAACCTGGATTTACGGCAGCTGATATACTGGATGCTGGGCGGTTTCAGCGGTGTTGACTGGCGCTATCGCTGGCTGATGGTGGCCCTGGTGCCGGTACTCGGCTGGCTCTGCTCCCTCTGGCGCGTGCTGAATCTGATTGCCCTGGGAGAAGTTTCGGCAAGGCAACTGGGTTTATCGCTGCTTTTGTGGCGCAATATGCTGGTGCTGGCCATTGGCTGGCTGACTGGCGTCAGCGTGGCCTTAGCGGGTGCCATCGGTTTTGTCGGGCTGGTTATTCCGCATATCCTGCGCCTTAACGGCATCAGCGATCATCGTAGCCTGTTACCTGCCTGTGCGCTGGCGGGAGGCGCGGTGTTACTGGCAGCCGACATTGTGGCAAGGATAGCTCTCTCTTCGGCAGAATTACCTATTGGTGTGGTTACCGCCACGATAGGAGCACCGGTTTTTATCTGGCTACTGGTACGTAACCGACCCTAACAGGCGCACACTATTTCTCACTCTACTAAACAGGAAAAGAGCAATGAGCATTTTTGATACTCAACTGGAAACGCTGGAAGGTGAGCAGACTTCCCTGGCCGCATGGCAGGGGAAAGTGTTGTTGGTGGTAAACGTGGCATCAAAATGTGGTCTGACGCCGCAGTATGAGCAACTGGAGGCGTTACAGAATGAATGGAAGGACCAGGGCTTTTCCGTGCTGGGTTTCCCCTGTAACGCTTTCCTGGGTCAGGAACCGGGCAGTGCTGAGGAGATCAAAACGTTTTGCAGCACCACCTACGGCGTGACCTTCCCGATGTTCAGTAAAATTGAGGTTAACGGCCCGGAGCGCCATCCGCTTTATGCCCAGCTGGTGGCTGCGCAGCCGGAAGCTACCGCGCCAGAGAACAGCGGCTTCCTTGAGCGCATGAGCAGTAAAGGTCGCGCACCCAAAGAGAAGGGCGATATCCTGTGGAATTTTGAAAAATTCCTGATTGGTCGTGATGGCGCAGTCCTGCAGCGTTTTTCTCCCGATATGGAACCGAACGATCCCGTGATCCTTGCCGCTCTGAAAGAGGCGCTGGCAAAATAGATGTTACTGCAGTGTGAGGGCGTTGCTGTCAGGCAGCGCCTTGCGCCGTTCAGCAGCGAAGTTGAGGCCGGTGCGCTGATTCATATAGTGGGACCGAATGGCGCGGGTAAAAGTACGTTACTGGCCACGCTGGCCGGTCTGCTGCCCGCTGAAGGAACCCTTCGCCTGGCAGGGAGACCTTTAAACCAGTGGTCGGCGGCGGCACTGGCTCGCATCCGCGCCTGGCTGCCGCAGCAGCAAATGCCCGTTGGGCATATGCCAGTGTGGCACTATCTACACCTGCATCACGCGGGCGATGCAGGTGAAACCACGCTGGAGACGTTGTGTGCCGTTTTTCAGTTAACCGATAAACTGGCCACGCCAGTGAATCAGCTCTCCGGCGGAGAGTGGCAGCGTGTGCGTCTGGCAGCGGTGTTCTGTCAGATAGCGCAGCCAGAGGGGCGGATATTACTGCTTGACGAGCCGCTTACTGGCCTGGATCTTGCGCAGCAGGCTGCGTTTGATCGTCACCTTGCTGCCTGCGTGGCGCAGGGTTTGACGGTCATTATGAGTGGTCACGATATTAACCACAGCCTTCACCATGCCAGGACGGTCTGGTTAATGAAAGAGGGGACGCTGGTTGAACAGGGTGAGGTGAAGAGCGTGTTGCAACCGGAGACCCTCAGTAAGCTCTTCGGCGTGCCTTTCCATAAATTGCATGCAGAAAATCACGAAATTCTTACCACATTCCTCTAAAATGCCCGACACAGGCCCGGTGCCAGACTTTCAGAATCAAAGGGATTTCTTATGCGCTACTGCTTTGTGCTGATCATTATTCTGTTGGCGGGATGTAGCAGCCATGCACCGCCACCCAACGGGCGGCTTTCTGATTCGATTACGGTTATTGCGCAACTGAATGAGCAGCTCAGCCAGTGGCGCGGTACGCCTTACCGCTATGGCGGCATGGGGCGGGGTGGCGTTGACTGCTCTGGCTTTGTTTATCTCACTTTCCGCGACCGTTTTGATCTGCAGCTTCCCCGTACCACCGCAGCGCAAACGGATATTGGCACGCGTATAGATAAAGATGAATTGTTACCCGGCGACCTGGTCTTTTTCAAAACCGGCAGAGGGGAGAATGGTCTTCATGTGGGGATTTACGACACCGACGATCAGTTTATTCATGCCTCAACCAGTCAGGGGGTGATCCGCTCTTCGTTAAATAATCAGTACTGGAAGAAAGCCTTCTGGCAGGCGAGGCGAATCTGATTCAACTATATTTAGTGTGCTAAGTATTCAGCTAGTGCACAATTCCCGATCGTTTGATTTAGGGGCTGATAATTAATAATCTTCAGCAAATTTTGCGTTAATTAAAAAAAATGCCCTTAAATCTCTTTTAAGGTCAGCTTTACGTCAAATTTTAGTAAAGCGCTATTGAAGTTAATGCAGGGCTAATGATTTTCGCTAAACAAATGGGTAAACTGATTAGCATCTTTCATGTCAATTGTGTGATAGTTTATCCCTTAACTAAAGGCCTTATCCTGTCAATCGCAAACATACTGCATCATCACTTTATCATGGTACTACTCAGGCCATTATCAGGTGAGACGGGGTGAGCGAATTGCTCCTTCATCATGGCTGAATAAAAATGAAAATCCATTTGGAAGCGGATTATAAGAGCTATACAGCATTCTGCCCGGTTTACCGTTTTGACGGACACCTGATAGCCGTCGAGCTGCTTACGCATTTTTCTCATACCACAGCCAATGTTGCCATGCCGCAGGAGATGCTGCTGCCTCAAATGGATAAAGAGCAGCGTATTCTTTTACTGCAGAGCCAAATTAAAAGCATTGAGAAGCATCACGACTTCTTTCGCCAGCAGGGCGTCAAGGTTACGCTTAAAATTGATGACGTTATCTCAGGCGCTATTCTGGAAAGTGAATTTCTTGCGCGTAAATTAGAGGCGCTGGAGTGGCTGGAGCTGGAAATTAATGAAAGTTTCCCCGATTTTAAATTGGGTAAAGATCATCCGCAGTTGGTGGCATTAAGCCAGCGATTTAACTTAAGCCTGGAAAACTACGGATCGGGTAAGGCGCCTTCCAAAGCTGTCTATGACGATCTCTTTTACCGCATCAAACTCGACAAAGGGTTTATCAAGCAGAATATTAACAAGCTCTCGTTTAAACCCTTTATCAGTACCGTACTGGATCATATTAAGCCGCATTGTCAGCAGGTTATCGTGCAGGGCGTGGACGATTTATCCGGCCTTGAAAAAATCAGCCATTATCAGTTTGATGGTATTCAAAGCACGCTGTTTTCGCCAGTGAGTGAAGAAGCCCTTACGTCATTGGTTGAGCCGCCTGAAGCGTTGCAGAGCCATCTCTGCCCCCAATAAAAACCCTGTAGTGTGTCTGTGTTAACCTCCGGCCCCCGGGTCTACACTAAGTGATATTCTGATAGCGGCTAACCCTTAGCCGTGACGGTACTTCGCAGGGGGACTTCATGCAGTTTAACAATACCTGGCATCATGAGCTGGAAGGTTTTTACACATCTCTTCAGCCCACTCCGTTAAAAAATCCGCGGTTGTTGTACCACAGTGCCTCCCTCGCCGACGATTTGGGTCTGGATGAAAGCTGGTTCACCCCAGAGAAAACGCCACTCTGGAGTGGAGCAACCCTGTTGCCTGGCATGCAGCCGCTGGCTCAGGTCTATAGCGGTCACCAGTTTGGCGTCTGGGCAGGACAGTTGGGAGACGGGCGGGGGATCCTGCTTGGCGAGCAAATGTTATCGGACGGGCGCAAAATGGACTGGCACCTTAAAGGGGCTGGGCTTACGCCCTATTCACGAATGGGCGATGGCCGCGCCGTTCTTCGCTCGTCGTTGCGTGAGTTCCTGGCTTCCGAAGCGATGCATCACCTGGGCATTCCCACTTCGCGTGCGTTAACCGTTGTAACCAGCGATGAGCCTGTTTACCGTGAAAGCACCGAGCGCGGCGCCATGCTGCTGCGCGTGGCGGAAAGCCATCTCCGCTTTGGTCATTTTGAACATTTTTTTTATGCTGGCGAGCAGGAAAAAGTTCGACAGCTGGCCGATTACGCCATCCGACATCACTGGTCACAGTGGCAGGATGAACCGGAACGCTACCTGTTATGGTTCAGTGACATTGTGCGGCGAACTGCAAGGCTGATTGCGCACTGGCAAAGTGTGGGGTTTGCCCATGGTGTGATGAACACCGATAACATGTCAATTCTTGGCCTGACGCTCGATTACGGCCCCTACGGTTTTCTGGATGATTATAAGCCGGACTTTATCTGCAATCATTCCGATTATCAGGGGCGCTACAGTTTTGAGAATCAACCCATGGTGGGGCTGTGGAATCTTAACCGTCTCGCTCACTCCCTTTCCGGCCTGATGACCACAGAGCAGCTTAAGCAGGCGCTGGCAGAATATGAACCTGAGCTGATGCGCTGCTGGGGTGAGCAGATGCGGGCGAAGCTGGGACTGGTCACGCAGAACAAACATGACAACGATATTCTGACCGGACTGCTCTCCCTGATGACTAAAGAGGGCAGCGACTATACCTGGACATTCCGTCAGCTTTCGCACATTGAACAGCAGCAATCCACCTCGCCGTTGCGTGATGAATTTATCGACCGTGAAGCTTTTGACAGCTGGTATAACATCTGGCGTCAGCGGCTGCTGGAGGAGGGGCGAAGCGATAGCGAGCGTCAACAGCAGATGAAACAGGCTAATCCGGCTATTGTGCTACGCAATTATCTTGCGCAGCAGGCGATTGAGCAGGCGGAGAAAGATGACATCAGCGTGCTCACCAGATTGCACCAGGCGCTGAGTCAGCCGTTTGCGGAGGCGCCAGAATTCGCTGATTTAATGCGTCGGCCGCCAGACTGGGGCAAAAAGATAGAGGTGAGCTGTTCAAGCTGAGCCAGCGTGGGGAAGAGGAGATCGCTCTCCGGGTCGACCCCTGCAAAGGATATCTGGCAGGATGGGCAGAGCCTTAAGCCTCTCTGTCCTGGTTAACCTGCCAGTAATCCATTTTGTTTTCTGCCTGTGGAAAGGGTGAAATGGTCAGGCTCCGGCGCGGTGAGTACGCAACGCAACTGACCAAAATTCATTTTTACATCTCGGACAATGCGGGCTTTGCTGCGCCTCAATACGCTGCGTCAGTCCGCAGTGATTACAGGCATAGACTCCCGTTACAGGCATGCGGCGGAAATCTTCGCGATGCGCTGGTGGCAGAACGGAGAGGCCGGGTCTGAGGTTATCGCGATCGAAAAAATAGATACTTATCTCACCATCAATTTCCAGGATGGCCAGACGCACCTGCCCGAGATGCTCAACGCCATTCTGACGAAGCTCCATAAAAAATTCGTTTTCAGAAATATTGTGCCTGTCCAGGCTTTCAAGTTCATACAGCCCGTCCTTAATCAGGGTCACAACATCACCTTCAATCCAGCGCGAAAAGCGGGGAATGCGCGCGGTCAGGAAAGTGGTGAACCGGTAGAGAAAAAGCAGCACAACAAAAACCATCAGTACCGGCAGTACGGGCACGTCATCATAGAAAGTTACGTCGCCCGACGCAGACCCAAGGGTAAGAATGATCACCAGCTCAAAGAGAGAAAGCTGACGTATCCCCCGGCGACCAGATATTTTCAGAAAGCTGAAGACAACGACATAGGCAATGACTACCCGGAAAGCAACCTCAACCAGAAATGTTGCCTGCTGGTCATTAAGAAGAAAACGATGCCAGTCAAATGAGAACATAGAGAGAACGGAAGCCTGATAATTAAACGTGAATTTATTATGACATAAGCTAATGGCATCACACAGGCTTGAGGGATAAGGTAAAAGCTGGAATGTGGCTTAGGGATCTCTCCTGTTCCGAATAACTCTTCCAGAGGAATTCATCCCGGAACAGGGGGCCTCTTACGAACGCCCCCGAACAACTTATCAGAATCGCGTATCTACCGCTTCTGCTAACTGAGCCAGAACCTCTTCGCTGTCGTCCCAACCCAGACAAGGGTCGGTGATTGACTGTCCGTAAACCAGCGGCTTGCCAGCTTCCACCTTCTGCGTACCTTCCTGTAAGAAGCTCTCAATCATTACGCCTGCAACAGCACGTGAGCCTTCGCGGATTTGCTGTGAAACAGAAGCCGAAACCTCTTTCTGGCGGCGATGCTGCTTCAGGCAGTTGCCATGACTGAAATCGATAACCAGCTGTTCCGGAAGTCTGAACTCACGCAGCCGCGTCGCTGCCGCTGCAATATCTTCAGCATGATAGTTAGGCTCTTTTCCGCCACGCATAATAATGTGGCCAGAGGGGTTACCGCTGGTCTGGTAAATCGTCATCTGCCCATATTTATCCGGAGAGAGGAACATATGGCTGGCTCTGGCAGCGCGGATAGCATCCACGGCAATCTGGATGTTGCCGTCTGTCCCGTTTTTGAACCCTACCGGGCAGGAGAGCGCAGAGGCCATTTCGCGATGGATTTGGCTTTCGGTGGTACGCGCACCAATAGCGCCCCAGCTGATGAGATCGGCAATAAACTGGCCCACGACCATATCCAGAAACTCGGTGGCAGTAGGCATGCCCAGCGCATTGATCTCCAGCAGAAGCTTGCGGGCAACTTCCAGACCGTGATTAACGCGGAAGCTGCCGTTGAGATCCGGATCGGAAATCAGCCCCTTCCAGCCCACCACGGTGCGGGGTTTTTCAAAGTAGGTTCGCATGACGATTTCAAGGCGTGAGTGATATTTTTCACGCAGAGTATTGAGCTTACGGGCATATTCCACGGCTGCTTCAGGATCGTGCAGCGAGCAGGGGCCAATCACAACCAGCAGGCGAGCGTCTTCGCCGGAAAGGATGCGGGCAATACGTTTGCGGGAATCGGTGACGTTGGTGGCGATAGCGGGGGTGATCGGCAGCCGTTTCGCCAGTTCATCAGGCGTAATCAGACTCTCGATGCGCGCGGTCCGCAGCTCATCAGTTTTGTTCATAACCATCTCTAAAATTGAGTTCTTCGCAGCGGCAGGAGTACCGGGAAGTGATGGCGATCACAATAAACCAACCAGCGATGAATTCAACCGCTAACGCCCGCGAATCGGGCGTAACGCGATAAATATCACTTTTTAATACATTCTGCGGGTCAGGCCCATGATATCGAGGATTTTTGTGGCGATCTCTTCCACCGAATAATTTGTACTGTTGAGATAACGGATTTGATTGGTGCGGAACAGGGCTTCGACTTCACCTACCTCAAGCCGGCACTGGCGCATAGAAGCATAGCGCGTATTCTCTGCCCGCTCCTGACGAATGGCAGCAAGGCGTTCAGGATCGATAGTCAGGCCAAACAGCTTGTTTTGAAAAGGCTTCAGCGCGGGCGGCAACTTAAGGTTGTCCATATCATCAGCAATAAAAGGATAGTTTGCGGCGCGGATGCCAAACTGCATAGCCAGATAGAGGCTGGTCGGGGTTTTGCCACAGCGCGATACGCCCAGTAAAATCACCTGCGCATCCTCCAGCCCGCGCAGCGAAATGCCGTCGTCGTGCGCCAGCGTATAATCTATCGCGGCTATACGGGCATCATATTTTCCCAGATTATTCGCGGTTAACCCATGCGTCCGGTTGGCGATGGGCGCCGGAGCAATCCCTAACTCCTGCTGCAGCGGTGCAACCAGAGACTGCACAATATCCTGGCAAAAACCGTCGCTCTGCAAAATGATTTCACGAATTTCAGGGGTGACAATAGAGATGAAAACCAGGGGCCGGACGCCGCTTTTCTGATGCAGCGCGTTGATTTGCGCTTTCACCGCCTGGGCGCGCTGGACGTTTTCAACAAAGGGCAGCGTCACGCTGTTAATCCCCACAGGAAACTGAGACAGCACCGCATGCCCCAGTACCTCTGCGGTGATCGCCGTGCCGTCAGAGATATAAAAAACACTTCGTTCGTTGTTCACGTCCATTTTCACTCCAGCTTTTGCGTTGCGGTCAGCCTAAATTAATCCACACCCGAAAAGCAAATAGTGATGTCACCAGCAAGATAAAATAAATAATTCATAAAATAATATTATGAACTTTTTATTTTTATAAACCCCACCGGAAGCGAGAAAAAGGGCTTTTATGAAATGATGTTTCTTTTTGTCATGCCTAAAAATAACTCTTAATAAAAAAAGCATTCTGATCAGGAATCATTATCTCTTGCGCAAACGGATTTTCCCGCTAAAAAAGAGTTTTTAAGGATATCTTTGAAATAAAAGGATTTATCTTATTTTCTCATTTGCGCAACTGCTCATTTACGGGCGGAGTTATCTTAAAATTACCCTTTTAATCCGCTTGAACGATTCAACAGTTTCTTTCTGACACAGGAATGTGGCAGGCTCAAAACGTACGACTCTGTCTCCATATTCTTAATTAAAACGTAAAAGGATTGCTTCAATGTCCAATAAAGGCGAAGTGCCGCTTGTGCTCTGGTATAACCAACTTGGCATGAACGATGTTGATCGGGTGGGGGGCAAAAATGCCTCTCTGGGTGAAATGATTACTAATTTGTCCTCGTTGGGCGTATCCGTGCCAAACGGCTTTGCGACGACCTCAGATGCATTTAATCAGTTCCTCGATCAAAGCGGCGTCAATCAGCGTATCTATGATTTGCTGGACAAGACCGATATTGATGATGTTGATGAGCTGGCGAAAGCAGGCAAACAAATACGCCAGTGGATTGTGGACACCCCCTTCCAGCCTGCACTGGAAGAGGCTATCCGTGAGGCTTATCAGCAGCTCTCTTCTGACGATGCTGAAGCCTCATTTGCTGTGCGCTCTTCGGCCACAGCTGAAGATATGCCGGATGCTTCCTTTGCGGGGCAGCAGGAAACCTTCCTTAACGTGCAGGGGTTTGATGCCGTGCTGATTGCGGTGAAGCATGTTTATGCTTCCCTGTTCAACGACCGCGCCATCTCCTACCGTGTGCATCAGGGGTATGATCACCGTGGCGTGGCGCTCTCGGCGGGTGTTCAGCGTATGGTGCGTTCCGATCTTGGCTCTGCTGGCGTCATGTTTACTATTGATACCGAATCGGGCTTTGATCAGGTGGTGTTTATCACCGCTGCGTTAGGGCTGGGTGAAATGGTGGTGCAGGGCGCGGTAAACCCGGATGAATTTTATGTCCACAAACCGACGCTGGCGGCAGGCCGTCCAGCTATTGTACGCCGTAACATGGGCTCTAAAAAAATCCGCATGGTTTATGCCGACTCGCAGGAGCATGGCGAGCAGGTGCGGATAGAAGATGTCCCGGAAGAAGAGCGCGACACTTTCTGTCTGACCAGTGAAGAAGTTGAAGCGCTGGCGGCACAAGCTGTACAGATTGAGAAACATTATCAGCGTCCGATGGACATTGAGTGGGCTAAAGATGGGCATACGGGCAAGCTGTTTATCGTGCAGGCCCGTCCAGAAACGGTACGTTCTAACGGCCAGGTAATGGAACGCTATACCCTGCAAGGTTCAGGCAAAGTGGTGGTCGAAGGGCGCGCCATCGGTCACCGTATCGGGGCTGGCGAAGTGAAGGTTATTCACGATATCAGCGAGATGAACCGTATCGAAAAGGGCGACGTGCTGGTTACGGATATGACCGACCCGGACTGGGAACCGATCATGAAAAAGGCCTCAGCGATTGTGACCAACCGTGGCGGGCGGACCTGTCATGCAGCGATCATCGCGCGTGAATTGGGCATTCCGGCTGTAGTAGGCTGTGGTAATGCCACTGACATCCTGAAGGATGGTCACAAAGTGACGGTTTCCTGCGCGGAAGGGGACACGGGCTACGTCTATAACGATCTGCTGGACTTTGAAGTGAAAAGTTCACAGGTGGATAAAATGCCTGAGCTGCCGCTGAAGATCATGATGAACGTAGGCAACCCGGACCGGGCTTTCGACTTTGCCTGTCTGCCGAATGAAGGTGTAGGGCTGGCGCGTCTGGAATTTATTATCAACCGTATGATTGGCGTACACCCAAAAGCGCTGTTGGAGTTTGACCAGCAAACGCCGGAGCTGCAAAAAGAGATCCGCGCGCTGATGAAAGGTTTTGACGATCCGGTTGAGTTCTATATTGCTCGCCTGACCGAGGGGATCGCCACGCTGGGTGCGGCATTCTCACCGAAGCGTGTAATCGTGCGCCTCTCTGACTTCAAAACAAATGAGTACGCCAATCTGGTCGGTGGCGAGCGTTACGAACCGGAAGAAGAGAACCCGATGTTAGGCTTCCGCGGCGCAGGTCGTTACGTGTCAGACATCTTCCGTGACTGCTTTGCGCTGGAGTGCGCGGCCGTGAAGCGCGTACGTAACGATATGGGGCTGACCAACGTGGAAATTATGGTGCCGTTCGTCCGTACCGTTGCGCAGGCCAAAGCGGTAGTGGAAGAGCTGGAACGCCAGGGACTTAAACGTGGTGAGAACGGTCTCAAGCTGATCATGATGTGCGAAATTCCCTCTAACGCGCTGTTGGCTGAACAGTTCCTGCAGTACTTTGACGGCTTCTCCATCGGTTCAAACGACATGACACAGTTAGCGCTTGGTCTTGATCGCGACTCCGGTGTGGTTTCTGAACTTTTTGACGAACGAAATGATGCCGTGAAAGCACTGCTTTCAATGGCTATTCGGGCGGCGAAAAAAGAAGGAAAATACGTGGGTATCTGCGGACAAGGTCCATCCGATCATGAAGACTTTGCAGCGTGGCTAATGGATGAGGGTATCGACAGCCTGTCACTTAACCCCGATACAGTAGTACAAACCTGGTTAAGTCTGGCAGAAATCCCGGCAAAATAGCCGCGTTCACTGTTATAACCGCAAAAAGGCCAGTTAATCTGGCCTTTTTGCTGTGCTGCAGGCAAAAAAAAAGCCCATCACATGGGATGGGCAAAGACTACACACAGCAATTCTTTTACTTTACTCAGGGGAAAAAGGTTGTTTAGAAATCAGCAGTTTGATCGTAAACATGTGACTCATACTATTCAGACGGGCGGGGCGAGTCATTAAGAATCCTCTTATTAGTTTAAAACCCATAACCTTTTGTGACAGAATTCCCGGACGCAGTGAGTTAAAACTGTACATAACGTAATCAATTGCGCTGCGTTACTGGCTAAAAGGCTAAAAAATGCGCATTTCTGGTAAAAAAACCTAATCAAAGGGTTTTAAGACGTGACGCACTATTTTTTTGCCAGGAGAGCGGCTAGATACGCCAGCCGCTGAGGAAAGGTTATTTTTCGAGGTGTTCTGCTTCAAATTCCGCCAATTCTTCCACCACCATAAGCGGATCTTCTTCTGGTGCTGGCGCTTCATGCACCCACACGGAAACCAGACGATAGGAGACGGCAAGCACCACAGGACCGATAAACAGCCCAATCATCCCAAAGGCTACCAGTCCACCAATGACGCCTGAGAGGATCAGGATCATCGGTAAATCGGCACCCATGCGGATAAGCATAGGGCGCAGCACATTGTCCAGCGTCCCCACAATACAGCTCCAGACCAGCAGCACCGTACCCCAGGTGGTATCACCGCTCCAGTAAAGCCAGATAATGGCGGGCACCAGCACCACCAGCGGACCCAGTTGCACCAGGCAGGAGAGGATCATCAGTACCGTCAGTACGGTGGCGTAAGGAATGCCGGAGACCGCCAGGCCAATGCCACCTAACACGCCCTGGACCAGCGCCGTTACCACCACACCCAGCGCCACCGCCCGAATGGCCTGACCGGCAAGCAGGACGGCGGCATCTCCCCGACGTGAAGCGAGCCTGAAGGCGAAATGACGGATGCCTTGCCCGACCTGCTCGCCTCGCCAGTAAAGCAGTACACTGAATAACAACATCAGGCCAAGATGCATCAGGAAGCGGCCAAAATGCCCGGCCTGAGCAAACAGGAACCCGCTGGTGCGGCCTATATAAGGCTGCACTGTCGTCATCAGGGCGCTGCCACCTCCCTGCACCAGATGGTGATAAGCGGTGTAGATTTTCCTGCCAGCCAGCGGAATGCTTTTCAGCCAGTGCATATCCGGCAGCAGAATATGTCCGGAGGAGGCCCAGGCAATCACCGGCCCGCTATTCTCAATCAGGCCGTTAACCAGCAGCGCTACGGGGATGATAAACAGCAGGATCAGCAGAACCGTCATGGCGATCACTGCCAGCGAGCGTCGGCCCCACAGTATTCCCTGAATTTTGATCATCAGAGGCCAGGTGGCAATCACCACCATACTGGCCCAGGCAAAGCCCAGCACAAAGGGCTGAACCACCCACAAACAGGCCACAATCATTATGATAATAAACATCAGGGAGAAGACGATCTGCTGCAAATCCCATCCTGTATGCGTGTTCTTCATGGTTGTTACGGTACCTTCAGTATGAAATCAGTGCGGGTAAATCCTGACAGACCCCTTGTCTGTACAGATATTCCTCCAGCTTTGCGTATTAAACGCGTTTTCACCAGAAACGCCACGCTAATCTTTTTACCCTGATTTTGAAATCGCGACAGGCGATAAAAAAGTGTGATAAAAACAGGAGAGTGAGTTTATCTATACACAACATCTGGTCACCCGATAATGATCCCACAGATTTCCCAGGCACCCGGCCTCGTTCAGCTGGTGCTCAATTTTTTACAGGCGCTGGAGCAGCATGGGTTTACAGGCGACACCGCCACCAGCTATGCCGATCGCCTTACGATGTCCACCGACAACAGTATCTATCAGCTACTTCCGGATGCGGTGCTGTTTCCCCGCTCTACGGCGGATGTCGCCCTGATTGCCCGGCTGGCTGCTGAAGAGCGTTTTACCAGCCTGATCTTTACCCCCAGAGGCGGCGGCACCGGCACCAACGGGCAATCTCTGAATCAGGGGATCGTGGTTGATCTGTCGCGTCATATGAATCGCATTCTTGAGATTAATGTCGAAAAGGGCTGGGTTAAGGTTGAAGCCGGCGTGATCAAAGATCAGCTCAATGCGTTCCTGAAACCTTACGGCTACTTCTTCTCACCTGAACTCTCCACCAGTAACCGGGCTACCCTTGGCGGCATGATTAACACCGATGCTTCAGGGCAGGGGTCGCTGGTGTACGGCAAGACCTCCGATCATGTCACTGGCTTACGTGCCGTGTTGCTCGGCGGCGAAATCCTCGACACCCGCGCTGTTCCCGTCGCGCTGGCAGAAGAGCTGGCGCAGGAGCAGAGCCAGGAAGGGACCATCTATCGTACCGTGCTGGAGCGCTGCCGCGATCGCCATCAGGCTATCAGAGAGACCTTCCCCAGGCTTAACCGTTTCCTGACCGGTTATGATCTGCGGCACGTGGTCAGCGACGATCTGCAGCATATCGACCTGACGCGTATCCTCTGCGGCGCAGAAGGCACGCTTGCCTTTATTGCCGAAGCGCGTCTGAACATTACCCCGATCCCTAAAGTTCGCCGGCTGGTGAACATTAAATATGACTCTTTTGACTCTGCTCTGCGCAGCGCGCCTTTTATGGTGGAAGCGAAAGCGCTGTCGGTGGAAACCGTCGACTCAAAGGTGCTGAACCTGGCGCGGGAGGATATCGTCTGGCATTCAGTCAGGGAACTGATTACTGATGTGCCGGATCGGGAGATGCTGGGGCTGAATATCGTGGAATTTGCCGGAGACGACAAGGCGCTGATCGATGGTCAGATGGAGGCGCTCTGTCAGCGCCTGGACAGCCTGATGAGCAGCGGTGAAGCGGGCATCATCGGCTATCAGCTCTGCGACGATCTCAAGGGGATTGAGCGCATCTACGCTATGCGCAAAAAAGCGGTTGGCCTGCTGGGTAATGCAAAGGGGCTGGCCAAACCGATTCCTTTTGTCGAGGATACCTGTGTGCCGCCCCAGCATCTTGCGGATTACATCGTCGAATTCCGTGCGCTGCTGGATGGCCATAACCTGAGTTATGGCATGTTTGGGCATGTGGATGCTGGCGTGCTGCACGTGCGCCCGGCGCTGGATATGTGCGATCCCCACCAGGAGATGCTGATGAAGCAGATCTCTGACGAAGTGGTGGCGCTGACGGCCCGTTATGGTGGCCTGCTGTGGGGAGAGCACGGCAAAGGATTTCGCGCGGAATACAGCCCGGCTTTTTTCGGGGAAGAACTCTTCAACGATTTGCGCCGCATTAAAGCGGCGTTTGATCCCGCAAACCGTCTTAACCCCGGTAAAATTTGTACGCCATTCGGTGTGGATGAGCCGATGATGCAGGTTGATGCGCAGAAGCGTGGCACCTTTGACCGTCAGATCCCGGTTAACGTCCGTACTGACTGGCGTGGCGCAATGGAATGCAACGGTAACGGCCTCTGCTTCAACTTTGACGTTAAAAGTCCCATGTGCCCGTCGATGAAAATTACCGGCAACCGCATTCACTCGCCCAAAGGACGCGCTACTCTGACCCGTGAATGGCTGCGTCTGCTGGCAGAGCAGGGCGTTGACCCGCTGGTGCTGGAGAGAAGCCTGCCGAAAGCAAAAGTCTCACTGCGTGGCATGATAGAGCGCACCCGCAACAGCTGGTATGCCCGCCGTGGCGAATATGATTTCTCGCATGAGGTAAAAGAGGCGATGTCTGGCTGCCTTGCCTGTAAAGCCTGCTCGACCCAATGCCCAATCAAAATTGATGTGCCCGGCTTCCGTTCACGCTTCCTGCAGCTCTATCACACCCGCTATCTGCGTCCGGCCAGTGACTACCTGGTAGGCAGCGTGGAAAGCTATGCGCCGCTGATGGCGAAGGCACCCGCTTTCTTCAATTTCTTTTTGCGTCAGCCGCTGGTGAGAGAGATGAGTAAACGTCATATCGGCATGGTGGATTTGCCGTTACTCTCTTCGCCTAATCTGAAAAAACAGCTGGCCGGGCAGCCTGCCATGAAAACCACGCTGGAACAGCTGGAGGCGATGAGTCCGGCAGAACGTCAAGGCCATGTGCTGGTGGTACAGGACCCTTTCACCAGCTACTACGAAGCGCAGTTGGTAACCGATTTTGTCCGTCTGATTGAAAAGCTCGGCTACCAGCCGGTGGTGCTGCCTTTCTCTCCCAACGGCAAAGCGCAGCATATAAAAGGCTTCCTGCAGAGTTTTGCCCGCACGGCGAAGAAAACGGCAGATTTCCTTAACCGGGTAGCGCAACTGGAGCTGCCTATGGTTGGCGTGGACCCCGCCCTGGTGCTCTGTTATCGCGAAGAATACAAAGAGATCCTGGCGGGCGAACGCGGGACGTTCCATGTTCAGTTAGTCCATGAGTGGCTGCAACAGGCGCTTCCTTCACAGGAAAAGCGCCCGGCGAGTGGTGAAGCATGGTATCTGTTTGGGCACTGCACGGAAGTGACCGCGCTGCCAACCTCCACCAAACAGTGGGAAAGCATTTTTGCCCGCTTTGGCGCGAAGCTGGAAAACGTCAGCGTGGGGTGCTGCGGTATGGCAGGCACTTATGGTCATGAAAGTAAAAACCTTGCAAACTCACTGGGGATCTATGAGCTCTCCTGGCATCAGGCGCTGCAAAAGCTGCCGCGTCAGCGCTGTCTGGCTACCGGCTACTCCTGCCGCAGCCAGGTGAAACGCGTGGAGGGGAACGGTATGCGTCATCCATTGCAGGCTCTGCTGGAGATAGTGTAATGGTCTGGAAGCGTCAGGTTTCGTTAGAACAACTCAATCAGCGTAGTCAGGGAACGCTGGTGGCGCATCTGGGCATTCTTTTTACCGCGATGGATGAGCAGTCGTTAACGGCCACGCTGCCGGTTGATGGCCGAACCCGGCAGCCATTTGGCCTGCTTCATGGCGGCGCTTCTGCCGCTCTGGCTGAGACGCTGGGTTCAATGGCGGGCTATCTCTGTACGGAAGGGGAGGACTTTATCGTGGGCGTGGAGATCAATGCCAGTCACCTCCGGGCCGTACGCGAAGGGGAGGTAACGGGGGTCTGCCGGGCCCTTCATCTTGGGCGGCGTCATCAGGTCTGGCAGATTGAGATCTTCGACCAGCAGCAGCGCTTATGCTGTACCTCTCGTTTGACCACCGCAGTGATGTCAGGCAAGGGAAAAGAGTGATATACTTCCCGGCCTTTAAAATCGCCTCCGGACGCCTCAGATTATCCAGGAAGCGTGCTTAACGAAGTCGCTCTGGAGCTTTGTCGCTTTATCCCACTCTCCGCAGAGTGCCAGCTGATGGCACAGGCGGGTAAGCGAGTGGCGAGCCAGCTGCCAGGCTTGCATACGGAACAGCCTTTCGCGCTCTGTATTACCCAGCTCCTGAATCAGGCGGTGGTGAAGTTTGCCGAGGGCATGCAGGTAGCTCTGTTCGTCGCCGTTAAGCTGGCAGAGTTCAGCCATATCGAGGCAGGTATCATTAAATTTACGCAGCTGCTCAATCGTGCATTCCGGGCGGTTTAGTTTGGCTTGCGCCATGTAGTAATCAACGGTGATATCGCGGATTGAGAACTTATATTCATCAATTTTGTGTTGTAGCCAGGCGTTTATCGACAGCGTCATGTCAGAACCCACTCGTTAATGATAATCATTATCATAGAGTAACTGGCATAATATTCAACGGCGATGGCAATTATTTTTACCCATAAATGCTGCCTCTCAGAAAAATCGGTAATAACGATAATTGACGCGGCTGAAAGAGGTAAAATGAGTATTATTCCTGTTTAGCATTTTCGCGGTTGGATTTACTGACCTGTTTTCAATGTGTTACCATTTCGTTAAATCGACGCGTGACACAAATCGCATTCCTTCTTACAGGGTCTAAACTCAATACAGAGGGCCGAAAAACCCCGTTTGGCCTTAATCCCTGCAAAACAAGAGGTTGAAGCGATATTCATTATCACTAACATAGGGGTATTAGCCCACAGGGCTATCGACTCACGAGGTAATGTTATGCCATCAGCAACTACGGCTTCTTTTTCTCCCGACGACTATGTCTGGAAAGGACTGACGCTCACTGACAGCGCCGCAAAACAGATCATTGCGCTAGCCGCAAATGACCCTCATGTGAAAGGCCTGAAGCTCGGCGTGAAAACGTCGGGCTGCGCCGGTTTCGGCTACACCATGGATTTGGTGAAAGAGCCCGCCGACGATGATTTGGTCTTCACTAACCAGGGCGCACATCTCTATGTGCCCCTGCAGGCCATGCCTTTCATCGACGGTACTGAAGTGGATTTCGTTCGTGAAGGTCTGAACCAGATTTTCAAATTTAATAATCCTAAAGCTCAACACGCCTGTGGCTGTGGTGAGAGCTTTGGCGTTGAGTAAAATTTATGTCCCGAAACACTGATACATCGGATGATGTGCAGGTCTGGGAAGGAAACCAGAAGTACAAAGAAGGTTTCTTCACTCAGCTGCAGACCGAAGAGTTTGAACACGGCATCAGCGAAGACGTTGTGCGTGCTATCTCTGCCAAACGCAACGAGCCAGAGTGGATGCTTGAATTCCGCCTGAAAGCGTATGCGGCCTGGCTGGAGATGGAAGAGCCGCACTGGCTGAAAGCTAACTATAAATCGCTGAACTACCAGGATTATAGTTACTATTCCGCGCCGTCCTGCGGTAACTGTGATGACAGTTGCGCCTCTGAGCCGGGTGCACAACAAGCTTCGGGATCGACCCCGGCGAACTACCTGACTGAAGAAGTGGAGAACGCCTTCAAACAGCTCGGCGTACCGGTTCGTGAAGGTCAGGAAGTCGCTGTGGATGCCATCTTTGACTCGGTGTCAGTCTCTACTACTTACCGTGGCAAGCTGGCAGAGCAGGGGATCATCTTCTGCTCCTTTGGCGAAGCCATCCACGATCATCCGGAACTGGTTAAACAGTATCTGGGAAGCGTGGTGCCCGCTAACGACAACTTCTTTGCGGCGCTGAACTCTGCTGTGGCCTCTGACGGGACATTTGTCTATATCCCGAAAGGCGTCCGTTGCCCGATGGAGCTTTCTACCTATTTCCGTATTAATGCGGCGAAAACAGGTCAGTTCGAGCGCACCATCCTGATTGCTGATGAAGGCAGCTATGTCAGCTACATCGAAGGCTGTTCTGCTCCGGTACGTGACACCTATCAGCTGCACGCGGCGGTGGTTGAAGTCATCATCCATAAAGATGCGGAAGTGAAGTACTCCACCGTACAGAATTGGTTCTCCGGCGGCGAGTCCGAAGGCGGCATCCTGAACTTCGTGACCAAGCGTGCGCTTTGCGAAGGTGAAAACAGCAAAATGTCCTGGACGCAGTCTGAGACTGGCTCAGCGATCACCTGGAAATACCCAAGCGTGATCCTGCGTGGCGACAACTCGGTGGGTGAATTCTTCTCCGTTGCCCTGACCAGCGGTCATCAGCAGGCGGATACCGGCACCAAGATGATCCACATTGGTAAAAACACCAAGTCGACCATTATCTCCAAAGGGATTTCAGCGGGGAAAAGCCAGAATACCTACCGTGGCTTGGTAAAAATCATGCCTACGGCGACCAACGCCCGAAACTTCACCCAGTGTGACTCGATGCTGATTGGCGCCGACTGCGGCGCGCACACCTTCCCCTACGTGGAGGTGCGCAACAACAGCGCTCAGCTGGAGCATGAAGCAACAACCTCCAGAATTGGTGAAGATCAGATGTTCTACTGCCTGCAGCGTGGGATCAGCGAAGATGATGCTATCTCCATGATTGTGAACGGCTTCTGTAAGGATGTCTTCTCTGAGCTGCCGCTGGAATTTGCGGTGGAAGCGCAGAAACTGCTGGCGATCAGCCTTGAACACAGCGTGGGCTAAGCCCCCGCGCTTACGGTCATTCAGTGCAGTGCCGGACAGCACTGCCAGGGAAACACTATGTTAAGTATCAAAGATTTACAGGTTAGTATTGAAGACAAAGAGATCCTGCGTGGGCTGGATCTTGAGGTAAAAGCGGGTGAAGTTCACGCCATTATGGGGCCGAACGGATCGGGCAAAAGTACGCTGTCCGCCACGCTGGCAGGTCGCGAAGAGTATGAGATCACCGGCGGTTCAGTAAGCTTCAAAGGCAAAGATTTGCTGGAGCTTTCCCCGGAAGATCGCGCGGGGGAAGGGATCTTTATGGCCTTCCAGTACCCGGTAGAGATCCCGGGCGTCAGCAACCAGTTCTTCCTGCAAACGGCCGTTAATTCGGTGCGCAAATACCGTGACCAGGAAGCGCTGGATCGTTTTGATTTTCAGGACTTCATTGAAGACAAAATTCAGCTGCTGAAAATGCCTGAAGATTTGCTGACCCGTTCAGTCAACGTCGGCTTCTCTGGCGGTGAGAAAAAGCGTAACGATATTCTGCAGATGGCGGCATTAGAGCCTGAGCTGTGCATTCTGGATGAAACCGACTCCGGTCTGGATATCGATGCCCTGAAAACGGTTGCAAACGGCGTTAACACGCTGCGTGACGGCAAGCGCGCTTTCATTATCGTTACGCACTATCAGCGCATTCTGGACTACATCAAGCCGGACTTCGTGCACGTGCTCTATCAGGGAAAAATCGTTAAGTCAGGTGACTTCTCGCTGGTGAAACAACTGGAGGAGCAAGGCTATGGCTGGCTTACCGACCAGGAATAGTGATCATGCCCTGCAGCAGTGGCATCACTTGTTTGAAACCCAGGGCGAGAACCGTTCCCTGCAGGCTCAGCAGCACTGGCAGCAGGTGCTGCGTTTAGGGCTGCCGGGGCGTAAGCAGGAAAACTGGAAATATACCCCGCTGGAAGCGCTTTTTGATAACCAGTTCGTGGCGCATAAAGCCGCTTCGGTAACTGCTGAGCAGGTTAAAGCGCTGGCACTGGATATCGACGCGGTCAGACTGGTCTTTGTGGACGGGCGGTTTAACGCTGCGCTGAGCGACAATACGTTTGATCTGTTTGATATTCAGGTTACTCAGGCAGCGCAGCGCCGCGAAAGCAGCGCGCCGGTTCAGCCTGAAGTATTTCTGCATCTGACGGAAAGCCTGGCGGAAGAGGTGACCACGCTGCATCTGGCGCGTGGCAAATCCGCTTCCCGGGCTATCTATATGCTGCACATCAGCAGCAGCGCAGAAGCGGGGATGAATACTTCGCACTATCGTCATCATTTGCAGCTTGATGAAGGGGCAGAGGCGACAGTAATTGAACATTACGTCAGCCTGAACGACGCCAGCCACTTTACCGGTTCTCGCTTCACGGCAACCGTAGGCAACAATGCCCAGCTGAAGCACTACAAGCTGGCATTCGAGCACAACAGCAGCTACCACTTTGCGCATAACGATTTTGTTATCGAACGTGACGCGAATGTGAAAAGCCACAGCTTCCTGCTGGGCGCGGGACTTACCCGTCACAATACCAGCGTTCAGCTTAATGGCGAAGGCACGGATTTGGGCATCAACAGCCTGATGCTGCCGGTTGAGAAAGAAGTGTGCGACAGCCGTACTTACCTTGAGCACAACAAGGGGTATTGTCAGAGCCGTCAGCTGCATAAAACCATCGTCCGTGATAAAGCCCGTGCAGTGTTTAACGGCATGATCAAAGTAGCGAAGCATGCGTTAAAAACCGACGGTCAGATGACCAACAACAATCTGTTGCTGGGTCGTCTTGCGGAAGTGGACACCAAGCCGCAGCTTGAAATCTACGCCGACGACGTGAAGTGCAGCCACGGTGCCACCATTGGCCGCATCGACGATGAGCAGATGTTCTACCTGCGTGCTCGTGGGATTGGCGAAGAGTCTGCCCAGCGCATGATTATCTACGCCTTTGCCGCCGAGCTGACTGAAGCCATCACGGATGAGGTACTGAAAGAAGCGGTGATGCAGCGTATTGCACAGCGCTTTCCCGGAGGCATTAAATGAGTTTTGACCTGACACGCGTCAGGGCTCAATTTCCTGTTCTGGCGCGAGAAGTAAATGGCCAACCGCTGGCCTACCTCGACAGCGCCGCCAGTGCGCAAAAGCCGCAGGCGGTGATTGATGCAGAGAGTCATTTTTATCAGCATGGCTACGCTGCCGTACACCGGGGTATTCATACTCTGAGTGCGGAAGCGACCACCGATATGGAAAACGTGCGGACTCAGGCTGCACGCTTCCTGAATGCGGCATCGCCAGAAGAGATTGTCTTTGTTAAAGGGACTACCGAGGCGATAAACCTGGTGGCCAACAGCTGGGGCGGCAGGCAGCTTCAGGCAGGTGATAATATTATTATCACCGAGATGGAGCATCACGCCAATATTGTCCCCTGGCAGATGGTGGCTGAACGCACCGGTGCGGAAGTCCGCTTTATCCCGCTGACGGAAACTGGCGAACTTGACCTCTCCGTGTTACCTCAGCTTATCGACAGCCGTACCCGTATGCTGGCTCTGACGCAGGTGTCGAATGTGCTTGGCACCATCAACCCGGTGAAAGAGATTATCGCGCAGGCGAAAGCGGCCGGTGTTGCTACGTTGATTGACGGTGCACAGGCCGTGATGCATGAGAAAGTCGATGTCCAGGATCTGGGCTGCGATTTTTATGCCTTCTCGGGCCATAAAATTTATGGCCCCTCCGGCATCGGCATTCTTTATGGTCGTAAAGAGATGCTGGACCAGATGCCTCCGTGGGAAGGGGGCGGGTCGATGATTGCCACCGTCAGCCTGACTGAAGGGACAACGTATGCCGCAGCGCCATGGCGCTTTGAGGCGGGTTCTCCCAATACCGGCAGCATTATCGGTCTGGGCGCTGCACTCAGCTGGGTTTCAGAGCTGGGTCTGGATGTTATCCATGAGCGTGAACAGTCGCTGATGCGTTATACACTCGACAAGCTGGCCTCGGTGCCCGATCTGGTTATTTATGGCCCGAAACAGCGTGCTGGCGTTATCGCCTTCAATCTGGGCAAGCATCACGCCTATGACGTCGGCAGCTTCCTGGATCAGTATGGTATTGCCATTCGCACCGGTAACCACTGCGCTATGCCGTTAATGAACCACTACGGCGTGCCAGCGATGTGCCGTGCCTCCTTTGTTCTGTATAATAGCGAAGAAGAGGCCGACCGCCTGGCGGCGGGTCTGACACGTATACACCGCCTGCTGGGCTGATTTTTGCCTGGCGGCTACCGGAGGCACCAATGGCGTCATTGCCAGAGAAAGAGAAACTGGTGCGTAACTTTACCCGTTGCGCTAACTGGGAAGAGAAGTACCTTTACGTTATTGAACTGGGCGCGATGCTGCCAGAATTGTCTGAATCCCTCCATCAGCCGGAAAATATCATCTCGGGCTGTCAGAGCCAGGTATGGATCCTGATGGATTGTGATGAAGAAGGGCGCGTTATCCTGCGCGGTGACAGCGATGCTGCCATTGTTAAGGGCTTGATTGCCGTGGTTTTTGTTCTTTATCAACGCATGACCCCGGCCGAAATCCTGGCCTTTGATGTGCGTCCGTGGTTTGAACAGCTCGCTTTAACTCAGCACCTTACGCCTTCGCGTTCACAGGGGCTGGAAGCGATGATCCGCGCCATCCGGCAAAAAGCTCAGGTTCTTTCGCAGAACTGAGTTGCTACACTTCCGACAGGCTTCCCGCTTCGCTGGCGGGAAGTTTCATCAGCCTGAACGGGAAATCCGCATGAAACCTCTGTCTACTTTTGCCGCACTTTTCTTTACCATCCTGACCTCCACGCAGTATGCCAGCGCTACGGAGTACCCTCTGCCTGCAGAAAACAGCCGCTTAATTGGTGAGAACACCACTTATACCGTTCCAGCGGATGGGCGATCGCTGGAAGCTGTAGCAGCACACTACAAAATTGGCCTGTTAGGTATGCTGGAAGCTAACCCAGGCACCGATCCCTGGTTACCCAAAGCGGGAACCCAGTTGACTATTCCCACTCAGATGCTGCTACCGGATACAAAAAGGGAAGGGATTGTCGTCAACGTCGCCGAGCTCAGGCTTTACTACTACCCTGCAAATGAGAGCAAGGTCATCGTCTATCCCATCGGGATCGGCCAGCTTGGGGCGAACACGCCAGCCATGGTGACCAGCATCAGCCAGAAAATCCCTAATCCTACCTGGACTCCCACACCGAATATCCGTAAGCGCTATGCCGCTGAAGGCAAGACCTTGCCGGTTACCGTGCCTGCCGGGCCGGATAACCCCATGGGGCTGTATGCCATGCGTCTGGCTTATGGTCAGGGCCATTATCTGATCCACGGCACCAATGCGGATTTTGGCATTGGTATGCGCGTCAGCTCCGGTTGTATTCGCCTGCGGCCTGACGATATCGAGGCGCTGTTCAACAGCGTCCCTAAGGGCACCAGGGTGCAGATTATCAATCAGCCGTTGAAGTATGCTGTAGAGCCAGATGGGAAACGTTATCTCGAAGTTCACCAGCCGCTGTCACACAGTGAAAAGGATGATCCGCAGACCATGCCGATTACGCTGACCACAAACGGCAAAAAGTTTGTGAAGAGCGATAAGAGTGATGCTGAAATGATTAAACAGGTTATTGAGCGCCGTTCTGGCATGCCGGTGATTGTAAGTCAGGGGGAAGTGGTAACCGATCAAAATACATTGCCCGTTAACCTGCAGCAGAGCGATTCTGAAGAGGTTCAGGCATCCTCTGTCAGTGTCACTCAGATAAAAGACGAAAGCCCGCAGAATTGATTGTAAGGCATTATAGCGACATGTCTGAGGAGAAGAGGGGAGAGGAGGATCGGCAGGAAACTACAGACAAAAAAATGGCGCACAATGTGCGCCATTTTCAAACCAGAACTCTTACTTACGGTAAGAGTGAGCCTGGTTGTCCAGACGCTGGTTAGCGCGAGCTGCGTCATCTTTAGCAGCCTGAACGTCAGAACGCATTGCGTTCACGTCGTTGCTCAGCTGGTCAACTTTAGCGTTCAGAGTCTGCACGTCGGTAGACAGCTGATCGATTTTAGCGTTGCTTGAACAGCCAGCCAGCAAAGTTGAACCCAGGATTACCGCGCCCAGTACCAGTTTAGTACGATTCATTATTTATACCCTCTAGATTGAGTTAATCTCCATGTAGCGTTACAAGTATTACACAAAGTTTTTTCTAATGAGAATAAATTTTTGATGAGAAAGTGCTTAATTTTGATCGTTCGCTCAAAGATGCACCGTCTTTCTACTTTTCTACAAAAAAATTAGCGAAAACAGACGACTTTAATTGGACTCATCTTCAGATAATAAAAATTGCATCGTTAAATTCGATTGGAAATTTTAAGACTAGTCTTTACTACAGTTGTAAAAAAAGCGCCTTAGAGGCGCTTTTTCACTACAAGGCGTAATCTTCTATTACAGCACGTGCACAGAGGCGGTATTTGTGGTTCCACTTGGCACTAATGCGCCAGAAACCATAACCACGACATCGCCTTTCTGACCATAGCCGCTGGCTACCGCAGCTTCTTTACCAAGGCGGTAGAAATCGTCAGTAGAAGCGATTTCTTTCACCACAGAGGTAATGATGCCTTTGCTTAACAGCAGCTGACGCGCGGTCTGCTCATTGGTGGTTAAAGCCAGAATCGTGGCGTTAGGGAAGTATTTACGTACTGACTTGGCTGATTTACCGCCTTCAGTCGCCACCACAATCAGTGGAGCTTCCAGATTTTCGGCAGTCTCAACCGCGCCACGACACACCGCTTCGGTGATACGCATTTTACGGTTGTCGTGCTGAGAGTCGATACGGCTCTTCATTACGCGGTCAGTACGCTCGCAGATAGTGGCCATAATGGTCACAGATTCCAGCGGGTATTTCCCTTTGGCGCTCTCACCAGAGAGCATGACCGCATCGGTGCCGTCCAGAATGGCGTTGGCAACGTCGCCCGCTTCTGCACGGGTAGGGCGCGGGTTTTTGATCATGGAATCGAGCATCTGCGTCGCGGTGATCACCACTTTGCGGGCACGGTTACATTTCTTGATCATCATTTTCTGTGCAAAGATCACCTCTTCAACCGGGATCTCCACGCCTAAATCACCACGAGCCACCATGATGCCGTCGGAAGCATCAAGGATTTCGTCGAAGTTGTTCAGGCCTTCCTGGTTTTCGATTTTAGAGATGATCTGAATGTGCTCGCCACCGTGCTGCTTAAGATGCTCACGGATTTCCAGTACGTCAGAACGCTTACGGATAAAGGATGCGGCTACAAAATCCACGCCCTGCTCACAACCAAAGATCAGGTCGCGCTTGTCTTTTTCCGCCAGTGCCGGCAGCTGGATAGAAACGCCAGGCAGGTTAACGCCTTTATTCTCGCCCAGATCGCCGTTATTCAGAACCTTACAAACCACGGTGTTTTCGGTAACTTCGGTCACTTCCATGCCGATCAAACCGTCATCCACCAGCACGGTATTACCCACTTTCAGGTCAGCGGTTAAGCCAGCGTAGGTCACAGCAACGCGTTCAGTATTACCAATGACCGACTGATCGGTAGTAAAGGTAAAGGTCTGACCCGCTTTCAGTGACGCATCGGTGCCGCCTTCCAGCTTCATGGTACGGATTTCAGGGCCTTTAGTATCCAGCAGGATAGCCGCCTGATGTCCGGTTTTGCTCATCACGGCGCGCAGATTCGAGATACGTTTACCGTGCTCTTCGTAATCGCCGTGGGAGAAGTTAAGGCGCATTACGTTCATGCCCGCATCAAGCAGGTTGGTCAACATTTCTTCGGATTCGGTTTTTGGACCGATAGTACAAACAATCTTGGTCTTTTTCATGACGAGTTTTCTATTAAGTTGTGATGGATGAGAAAAGCGAGATCCCGGAGCCTGAGTGAGCGCCGGATAAGAATTCGTGCCTGAGTGGCAAACTACGATACAGAATAAGAATAGGTGAAGGTGGTACAGCGTGCAGGGGAAGTTGAGACGCGGTTTCAGCGCGCGCGCAGAAATGCGTTGCGCAACAAGCTATCGTTTTTGCTAAAGGGTCAACCATACGCTGAAACCATTCAAGTGAAACAACGTTCCGTATTATAGTCGTTAAGTGCGCGAAAACCAATTAAAAAGCAGCAGGCAATGCAGCAAAGGTTGCGGCAGATCAGCTTGTTGCGCATCAGGGGGGAGCAGAGAGTTTTATCTGGAAGCGTGCAGAATGGTGCGTTCTAGAGGACTCGAACCTCCGACCCCCACCATGTCAAGGTGGTGCTCTAACCAACTGAGCTAAGAACGCTTTGATTTTGGTGCGTCCGAGTGGACTCGAACCACCGACCCCCACCATGTCAAGGTGGTGCTCTAACCAACTGAGCTACGGACGCACTGTGGTGCGTTCTAGAGGACTCGAACCTCCGACCCCCACCATGTCAAGGTGGTGCTCTAACCAACTGAGCTAAGAACGCATCTGCTTGCTGTCTTGGTAACAGCGGGGACGAATATTAACGACAGCCTCTACGCCTGGCAAGCGGAAATCTGCATTTTTCTTCCCAACTGCTGCGCAACTGTGCGAAGCGCAGCAATTTTGAACATGGCGTGGTTAAAAAATATCGATAAATTAATGTGCTGCGCGAGCCAGAATTACCTCAGCTGGCTTCTGTTGCAGGCGTCGCATCCGCCAGACCATCATTATTGCCGCAGAGGTCAGGCCGATGATAAAACCGGTCCAGAAACCGGCTGGTCCCATCCCCGGCACCACCCAATCCGTTAGCGCCAGAATGTATCCGCTGGGCAGACCCAATAGCCAGTAGGCAATAAACGTAATAAAGAAAATAGAACGGGTATCTTTGTAGCCGCGCAAAATTCCGCTGCCAATAACCTGTATCGAATCAGAAAACTGATAAATGGCGGCCAGGAACATCAGATGAGAGGCCAGGGCGATCACTTCAGGGTTATCCGTATAGAGATGAGCAATATGTTCCCGGAACGTTACGGTAAAAATCGCGGTCATCATTGCCAGCGATACGCCCACGGCCTGTGCCGTCCAGGCGGAGACGCGTGCTGCTTCAGTAGAACCCTGCCCAAGCCTGTAACCCACGCGGATGGTGGTGGCCACGCCCAGCGAGAGCGGCAAAACAAACATCAACGAGCTGAAGTTCAGCGCAATTTGATGTCCCGCAACCTTCACAATTCCCATTGGAGAAACCAGCAGGGCAACCACGGCAAACAGCGTGACTTCGAAAAAAAGCGCCAGTGCGACGGGCAGACCCAGCTTAAATAAACGCCCCAGAATAGCGCTATCCGGCGGACTGAAACGGCCAGCTACACGAATATCACGCATCGAATGGGCACGGCCTGCCCAATATTTCATGGCAATAAACATCACCCAGTAGACGGAAGCGGTGGCCACACCACAGCCCACGCCGCCCAGTGCAGGCATGCCAAAATGGCCGTAAATAAAGATATAGTTAACCGGGATATTCACCAGCAGGCCGATGAATCCCATCACCATGCCAGGTTTGGTTTTGGAAAGGCCTTCGCACTGATTGCGGGCTACCTGAAAGAAAAGGTAGCCTGGCGCTCCCCACAGCAGCGCATGAAGATACCCTTCGGCAATATCTGCCATATGGGGATCAATATTATGCATAGAGCGGATCAGATAACCGGCGTTGTAGAGCAGCACCATGATGACGACAGAAACCATCGCCGCCAGCCAGTAGGCCTGACGTACCTGGAAAGCTATGCGATCGCGTCGACCGGAGCCATTATACTGCGCAACCACCGGAGTAAGTGACAATATCAGACCATGACCGAAGAGAATGGCAGGCAACCAGACTGAGGTGCCAACGGCAACGGCGGCCATGTCCGTGGCGCTGACTGCGCCGGCCATAATGGTATCGACAAATCCCATAGCGGTCTGCGCAACCTGCGCAAGGATCACCGGGATTGCCAGCGCTAATAATTGACGCGCTTCTGTAAAGTACTTCTGCACACATACACCTATTGGTTAACAAAACAAAGAGACTGCGAAAGTAAAAAACGCTATTTCTGCGATATAAAAGCAGGGATGGTCGCACAGTGTAATGTTCGCAGAGAAAATAGCCAACTTCCGCGTTAAGAATAGCTCGTTATGTCACGAGATCTTCGGGATGCCATTTGGTTTTATTCGGTGACCAGGGCAAACTAGAGCCAGAATCTTTTAAAGAGGCCACAACTATGTTTACCGGTATTGTGCAGGGCACCGCTGAGGTGCTGGCAATTGAAGAGAAACCTAATTTTCGTACCCATATTGTTAAATTGCCGGCGGAAATGCTGCCTGGTCTGGAATTAGGCGCTTCTGTCTCTCACAACGGTTGCTGCCTGACGGTGACAGAAGTGCAGGGCGATCGGGTAAGCTTTGATCTGGTGAAAGAGACGCTGCGGATTACCAATCTGGGTGACCTGAAAGTGGGGGATACCCTGAACGTTGAGCGTGCGGCGAAATTCAGCGATGAGATTGGCGGTCACTTAATGTCCGGCCATATTATGACCACGGCTGAAATCAGTAAAATAGTGACTTCAGAAAATAACCGGGAAATATGGTTCCGGCCGCAGGATGCTATGCAGATGAAATACATTCTGCATAAAGGCTTTATTGGCATTGATGGCATCAGCCTGACGGTGGGTGAAGTCACCAAAACTAAATTCTGTGTTCATCTTATTCCAGAGACGCTGGCCAGAACCACGTTGGGCACAAAACGCCTGGGCGATCGCGTTAATATTGAGATCGATCCCCATACTCAGGCGATAGTCGAAACTGTCGAGCGGGTGCTGGCTCAGCGGGAAGCCGCTTTACTCGCAGCGGCTGCTTCAGAGCAATAGATAAAAAAAAGGCCGACAGCATTAGTCGGCCCTTCTGGTCTCTCATCCCATCAGTGCGGAACGCGTAACCCCCCTTCTACGCCGTGAGTGAAGACCACCTGCCAGAGCTGAATGTCGCGCGCGCGGAAGGCGCCAGCACAGGCATTGAGATAATAAACAAACATCCGCTTAAAGCGCTCGCCATATTTTTCTGCCAGTTCCGGCCAGGCGGCCAGAAAACGCTGATGCCAGGCCATTAACGTGGTGTCGTAATCCTGGCCGAAGTTATGCCAGTCTTCCATAACGAAATAGGGTTCCTGGGCATCGGCAATATGACGCACAGAGGGCAGGCAGCCGTTGGGGAAAATATATTTATTGATCCATGGATCCACTTTTTCATCGGTAGTGTTGGCACCGATGGTGTGGAGCAGGAAAATACCGTCAGGCTTCAGATTACGGTTGACCACCTCGAAATAGGTTGCGTAATTCTTTGGCCCTACATGTTCAAACATGCCAACAGAGACAATACGGTCATACTGTTGATTGAGATCGCGATAGTCCTGCAGCAGAATAGTGACATCCAGCCCTTCACAACGCTGTTGGGCCAGTTTTTGCTGTTCGGCGGAAATAGTCACGCCGAATACGCTCACGCCATAATTTCTGGCCGCAAACTCCGCCAGGCCGCCCCAGCCGCAACCAATATCCAGCAGCGACATCCCCGGCTCCAGCTTCAGCTTATCGCAGATCATTTTTAATTTAGCTTGCTGCGCCTGTTCAAGCGTTTGCGCTTCTTTCCAGTAGCCACAGGAATATTGCATATAAGGATCGAGCATCAGCGAGAAAAGGTCATTACCGAGATCGTAATGCTCTTTGCCCACAATCCAGGCACGCTTACGTGACTGCAGATTGGTTAATCTGGCCGCAGCGACCCTCAGCGTATCTTTAAAGTGGTGGGGGAGCTGTTGATCGAGTTTAGCCAGCAGGACGCGGTGAAAGAACATATCAAGCCGTTCGCATTCCCACCAGCCATCCATATAACTTTCACCCAGACCCAGTGACCCTTCCTGTAACACGCGCTTGAAGAAGTCAGCGTTGGTTATCTTAATATCCCAGGGACGGGTACCGTTGATCTCAATATCAGCGTTGCGCAACATTTCCTGGATGATTCGGTACCACTGATTCTCTCCAAGGCTCACTTCTTCTATACACGATGAACTCATAGCTTCTCCATCACCCTGTGTGATTGAAACCTGAGAAAAAGAATAGACAATTTCTACAGGATTTGAGAATACGCACGGCATAACCGTACGCCTGATCCGGCGTTACAGAGGATTGATATGAATACCTGCAGAGTTGCGCAACGAAAGCCACGCGGAATAGCATGCTGACAGCCCTGTCAGGACTCAAAAAAAATGCAAAAATCTTGTTATTATTTGTTGCCTGACATGAGTATATGCTCACGTCAGGCACAATTCAACGGAATATTGTTAGTGTGCTAATCAATAAATTCAAGCCGTTAGCGCCCGCCGTGTGCGCCAGCCAGAGCCATCTCTTGTGATTTCACACGTTGTAAAATATAGCCGATTATTGACAAAACAACAGTTGAGAGCATGACCAGCGAGGTAGTAAACAGAGAATGGGTGATAAACGTCGACACGATCAGACTGGCAACACAGCATAAACCCAGCTGCAGTGTGTTCTGCAGGGCAGCAGCCTTGCCGCTGGATTGGGGGAAGGGCAGCAGTGCATTAGCGACCACAATCGGATAAATCGCACCATTGGCCAGCGCCATACCGCAGAAAGGCATCAGCAAAGCATACAGGGAAGGTTCCGGCAGTTGAGCGGCAATAAAGAAGGCGACGATACTGACACCATAAAGAGCCAGCAGCCAGGGTAACAGCGCCCGTCCCTCAAGGTGTTTCAGCAGCGTGCGGCAGCCATACCCGCCAATCAGGAACGCGAGCGTTTGCGGCACATAGCTCAGGCCGATATCTCCGGGCGTCATGCCCAATGCTCCCAAAATGAAGGGAGACCCTGTTAACCAGGCAAAAAAGCTGGCCGAACAGGCGGCGTATATCAGCACGTTACCGCCGTAGACCGGGGATTTTAATAAGCTGATAAAGCTCATCTTCTCACTGCCTGCCTGGGTCGCCTCTTTACGGGGCGATGCCAGAAACAGGGTACAAATCAGCAAGGCAACCGCGACCAGCAACAGCGTGATAAAAATAGCACGCCAGGTAAAATGGTTAAGCAGCCAGGCGCCCAGCAGCGGGGCAAGCGCTGGCGACAGGGCTACCAGAGGCATAATAGAGGCGAAAACGCGGTTAGCCTGCGCAGCCGGATAGCGGTCAACAACCAGCGCTTGCCAGCTTACTGCGGCGGCACAGATGCCGATGGCCTGCGCAAATCGAAGCGCCAGCAGCAGAGAGGCGGATTGAACCCACCACATCGCGGCACAACTGATGGCAAACAGACTCAGGCCCATCAACAGAACGGGCTTGCGGCCAATACGATCGGAAAGCGGCCCCCAAATCAGCTGACCACTGGCAAAACCGGCCAGAAACAGGCTGAGGCTGGCGCTGATGATGCCCGCGCTGATTTGCAAGTCTTGCTGCATAGCGATAAAAGCAGGCAGGTACATATCGGTTGCGAGAAAACCCGCGACGCTGAGTAGCGCGAGGTAAACAATAAATCCTTTTGAAGGCATTTTTTCTCTCTTATGGGTAATGAATCAAACGCCGCAGAGTGTAATCGCGTGCCATCCAGCTTGTGAAACGGTAATATTTGCCTGTTCCCTTCAAAAAATTTGCAGGCAGGTTATGTGGTCAGAGCACGCTTTGGAAGTTGTTGATGCCGTTGCCCGTTCGGGCAGTTTCACCGCAGCCGCGGCTGAGCTGCACCGCGTCCCCTCAGCTATCAGCTATACGGTGCGGCAGCTGGAGGAGTGGCTGGCGGTACCCCTGTTTGAACGGCGGCACCGGGATGTGGTGCTGACCGAAGCCGGACGGGTATTTGTGCAGGAAGGGCGTGGTGTTATCAAAAAAATGCTCGCCACCCGGCGGCAGTGTCAGCAGGTAGCCAACGGCTGGCGTGGACAGATCAATATTGCCGTCGATCGGATAGTCAAACCTCAGCGCACGCGCCAGCTGGTGGTGGACTTCTATCGCCATTTTCCGGATATGGAGCTGCATCTGTCGCCAGAGGTGTTCAACGGCGTCTGGGATGCGCTGGCGGATGGCAGGGTTGATGTGGCCATCGGTGCTACTCAGGCTATTCCGGTGGGCGGCCGTTTTGCCTTTCGCGATATGGGAGCGCTGAACTGGCGCTGCGTGGTGGCAGCAGATCATCCTCTGGCGCAGCACAGGGAGCAGGTTATCAGCGAAGAGGCGATCCGGGAATGGCCTTCGCTGGTGCTGGAGGACACCTCGCGAGCACTCCCCAAGCGAACAACCTGGACCCTGGATAACCAGCGGCGGCTGGTGGTACCGGATTGGGAAAGTGCCTTCGACTGTCTTTCAGCCGGGCTGTGCGTGGGCATGGTGCCGGGACATTTTGCCCGGCCGCTGTTGAAGCAGGGCACACTGCACGAGCTCAGGCTTGTAGCCAGTTTCCCCGACAGTCCCTGCTGCGTCAGCTGGTCTGAACAACAGGCGTCCCCGGCGCTGAGCTGGCTACTCGATTATCTGGGTGAAAGCGATACGCTGAACAGCGAATGGCTGCGCGAGGAAGAGTAAAAAGCCTGAACAGCGCAAGCCAGGGGCAGAGTATGCCCCCGGTTGCAGCAAAAAAGAGAGACGCAGGAGGCTTAGCGGCGGTAATCCAGGAAAGGACCGTCAGCGACCGAGCGGCGTTCGATCAGTGAAGGATGTACTTCAATGGTCTGTGGATCTTCCCGTTTGCTGGTGATGCGGTCCAGCAGCATATCGAAAGCGGTCTCGCCTAAACGCTCTTTAGGCTGATGAACGGTAGTCAGAGCTGGCGTGAAGTAACGGGCGTTGCGCACGTTATCATAACCGATCACCGATATATCCTGCGGGACCCGTAAGCCCATCTCGTCCGCAGCGCAAATTGCGCCCATGGCCATTACGTCACCGCCACAAAAGACCGCCGTCGGTCGCTGTTTTTGCGATAAAATCTGCTGCATCGCCTGATAACCCGACTCCGGTTCGAAATCACCCTGCACCAGCCACTCTTTACGAAGGGTAATGTTGGCTTCAGCCAGCGCTTTCAGGAAGCCGGCATGACGACCGCCGCCGGTATTGCGCTCCATTTGTCCGGGGATCACGCCGATATCGCGGTGACCCCTATCGATCAGATAGCGCCCGGCCAGATAGCCGCCCTCAAAAGCGTTATCCAGCACGGTATCTGTGAAGTCTCCGCGAGACTCGCCCCAGTCCATGACTACCATCGGGATATTGCGGTTCTCTTCCAGCATTTTGATCAGCGGATCGGGATACTCAGAGCACATGACCAGCAGACCGTCCACGCGCTTTTGCGCCATCATCGACAGATAGGCCTGCTGCTTTTGCAGATCGTTATGGGCATTGCCCAGGATCAGGGTATAGCCTTTTGCGAAACAGCAGTTTTCCACCGCTTCAATAATCTCGGCAAAATAGGGCGCTTCACTGGAGGTGGCTAACAGACCAATAGTCCTGGTGTGATTAACCTTGAGACTGCGGGCCACCGCACTGGGGGAATAGTGCAGCGATTTAATTGCAGCCCAGACGGCCTCCCGCGTCTCTTCGGCGACAAAGCGGGTTTTATTGATGACGTGGGAGACGGTGGTGGTCGACACCCCGGCCTGCTTTGCCACATCTTTAATTGTTGCCATGTACTAGCTACTCCTGCGCTTATCTCAACGTGTTGATAAGACTGTTGTTAATCGTTTGCCTGGAAAGAATAAAACCTGACGGCTTAAATCGTTTTAAGTTGCTGCCGGATTCGTCAGGAAGGAAAAGAGTGGTTCGTCCGCAGAATGGTGGCTGAGCGGGCGTTGCGCAACAAAGAGAATTCTAACAAGGCTGAGCAGAGAAAACGAGATTTTTACCGATAAGTATGGGAAAATTGAAAGCACCATTAACTGTAGGGTTATTCAGGTAAAATATGGATACCGATTTAAAGTTCTCATTACTGACCACGGTTTGCGCCCTGGTGATGATTATGGCGTTTAGCTTTACCGCCATCATACACTAACTTTAACAGGGGCCTGATTACAGGCCCCTTTATAACCCTTAGCGGATGGTTTTCGGCGTCATCATTCGACGGGCGCCAATATAGTGACGCTGCCAGTAATCTTCGCCCAGCGCGCTGACCTGAATATCCTTGCCGGTACGCGGGGACTGAATGAACTTACCGTCACCCAGATAGACACCAACATGGTCGGCAACCCCGCGTCCATTAATGCGGAAGAAGACCAAATCCCCTTTTTCCAGCTCATCACGTTTGATCGAGGCGGCATCACGCAGATGATACATTTCGTTAGCGGTGCGGGGGATCTTAAATTTCACCAAATCTTTATAGGCATACCAGACCAGCCCGCTACAGTCGAAGCCGGTTTTCGGTGAGGTTCCGCCCCATTGATAGGGTTTACCCAGCTGGCCCATCAGTTTGTTCATCGCGGTTTCACGCGCTTTCTGATAGCGGGCACGATGCGCCTTGCTCAACTTCAGGGGTGCCGGGTCGAGATCGGCAGTCAGCGCTTCCATTTGCGCTGTTTTACCGCGATGCCGTCCGTAACGTTTTTTACTCTCATTAACGCTTTTCTTTTTATATCTGCTGGGGGTAACGGCGGCAGTTGGAGAGGCCTTCTTTTTAAGCTTGAGCTTTGACACGGAGGTTAAGCGGGATTTCTTGCTGGTGGACTCTTTAACTTTTTTAGTCGAGCTTGCTTTAACCGGCCGGCGTTTACGTCGCTCATCTTCGCGGGCTGGCGTACCGGCGTCTTTCTTATGATGACTGGCATTAACGGGGGCGTGTGGCGATGCGTGCGCCACGTTAAAAAAGAGCTGAGCAAGCGCCAGCATAAAGAGGGTGATGAGTAAACGCATCGTTACCATTAACAGTTTGTGCTTCGACCAGCGGCCAAAGCGTGCCAAAAACAGGGATATCTGCTTTGCAGCAGGCTCATGGGGCAATTCTAATCTAACTGTTTAACAAAAGGTAAGGTCTTTTTTGTTTCAATGATGCAGAACAAGTAAAACCTGTAAAAATAAGCCAAATCAGCTGGTTATCTGCGCAAACCTTATCCAGTTTACCGCCATCAGCGCTGCAATAACCTCTGGAAAATGTTATTTTAATGTATCCGCCTGGGCTTGTAAGGCGCAGCAGCCGAAAATGCTCTTAGTAAAATGTCGTTTTCATCGTGCGGACAGAGTCGCTACACTAAATAGACACGAAGTATCCGATTAAGGAAGCCATTTATGAGTACCGTTGAGAAAATTGAGCGCCAGATAGCAGAAAACCCGATTCTGCTCTACATGAAAGGTTCACCGAAACTGCCAAGCTGCGGCTTCTCGGCACAGGCCGTTCAGGCGCTGTCAGCCTGTGGCGAACGTTTCGCCTATGTGGACATTTTGTTGAATCCGGAAATTCGCGCGGAATTACCTAAGTATGCCAACTGGCCGACTTTCCCGCAGCTGTGGGTGGATGGTGAACTGGTCGGCGGTTGCGACATTATCATTCAGATGTATCAGCAGGGCGAATTGCAGCAGCTGATCAAAGAAACTGCGCAAAAATATCCTTCTGACACCGCTGAATAAGCGAGTCAGAAAGTAAAAGGGCGAGGAAAAATTCCTCGCCCTTTTTTTATCCTGCGCTTACCGGCGCGGGAAGAGGCCAGCCGCCCAGCCGTTTCCAGCGGTTTACCAGCTCACAGAACAGATCGGCCGTTTGCACTGTATCGTACAAAGCGGAATGCGCCTGATTACTGTCAAACGCCATCCCCGCCGCCGCACAGGCTTTTGCCAGCACCGTTTGCCCTAATACCAGCCCGCTTAACGCGGCCGTATCAAAGGTGACGAAAGGATGGAAGGGGTTGCGTTTCAGACCGGTACGTTCAGCGGCCGCGTTCATGAAATTGAGATCAAAGGTGGCATTATGCGCAACCATAATGGCGCGATTGCAGTCCCGATCTTTAATCCCTTTGCGCACAAGTTTAAATATGGCATGCAGGGCTTCATATTCACTCACCGCACCACGAAGCGGGTCAGAGGGGTCAATGCCGTTAAAAGCCAATGCTTCAGGTTGCAGAACAGAACCTTCAAACGGCTCAACGTGGAAATGGAGCGTTTGGTCTTTCTCCAGCCAGCCATTTTCATCCATTTTCAGGGTGACGGCAGCCACTTCCAGTAGCGCATTGGTCTTCGCGTCAAATCCAGCGGTTTCCACATCGATCACTACCGGATAAAAGCCGCGAAAACGGCTGCTGAGGGTGTTCAGTTGGTTCGATTCAGACATCAGGATCTCATTGGCGAAAAAATGCAGCGCGCATTATGGCAAATTTCACCGCGAGATGCAGCAGGGGAAGGGAGAAGAAGGGTGCCTTTAAGGCACCCTGGAAAATCAGGCACCCAGACCGTGACCTGCATGCTTGTTCTCAATCAGTTCGATTTTATAGCCATCCGGATCTTCAACGAAGGCGATGATAGTGGTACCGCCTTTAACCGGGCCAGCTTCGCGCGTTACGTTGCCACCGTCCTGACGGATACGATCGCAGGTAGCCGCAACGTCATCCACGCCCAGCGCAATATGACCGTATGCGTCGCCCAGATTGTAGCTCTCCTGACCCCAGTTATAGGTCAGTTCAATCACTGCACCTTCGCTCTCCTCGGTGTAGCCCACGAAAGCAAGCGTGTATTTATATTCGGTATTTTCGCTGGTGCGCAGCAGACGCATGCCCAGAACTTTAGTATAAAAATCAACGGAACGCTGCAGATCGCCAACGCGAAGCATGGTGTGAAGTAAGCGCATAACATCCTCTTTGTGAAAAACGTTATCATCCGATAACGGTTAAAAAAATAAGTATAGCGATGATTTTCTGGCAGGGTAATCAGAAGGCTCTGCCTGCGGGGAAATAAACAGCAAGCAAGGCTTTTCAACGCTTTACAGGCCGCGTCGGGCGCAGCCTGATTTTCTCTGTTAACTCTTATCCGGCGAGTGAAGGATAATCGGTATATCCTTCTGCACCGCCGCCGTAGAACAGCTCTGGACGCTGTGCGTTAAGCGGAGCGTTTTCACGCAGGCGTTCAACCAGATCCGGGTTAGCAATATAAACGCGGCCAAAGGCAGCGGCGTCAATCAGCCCTTTTTCAATCAAATCTTCTGCTTTTTCGGCGGTATATGCGCCAGCACCCACAATCACGCCCGGGTAGACGTTACGAATGGCTTTACGGAACGCTTCGCTGTAAGGCTTGCCTCCGGCCCAGTCAGGCTCGGAAATGTGCAGATAAGCCAGATTACGCTTCGCCAGCTCAGTGATGTAGTAGATCGCGGCGGCTTCCTGATCTTCACCATTATCCAGGCCGTTGAACGGGCCAAGAGGGGAGATGCGGATCCCGATGCGGTCAGCGCTCCAGGCGGCAATAGCAGCATCAACCACTTCCAGCGCAAAGCGGGTGCGGTTTTCTACGCTGCCACCGTAGCTGTCCGTGCGCTGGTTAGATGCTGGCGAGAGGAACTGATGGATCAGATAACCGTGTGCGGAGTGTAGCTCTACCAGGTCAAAATCCGCTTCACGGGCATTAGTCACCGCCTGACGGAAATCATTAACCACCTCTGCAATCTCATTTACTTCAAGCGCGCGCGGAGTGGATGTGGCTTCACGTATTGCCTCTCCCTGCTCATTACGCAGGGAAGTACGGGTTTCTGCGTTGATGGCAGAAGAGGAAACCGGGGCTTTACCCTCTGGCTGTACGCTGGTGTGGGAAATACGGCCGGTATGCCAGAGCTGAACGGCGCTGTGGCCGCCCGCCTGGTGAATGCCTGTATTGATCGCCTTCCAGGCAGAAATTTGCGCTGCTGAGTGCAGGCCAGGTGCACCGGCGTAGCCTTTAGCCTGTGCAGAAATTTGTGTCGCTTCAGTGATGATCAGTCCCGCACTGGCACGCTGGCGGTAATATTCACCCATCAGTGGAGTAGGAATATCGCCCGGTTCAATACTGCGCAGTCGGGTCAGAGGGGCCATGAAAATGCGGTTAGGAACGGTAATCGCACCCGTTTTTAAAGGGGTGAACAGTTTTTTCAATTCCATTATTTCTCCTGGTAGACCGGTCGACTAGATAAAAGTCTTTTTTTTACTAGCGCTGGCAGCCTACGCGTTATCTTCTGCCAGGCATTAACCCTAAGTGCGCTCTCTGGAAGTATAGAGAGAGGATGAGCTTAGCGCAGGCAAGCATTTTCGCCTGCAAAAATAGCGTATTCAGCTAGCGTACCAGACCGGCAGGTCTGGTACAAACAGGGCTAGTGCGCCTGGCACGATCGGATCATATCCAGAGTTGGCTGATACTCTTTGGTTTGCACATTCATCATTCCCAGCAGTGTATGGAAGATGTTGTCCTGTGACACCGCCTCAGTTCTGGCGGCCTGGTGAAGACAATCCTGACTGATGCCAAAGGCGCTGGCGTAATCTGGCGACATCCAGAGCAGGAAAGGAATGTGCGTCTGCTGGGAGGGAGCAAACACATAGGGTGCGCCATGCAGATACATGCCGTGTTCCCCAAGTGATTCCCCATGATCGGAGAGATAGACCAGCGCCACGTTGAATTTATCACTCCGGGATTTCAGCAGGCTGATGGTGCTGGCCACCATGGCATCGGTATAGAGGATCGAGTTGTCATAAGTATTCACTAAAGCCTGGTGTTCGCAATCCTGAATCTGATTACTGTCGCAGGTTGGGGTGAACTTGCGCATCGCCGCCGGGTAACGCAGATAATAGGCAGGTCCGTGGCTCCCCATCTGATGCAGCACAATAACCGTGTCGTCCTTCACGCTGTCAATATATTTGTCCAGGCGGTGCAACAGCACGTCATCCAGGCAGTAATCACTTTTACAAAGCGCCCTGACATTCCATTTTGTCATGTCGGTATGGGGCACGCGATCGCAGGCACCTTTACAACCGCCATCATTTTCACGCCACAAAACGTTTACCCCAGCATGGGCCATCACATCCAGCACGCCTTCCTGATGACGTGCCAGGCTGGCATCATAATGTTCACGCGGCATATTGGAGAACATGCAGGGGACAGAGATGGCGGTTTCGGTGCCGCAGGAGGTTGCGTTCTGATAGTAAATAACATTCTCCTTTTTCAACTCAGGATTGGTTTCGCGGGCATAGCCACCCAGGGAAAAGTTTTCTGCCCGGCCTGTTTCACCCAGCACAAAGATCACCAGCGTTTTTTTCTTTTCCGCCCTGATTAGTGGCCCTTTCTTCGCATCCTGACCAATTCGCACCAGCGTCTGATTGCCAGCAAACCAGCGATTATCTGCATAATGGCCCACGCTGCTGACCACATTAACAGGGGTGATCATTTTGACCAGCCCTTTGTTATTACGGATCAGTGAGGCGTAATCTTTATAGAAAAGAGCGGCTACCAGCAAAACCACGGCAACCGCTGCCATCACGGTCAGGGCTCGTATAGCGATGTTCATCCACCAGGGACGATGAGTAGTAATTTTTACGGCTGCAATTAATACGGCGGGCACGATACCTAAAGCCGTTATCCACAGCAGATAACGAAGGCTGAATAACGCAGCGGCCTCCTGGGCGTCAGTTTCAAAGACATTCTGGATCATATTTGTGTCAATGACGGTGCCGAAGCTGTAGATGAAATAGTTCGCAGCGGCCCCTGCCAGCACTAAAATGATTAGCAAAGGTTTACGGAACCAGGGAACAGCAGCCACGCTGAAGATAATCAGGTAGGCACAAAACAGCACCACCGGCAGAGTGGCAGCAAAAATATAATCATGAAATGTCGTGTAGGGGATCGTCTCCCAGGCACGCATAAGAAACAACGCATTGAGAATAAAAGTAAAGAAAATAGTAACATAAAGGTTGAAGGCGTTTTCGTTACACCGTAACTTAAATAAGCGTTTCATAGCGTTCCATGAAAAAATAAATTCTGCGGAAAGCTTAGCGTCGTAACCTTAGTGAAACCTTAATCCGTGCTCAACAATGCGAACTCCCGCAGGAAATAGTCGCCTGTTACCTGTGAGTTATGCGTAAGAAAGGGTCAGGCTGGCTACCGCCTGCAGAGCAAAAAAAAAGCATTCAGACTTGCGGTCGGGGAATAACCGATCTTCAATAAGAGACTGGCATATATTCAGGAGGGGCGGTGGCAGAACAACTTGAGTTTTTCCCGGTGCCAAGTCCCTGTCGGGGGATTTGTCAGTCTGACGAACGCGGCTACTGCCGTGGTTGTCTCAGAAGTCGTGAAGAGCGCTTCAACTGGATGAAATTTACCGATGCGCAAAAGCGGGAGGTGATCCGCCTCTGTCGCCAGCGCTATCTTCGTTTGCAGCGTGCGGGCAAAACGGAGGTTCCTGATGAGCCGGAACAGCCTTCGCTGTTTTAAGCGTGCCGGTCTGGTGATGGCACAGGTAAAAAAGAGTCAATAAAGCGGTTTTAACAGGCATTTTCTCTGAAACTTACCAGGCTTATAGCTCCACTCTGGATGAGATAAGGGAAATGTATGAAACGTATAACTCTGATGGCGCTGCTGTTGGCAACAGGTTGTTTTGCGCAGGCGGCCAGTGAAAAAGTTGATATAAAGCTGGCTACTCCGCAAGGAGCAGGTGAGAGCCTGGGTATCGTAACGCTGGAAGAGACGCCTTACGGCATCACCTTCACGCCAGCACTCCATGACCTCTCTGCGGGCATTCATGGTTTTCATGTTCACGCAAAAGGGAGCTGCGAACCGCAAACCAAAGAGGGTAAAATTGTTCCGGCCGGAGCGGCTGGCGGACATCTGGACCCGTCGGGGGCGGGTAAACATCTTGGACCCTGGCAGAACGGACACCTGGGCGATTTGCCCGCCTTGTTTGTGACCGACGATGGCATGGCAACTTATCCGGTACTGGCACCGCGCATCAAAAAACTCTCGGAAATCAAAGGCAAAGCTTTGATGATCCACATGGGCGGCGATAATCATGCGGATATGCCGAAACCGCTGGGCGGCGGAGGCGATCGCTTCGCCTGCGGCGTGATCTGATCGCATCAGGCGCCTGCCGCACGTGCCTCTTCCGGCAGCGCCTGTTGCAACTGAGAGAGTGAACAAAAAAGCCGCCAGATAATTCCCGCCAGCTCGCTGGCCTCGTCATTGCCGATGGCCTGCAACCTTTCAATTCTCTGCGCTAACTCTTCCAGCGTTTGCGCCAGTGAATGGTGATGCACACCGCGTTCGCCGATGATTCGGTGTAAATTTTGCAGCGTCACCTCGCGCATATCGGTCAGCTCACTGGCCTCACTGTGCCACTCACGCAGCTGCCAGACAATATGTGAGCAGTTCAGCAGCACCACGCCCCAGCGCAGCAACCATAAACGAGCCCGATCGTCGCGACTGCTGTTGAGTTGATTGACCCGATGGTAGATCAGCGATTCAAACGTGCTTTGACTGAGGTGAGGACGCCGGCTGAGCTGGTCGAGAAATTCCCGACGCAGAGCACGGATGTGCCTGCGGCTGCGGCGTTTATCCGAGCTGGGACGCAGGATCTGAAAGGCCAGCCAGGCCAGCATCACGCCAAACACCTTTGCCAGATTATCGTTCAGAAACGCCTGGTAATCATAAACAGGCGGGTTAGTGACCGCCAGAAACGATCCGCCAAAAACAATCAGCTGCGCCCAGAGGCTGGCGCGGTTTTTCTGTTGCAGCTTAAAGAGCTGGAGCGTGATGAGCAAAGGGAAAAGAAAGAGTAGAAACTGCCACAGCACGCTGATCTGCACCATCAGACCAAATTTGATGATGAAGCTGAAGAGGCTCAACAGCAGCAGCGTTTTCAGCAACAACGAGACGCTGTTGCTGGGAGAAGGCACTGACGAATAGAGCACGCAGCTAATGGCAGCAAGGGTTATGGCGGCATCACCGGCATCCCACTGGGTGGTAATAGTGAAGGCGCATCCCAGCAGAATAACGATAAAAGTTCGCAATGCGCTCCAGCTCGCTTCAGCACTGTCGGCATGGCGTGCCAGCGCCGGGACGGCCGGTGGAGAGAGAGTCGTGTCGGCATCAGCCCGTTCAAACTGCCTCAGCCAGCGGCTGATATTCAGATAGAGCCAGCAGAAATAGCGCAAGCGGTGCCAGAAGGCCTGATGGCGATAATCTTGCTTGTCGTCAGGGGCAGCCTGACTCAGAATTTGCGCCAGACGGTATTTATTACACTCCGGTTTTGCCAGCTCGTTGAGCAGCGCCTGTAGCGTGGTAAAGAGGATCTCCGGCGGCTCGGGCCAGTTAAGCAGCATACGGCGCAGGCTGGAGATGACGCTGGTCAGCCGCAGCTGCTGGTGAAGAACATAGTTGAGTACATTGTTCTGACGGCGAAAACGGTAGTGGCTCCAGAACGCCTGGATCCTTAACAGGTTCATGGTCAGGATCTGACCGATAACGCTCTCATGCGCGCTGCGAACATTATCGGTGGTTTCACGCTGCAACAGCAGCCCGGCATGCTCCAGCAGACGGGTATGCATCGCTTTTAATGACTGGATCAGCGTATCGCCGTCTGAGGTGCTCGGCAGGATCATCATCATCAACCCGCCACACAAGATGCCTGAAATCACTTCACACACCCGTGCCTGAGTAATATTCCACAGATCGTTGATATCGGTGATATTAACCGTGGTAAAAGCGATGATCGCCGCTGTGTATCCGGCCAGAGAGAAGGCGTAGGCGACGTTGTTTTGATAATGATTGGCAATCCAGGTACAAAGTGCCAGCCAGGCGGACATCGACAGGGCAAACAGCCAGGGTTCATTAAGCGTATGCCCGGCAATCAGCAGCGCTGCGCCTGCTCCCAGCAGGCTACCGGCGATGCGCCCCAGACTTTTGCTGATGACGCCGCCTACGGTGGGGAAACTGACCACGGCGGCCGAAGTCATTGCCCAGTAGGGTTCATCCAGCTGAAGCCCATAGGCAATACTCAGCGCCAGACACATGGCAATGGCATTGCGGAGGGCGTAACGCCACTGTCCTGCGGTGGCTTTACACCACGGAAGGTTTTGCCAGGCAAGCCAACTGAAATTCATGGCTGAATAGAGATGCTACAGGTGGTTCCCGCCACCAGCGGCAGATCCGCAGGAATAGTGGTCAGGCGGATACGAACCGGAACGCGCTGAGCCAGACGCACCCACGGCACGTTTGGTTTGATATCTGGTACCAGACCGCTGTCAGTTTCAACGCTCTGATCATAAATAGCCCGGCCAATGCTCTCGACCTCGCCCTGTAACGCCCGGTTATCGCTATAGAGACGCACGCTGGCCTTATAACCTGCACGGATATGCCGCAGCTTGGTTTCTTCAAAATAGCCCATTACGTAAAACGAATGGCTGTCGACCAGCGCAAACAGTGGGGTACCGCTGGTGGCATAATTTCCGGGACGTACCACCAGGTTAGTTATCCAGCCGTCGGTTGGTGCTGTTATCCTGGTTTGCGACAGGTTCCATTGCTCCTGCTCCAGTTCTGCCTGAGCCGCCTTTGCCGTCGCGGCCATGCCTTTGGCGCTGAGGTTGGCCGCATCCAGATCCTCTGCGGAGATCACATTGCGTGGCAGACTCTGACGACGGCGCGCTTCATGTTGCGCTTTCAGCAAATCAGACTGCGCTTTTGCCAACTGTGCCTCAGCATTCAGCACGGCAATCCGGTAAGGTTCATCATCTAACGTCAGTAATGTCGTGCCTCTGGTGACAAACTGATTATCTTTGATCGCCAGTTGCGCAATGCGCCCGGAAACCTGCGGAGTGATATTCACCAGCTCTGCGCGGACTTTGCCATCCCGGGTCCAGGGTGACTGCATATAATAATTCCACAACCACCATCCGGCACAGAGCGCCGCCGCAAAGAAAATCACCGTGGAAAAATATTTTAATGTGCTGAATTTCATCCGTTCACCTGCAGCAGCCACAGCGAAACGCTGACGCAAAGAATAAAGAGAGAAAGATCCAGCAGCGTTGGGTGCCAGATTTCGCCAGAGTAGATCCAGCCCCGCAGCAGGGGATGAAGTAACAGCCAGAAGAAAAACCCCAGCAGTACGGCTTTGAAAATCGGTGGAAAAAACACCGAGGCGCCAAAAACCAGGTCTGTTAGCGGTGAGGAGGAGGAGAAATGTGCGTTATCCACGAAGTAAATCCTTCTTGCCAGGCCGTTTGCGGCGCGCCGGGTAATCAATACGTTTCAAAAGGGATGAATTTGTATTTTGTCCTGTAAACTCGCAGAATAGTCTAAAATGAGGCATGATAGCTAGCAAGCTAATTATAAGGAGATGAAATTGGATACCCCATTAGGAACGGATCTCGCCAGACTGGTGCGTATCTGGCGTTCACTGATCGATCAGCGCCTTAAACCCCTGGAACTCACGCAGACGCACTGGGTGACGCTGCACAATATTCATCAGCTGCCGCCTGAACAGTCACAAATTCAGCTAGCCAAGGCGATCGGTATTGAGCAGCCCTCGCTGGTGCGTACGCTGGATCAGCTGGAGGAGAAGGGGCTAATAACCCGAACGACCTGTGCCAGCGATCGCCGCGCTAAGCGGATTAAGCTCACGGTTGAAGCCGCACCCATCATCACCCAGGTTGAACATGTTATTGATGCCACCCGGGATGATATTTTGTCAGGTATTTCACAAAGTGAAATCGACAAACTGGTGACGCTGATAGCCCGTCTCGAAAAAAACATCCTGGAACTACAGGGTCGGGATGAATAAAAAAAACCGGCTGAGGCCGGTTTTTTTATTGTTACTTATCGTGGTGAAACGGTGACCTGGCTTCCGTTAGAGGCCATTGTTACACGCTGGCCTACGGCATAGCGGCTGGCCGCCTGTTTCTGCACCACCATAATTGTATTGCCGTCATCTTTGCGGATTTCCAGCTCCACACCCTGCGTTTTGTTAGCGGCGCCCTGTACGCCCTGACCTGCGACCCCGCCAGCCACTGCGCCAGCTGCGGTAGCAAGGCTACGGCCCGTTCCGCCGCCCAGAGTATTACCCAGGAAGCCTCCCAATACCGCACCGCCGATTGCACCGATGACATTATTGTCATCCCCGCCCTGAATCTGAACCGGGCGGACGGATACCAGCGTTCCGTAGGTGACGTTTTGCACTTGCTTGGCTTCTGAGGCACTGTAAACATCGCCAGAAAGGGTGTCAGTGTTGCTGCATCCTGCCAATGTCACGCCAGTCAGTGCCACGACTAATAAACGCTTAATCATCGTAAAACTCCTTAGTTTTCCATTTGCTGCAGATAATTGCGCAGCGTTCAATAGGGTAATTATATGGCACAAGCCGCTAAGTTGGGTAAAAAAACTGCTACCCCCAGCGTAGCGCAACATGCATAAACCATAAATCAATCAGCTGCAAAATTGCGTAAAGAGAGTTAAATATCCAGCCAGCCTTCAAAAATGGTTAGTTAATCATAGAATTGCCCGCCTGATTTTGCGACGCTGTAGGCAGGAAATCCAGCAAACCCCAGCGGGTAAGGCGAAACAATGAAATCAGGACGCTATATTGGCGTTATGTCCGGCACCAGCCTGGATGGCATTGATGTGGTGCTGGCTGCCATTGATGAGCATATGGTGGCGCAGCAGGCGAGCTACTGCCACCCCATGCCGCCAGCTTTGCGTCAGGCAGTATTGGGGATCTGTCAGGGACAGTCGTTAACGCTCTCTCAGTTGGGCCAGATAGACACACAGCTGGGACGGGCGTTTGCCGAAGCGGTGCAGGCCTTGCTTCAGCGTGAAGGGCTTGAAAAAGAGGATATTACGGCGATCGGTTGCCACGGGCAAACGGTCTGGCATGAGCCGCAGGGCGAGGCGCCGAACACGTTGCAGATCGGCGATAACAATCAGATTGTCGCGGCTACCGGCATCACCGTGGTGGGGGATTTCCGTCGTCGCGATATGGCGCTTGGCGGGCAGGGCGCACCGCTGGTGCCCGCCTTCCATCAGGCTATTCTGATGCACCCTGAAGAGCGCCGGATGGTGTTGAACATAGGTGGCATCGCCAATCTTTCGCTGTTGATCCCAGGCAAACCGATCGGTGGCTACGATACCGGCCCCGGCAATATGCTTCTGGACGCCTGGATCTGGCGCCATCAGGGTAAAGGATATGATAAAGATGGCGAATGGGGCCGACAGGGCAGCGTTATTACACCGCTGCTGCAACAAATGCTGAGCGACCCCTGGTTCTCACTACCGGCACCAAAATCCACCGGCCGCGAATACTTTAATCTGGGCTGGGTTGAGCAACAGCTTTCTGCCTTCCCCGGACTGCAGCCGGAGGATGTCCAGGCAACGCTGGCGGAACTTACCGCAGTGACTATTGCCGAACAGGTTATGCTGTGCGGCGGGTGTGAACGGCTGCTGGTTTGTGGCGGCGGCAGCAGGAACCCTTTGCTGATGTCAAGGCTGGCAGCACAGCTTCCGGGGATCGAAGTGGGCAGCACAGATGAAGCGGGGATCAGCGGTGATGATATGGAGGCGCTGGCTTTCGCCTGGTTGGCTTACCGTACCTTATCGGGTCTGCCGGGAAATTTGCCCTCAGTGACGGGAGCCAAAGAAGCCTCGGTGATTGGCGCTATCTATCCCGCTAATCCTGCCCATTATCGCTAACCCCTGTTCACAGGAGAGAGAATGAAGAAGATACTTTTACTGTCCACGCTGACGTTACTGTCGGGCTGCAGCTATTTCCATTCAGCGCCGGAGCAGCAAAAAACCCTGCACTACACCTGCGGAACGTTACCCCTGACGGTGATCCTTGATAATAGCCGTGAGGAGGTTAACCTTATCCTTGACGGTAACCCGCTGACATTAAAACAGCAGGTAGCCGCCTCCGGTACCCGTTACAGTGACGGAACCTATGTTTTCTGGTCTAAAGGTGACGGGGCATTTATCGAGCGAAACGATAAAGTCATTATTAACGACTGCCGCCTCAATGGCAGTTAACCCGTTGAAACCCATCGGGATGAAGCGCACAATGCCGCTTCCCCCTTCAAGCTGAAGCCTGAGCGATGAACGAAAGCGACAACCTGCAGCAGATCGCCCATCTGCGCCGTGAATATACCCGTGGCGGCCTGCGCCGTAACGATCTGCCTGCCGACCCGCTGGTGCTGTTTGAGCACTGGCTGGGGCAGGCTGTTGAGGCGCAACTGCCCGATCCTACGGCGATGAGTGTGGCAACCGTGAACCAACAGGGGCAACCTTACCAGCGCATCGTGCTGCTGAAGCATTTCGATCAGCGTGGCATGGTGTTCTATACCAACCTGGGCAGCCGCAAGGCTCATCACCTGGAGCAGAATCCCCGCATCAGCCTGCTGTTTCCCTGGCACATGCTGGAGCGTCAGGTGATGGTGCTGGGAACGGTGGAGAAACTCTCCATGCTGGAGGTGATGAAGTATTTCCACAGCCGCCCGCGCGAGAGTCAGATTGGTGCATGGGTATCGAAACAGTCCAGCCGCATCTCCGCCAGAGGCGTGCTGGAAGGCAAATTCCTGGAGCTGAAGCAGAAGTTTCAGCAGGGCGAAGTACCTCTGCCCAGTTTCTGGGGCGGTTTCCGCATCAAAATCGATTCAATGGAGTTCTGGCAGGGGGGCGAACATCGTCTTCATGACCGCTTTTTCTACCAGCGTGAAGCGGATAGCTGGAAAATCGATCGCCTGGCACCCTGAACCCCTGAAATAATCCTGTTAAGCGCTGGCACAGAGTGCGCCAGCGCTTTATTCTATATGCCTTATTTTTTCTCCGCGAATCAGCGGAAAGCTGTGTACCAGCTAAGGTGCAGACTTTTTTTACATGGAGTCAAAGATGGCCAGCAGTAACCTGATCACACAATTGCAAGAGCGGGGCCTGGTAGCCCAGGTCACGGATCAAGAGGCGTTAGCAGAACGACTGGCGCAGGGGCCAATCGCACTCTATTGCGGCTTTGATCCCACTGCCGACAGCTTGCATTTGGGGCATCTGGTGCCGTTACTCTGCCTGAAACGCTTCCAGGATGCCGGACATCGTCCTGTCGCTCTGGTGGGCGGTGCCACCGGCCTGATTGGCGATCCCAGCTTTAAAGCGGCGGAGCGTAAGCTCAATACCAACGAGACGGTGAATGAATGGGTGGAAAAAATCCGCCATCAGGTTGCCCCCTTCCTCGACTTCGACTGCGGTGACAACAGCGCTATCGCTGCCAATAACTACGACTGGTTTGGCAACATGAATGTGCTGACCTTCCTGCGTGATATTGGCAAGCACTTCTCCGTTAATCAGATGATTAATAAAGAAGCGGTGAAGCAGCGCCTTAACCGTGACGATCAGGGCATCTCCTTTACCGAGTTCTCCTACAACCTGCTGCAGGGTTACGACTTTGCCTGCCTGAACAAGCTGCATGGCGTGGCGCTGCAGATTGGCGGTTCCGATCAGTGGGGCAACATCACCTCCGGCATCGATCTCACCCGTCGTCTGCATCAAAACCAGGTCTTTGGCCTGACCGTGCCGCTGATCACCAAATCGGACGGCACCAAATTTGGTAAAACCGAAGGCGGCGCTGTCTGGCTTGATGCCAGCAAAACCAGTCCTTACAAGTTCTACCAGTTCTGGATCAACACCGCAGATGCTGATGTGTATCGTTTCCTGAAATTCTTCACCTTTATGAGCCTTGAAGAGATCAATGCGCTGGAAGAGGAAGACAAAAACAGCGGCAAAGCGCCTCGTGCGCAATATGTGCTGGCTGAGCAGGTAACAAAACTGGTGCATGGCGAAGAAGGCCTTGCCGCTGCGGTACGTATCACCAAAAGCCTTTTCTCCGGCGCGCTGAATGAGATGACGGAAGCGGACTTCGAGCAGCTGGCGCAGGATGGCATGCCGTTCGTTGAGCTGGAGCGTGGACAGGATTTGCAGCAGGCGATGGTGGATGGCGACCTGGCCCCCTCCCGAGGTCAGGCCCGTAAGTTGATTGACTCTAAAGCGGTCAGCGTTAACGGCGAACCTCAGCTCAGTGCAGAGTACCTCTTTACTGATGCAGACCGCCTGTTTGACCGCTTTACGCTGCTGCGCCGTGGAAAAAAGAATTACAGCCTGATTGTCTGGAAATAAAACACAACATCACCACAGGCCGGCCAGTCCGGCCTTTCTTTTTAGGCAGGGTTCGTTATGAAAAACATTCTCTCTATACAGTCGCATACGGTGTTTGGTCATGCGGGAAACAGCGCGTCGGAATTTCCTATGCGCCGCATGGGCGCAAACGTTTGGCCGCTGAACACCGTTCAGTTTTCTAACCATACGCAGTATGGGCACTGGACCGGCGTGGTGATGCCCGCCACCCATCTGACCGAAATTGTTAAAGGCATAGCTGATATTGATCGTCTGAAAACCTGCGATGCGGTGCTGAGCGGCTATTTAGGCTCGGCAGAGCAGGGCGAGCAGATCCTGGAGATTGTGCGTCAGGTAAAAGCGGCCAACCCTGCTGCGTGGTATTTCTGCGATCCGGTGATGGGCCACCCGGAAAAGGGCTGCATTGTGGCGCCGGGCGTGGCGGAGTTTCATACCCGCTCTGCGCTGCCCGCCAGCGATATCATTGCCCCAAACCTGCTTGAGCTGGAAATGCTGAGCGGTCACGCGGTCACCGACGTAGAGCAGGCTGTTGCCACCGCCCGTGAGCTGATTGCTAAAGGGCCGAAAGTGGTGCTGGTGAAGCACCTGGCAAGAGCAGGCCTGCGCAGCGACAGATTTGAAATGCTGCTGGTGACGGTGGATGAAGCCTGGCATATCAGCCGTCCTCTGGTCGATTTCGGCGTAAGACAGCCTGTGGGCGTAGGCGATCTTACCAGTGGCCTGCTGCTGGTAGATCTGCTGCAGGGTAAATCCCTCAAGGAGGCGCTGGAGCATATCACTGCGGCTGTGTATGAGGTGATGCTGAAAACCCATGAGATGGGCGAGTATGAATTACAGCTGGTCGCGGCGCAGGATGGCATTGCTAATCCACAGCAGCATTTCGCGGCAGAAAAACTGTAACAGCTAACATTCCCTCTGCCACTACAGGGCAGAGGGAACACTTCAGCCCTGCACGCCTTCAGCCTGTAAAGCTGCCGCCACGGCGGGCCGTTCTGCCGCTCGTTCAAACCACGTGGTTAACGTATCCAGCCCGGTTAAATCCAGCTTCACCGCCTTCGCCCAACGCATCACCGTAAACAGGTAGGCATCTGCCACGGTAAAGTGCTGCCCCATCAGCCACTGTTTTCCCTCCAGTGCGTCGTTTACACGGCGAAATTTGCTCTGCAACTGCTCACGGACCTGAGTGCGGTACTCTTCAGGCACGCCAGAACGGTAAAGCGCATAGAAATGTTCATGCAGCGCGGTGGCGATAAAATTCAGCCATTCCAGCGTCTGATAGCGCGTCATACAGCCCGTGGGTGCCAGCAGCTGGCGGTCTGGTTTCTGGTCGGCAATATACTGAACAATCGCCACGGTTTCGCTCAGGATCGTGCCATCATCCAGCTCCAGCGCGGGTACCTTGCCCTGTGGATTGATGGCCAGAAAGTCACCGTTCTGCTCGGTTTTTTTGCTCTTTAAATCTACCGACACCACTGTGAAATCAAGACCAGATTCATGCAACACAATGTGAGGCGAGAGCGAACAAGCCCCGGACGTAAGGTAGAGTTTCATGCAGGCTCCTACAGCTGATTAGCGAAAGATATTTTGAGCTTACTGCAGTTGGCTGAAAAGTCAGCGCCAGGTGCTCACTTTCATTAATTATCTGTCTGTTTCTTAACCGGCGTCATGCTTTCGGCTTGCAGACAGATCAATGCTGACAGCGCTTCCCGGGCGGTATCCCAGAATGCGCGGACTCTGGCAGGCATATATTTCAGATTCTGCGTGACCAGCTGTACGGGCAGGGGAGCGGGCCGACAGGAAGGCAGCACCTCGCAAAGCGTGCCCTGCGCCAGGTCATCATAAGCCTGATAAGAGAGCAGGCGGGTAATGCCTTTACCCGCTCTGGCGGCGATTAACTGCGTTTCCACTTCGTTAACCATAAATGTGGGCTGAATGCGCACGCGTTCCTGATGAGTGACCGTGCCAAAACGCCACTCTCTGACTGAACTCACGGAAGTTCCGGCTATCAGCGTATGGGCCGCCAAATCGGCTGGAGATGCAGGGTTGCCGGCACGTGCCAGATACTCAGGGCTGGCAAGCAGGATACGCTGTACGGTTCCCGTCTCCACAGCAACCAGCGAAGAATCCCGCAGCTGGCCGATGCGCACGGCGATATCCAGCCCCTGTTCCAGCAGATCCTGGTAACTGTCGTTAAGCAGCAGTTCAACCTGAATGCCGGGATAGCGATCGATAAAATCCAGCACCAGCGGGGCGATATACTTGCGGCCAAACTGTACCGGCGCGGTAATGCGTAGCAGGCCGTTGAGCTGAGATTCAGAGGAGTCCTGAATCGCCTGTTGATAATCGCTAATGAGCGTCCTGGCTCGTTCAAACAACGCGAGTCCGGCGGGCGTTGGGGACATATTGCGTGTGGTTCGCTCAATCAGGCTGGCCGCGAAGCGGCTCTCCAGCGAGGCCAACGCACGGGTAATCGCTGGTGGAGAACGCCGCAGCTTCCGCGCTGCCGCAGCCAGGCTACCTTGTTGCACTACTGCCACAAACACCTCAAGTTCATCCAGCTTGTCCATCACTCTTCCACTAAAAGAAATTATGAATTGCCATAATGCAGGTTTCCGGCTGTTTGCTGCAAGAGTAAGCTCTGGGAAACTCAAGAGGAGAAGATCATGACCGCATTAACGCTCTACAACACTCCATTATCGGGGCACGGACATCGGGTAAAATTACTTCTGACCCTGCTGGACCTTCCGTTTGAAGAGATCGAAGCCGGTGCGGACATACGTAAAACAGCGCAGTTTCTGGCGCTGAATCCGCTTGGGCAAGTACCCGTGCTGGTGGAGGACGAAACCGTTATTACAGACAGCAACGCTATTCTTATATGGTTGGTTAAGCGTTATGCGCCAGGGAGCCACTGGCTGCCGCAGGATCTGTTGCAGGAAGTAGAAGTACATCGCTGGCTGGCAAAAGCTGCCGGTGAAATCCGCTATGGCGTGGCCTCAGCAAGGCTGATCAGGCAGTTTTCCACGCCTGAGAATTATGCGTCGGCCTGTAGTGTGGCGGCCAAATTTCTGCCACAGATGGAACAGCATCTGACCGGTAAACGCTGGCTGGTGGGGGAACAGGCTACGCTGGCCGATCTGGCCTGTTACGCCTATGTGGCCTGCGCGCCGGAGGGCGGTATTTCACTTGCGGATTATCCTGCCATTCAGCAGTGGCTGCAAAACGTTGAGGCGCTGCCCGGTTTCATTGGGCTTCCTCCGCTGCCGCACCCTGAGTTGAATTAGCCATGTTTCATCCAGGGGAACAGCAGGCACAGCAGCGGGCAGGATATAGAGAGGTCAGGGCCGCCATTTATCCCGCCATGCCTGAGCAGCATCGTCAGTTCTTTGCCGGTCTGCAGACTTTTTACCTGGCAACGCTGGGTGAGGATGGCTATCCGGTGGCTGGTTTACTACAGGGAGAGCCGGGTTTCGTCAGCAGCGCGGGGCCTGGTCTGCTGACGCTCACACAGCGCTCGCTGCAGGCAACGCCTTTACTCCCTGCGCTAAAAACAGGAATGGCGGTAGGGGGACTGGGCATTGATTTCTCTAACCGCAGGCGTAACCGGGTGAATGGCGTGGTTCAGGCTGTAGATGAGGAACACGTTGAGATCCGCGTAGAGGAAAGCTTTGGCAACTGCCCGAAATATATTCAGGGACGTCATCTCCCTTACAGTAGCGAAAAAGGTCCGGTTGAGGTGGAGCAGCTTGCGACTCTGGATGCTGCTGCGCGTTATGCCCTTGGCGCTGCGGATACCTTTTTTGTCGCCAGCGTGGCACCACGTCAGGCGGATGTGGGGGGGACAGATATTTCCCATCGTGGCGGTCTGCCTGGGTTTCTCTCACTGGAGCGGGGAAAACTGAAAATCCCTGATTATGTCGGCAACCGTTATATGAACACGCTGGGCAATTTACTGGTTGAACCACGCTGCGCCCTGCTGATCCCCGATTTTCAGCAGGGGGCTGCGCTACATATTCAGGGTAAAGCTGAAATTGACTGGCAAAGAGGAAAGGGGCTGACCGAGCGCTACTGGTATGTGGAAATTGAAAAGGTCTGGCGCATCCGCCAGCTCTTTCCGTCTGCGGGACTTGACGTTGAATATGCGGATTCTTCGGTTGCAGCCGGATAACCAGCAAAAAAGGGCGACATCTCTGTCGCCCTCAGCATAAGAATCAATACGTTATGCTTTAACTTCTTTTAAGTCGCCTTGCTCGTCCTGCGTCATGCGGTTCAGCTTCGGTGCTGTCAGCATCATCAGAAGGGCAATAACACCGGTCACGATACCAATCTGCAGGAAGACATCGCCATAGACGTGCAGCGACTGCACCGGATCGGTGATATTTTCCGGCACGGCCATCAGATTCGCCACTTTACCGGCAATCATCGCAGCGCCAGCGGTGGTCAGGAACCAGGAACCCATAATAAAGCCCATCAGACGCTGCGGCACTAACTGCGCCACCATAGCCAGGCCCAGGCCAGAAATCATCAGCTCACCGACGCTCTGCAGCGCATAGCTGAGGATCAGCCAGTTAACGGAAACGATGCCCATCTGATTGGCAAACTTTGCGCCCAGCGGCAGAACCAGGAAGGCCGCAGAGCAGAGGATCATCCCCAGCGCAAACTTGTGCGGCATCGGCAGACGGTCGCCCATCTTGTTATAGATAGCGGCCAGAATCGGGCTGAAAATCATAATCCAGAACGGGTTCAGCGCCTGATACTGTTCAGCCTGAAACGCGATGCCGAAAATGCTGTGTTCAACGTTGCGGATGGCAAAGAAGTTCAGGGATGTGGGCATCTGCATATAGAGCACAAAGAACACCACCGCTTCCACCATCAGCATAAACGCGACGATCATTTTGCGGCGCGCGGCGCCTTTCATCGCGAAGGCTTCTTTAGCGAAGATCAGAACGATGCCCGCAGCGATCACCGCCAATACCAGGCGGGCGATGCCCTGGTTATGCAGCAGCCAGGTCGCCAGCACGATCAGTACGGCGACACCCACCAGCGTGGCCAGTAATTTACCAACCTGCAGCGGCGCAAAATCGGGCTTAGAACCGTAATTTTTTACCCATTTGCGGAACAGCATAAAGTTGACCAGCGTCAGCAGCATACCGATAAAGGAGAGGGAGAACGCCACGCTCCAGCCAAATTTTGCCGCCAGCCACGGAGTAGCCAGCATTGAGAAGAATGAACCGATATTGATCGCCATGTAATACATGGTGAAAGCCCCATCCAGGCGCGGGTCATCTTTTTGATAGCAGGTAGAGAGCAGGGAAGAGGGGTTAGCCTTGAACAGGCCGTTACCGACGGCGATGGTCGCCATGCCGATATAAACCATGCTCACATCATGCCCCGACCAGGCCACCAGCGCATAACCCAGCGCCAGCACCAGCGTACCCAATACGATAACGCGTTTGGTTCCCAGCACTTTATCGCCCAGCCAGCCACCCACGGCAACCAGGCCATAGACCAGCGCACTGAAGGAGGAGAACAGAGTGATCGACTCCGCTTCAGACATACCCAGCATTTTTACCAGGTAGACCGCCATGATGCCTTGCAGGCCGTAATAACCGAAGCGTTCCCACAGTTCGATAGAAAAAATCAGATAGAACGATTTAGGTTGCTTGAACGCATTGAGGCTGTTGACCTCAGGATGTTTGTTTGCAGTTGACACTGGTACCTCTGATGTTCGTAGCCTGTTTCGACTCCTGAATAAAGTCGTCGTAGCACAAGGTGGGCATTCGCCGCATGATTATAAGAAATGAAAAGCGGCGGTTAATTTCGCCGATCGAAGCAGATCAGGCAAGCATTTTTTCTTATAAGGCACTCAGCCGCGAATCAAGTGTTAACCTGCGGTGAAATTTTCATCGATAGATGAATATACTGTTAACTATTTTCCTTTAAGAATAAACAGCTTAAAAAAGACGCGCCTCTCATTTCCCGCTGTAAAAGCGGGAGCTTCAGGCCATCAAAAGAGATATCCACTACTTGCTTTAAAAAAGGTAAAATTAATAACTGTTATTGAATCTGATGTCAGCTATACACACCATCACATAGCGGCGGGAACTATTTTATCCCAGAGAAATGATCTAAATGTGATTCAGATCACTTTAAGCCAACATAATAATTATTGAAAAATAACTTCTTCCTGCTCTCTTTTCTTTATTCATTCGCGATAGCTTTTAAGCAATTTCCCCCACATTTTTTGTGCTAACGCAGAGCCGTTAAAGGTTGAACCAGAGCCGAACAAACGGCCCTCTCTTTTTTATTGATTGAACGTTCAATATAAAATGGCTATAATCACTTTCATTCAATAGCTAAAACCGATGAAGCGATGCCAAAAGTTGGAATGAAAGCCATTCGTCAGGCGCAGTTAATCCATGCCACCCTGACCGTTATCGACAGAGTAGGGCTGGCAGATGCGAGCCTGGCACTGATCGCCAAAGAGGCGGGGGTATCCACCGGGATTGTCAGCCACTATTTTGGCGACAAAAATGGCCTGCTGGATGCCTGTATGCGCCAGATCCTTTCTGACCTTTATCAGGCGGTGGTTCAGTATCGTCAGCAGGCGGCAAACCTGCCGGAGGCGCAAATACGCGCCATCATCGACGGTAACTTTGATGTGTCGCAGATTGACAGCCCGGTACTGAAGACCTGGCTTGCGTTCTGGACTAACAGCCTGCACCAGCCCGATCTGCATCGTCTGCAATGCATTAACGACCGTCGCCTCTATTCGAACCTGACGGCGCAGTTCGCCCGGGTACTTCCTGTTGAGAGGGCTCGTGCCGCAGGAGCCAGCATGGCAGCGCTTATTGACGGTCTGTGGCTGCGTATGACGCTGGCGCCACAGCCGATGGCACAGGGGCTGGAGAACGCCCGTGCGCTTTGCTATCAAAATCTCGCGCTGTGGCTATCAGGCCCGGCACACTAACCCCCCCAAAGGAGGAGGCATGGCAGATATGCAACGCCGTGGAATTTATATCAATGGCCGTGAGGAACCCGGTCATGGCGAAACATTTACCACCATCAACCCCGCCAATGGCGAGGTACTGGCCGAGATCACCGCTGCCAGTACGCAGGATATTGACCGTGCCGTAGCCTCAGCTCACGCCGGGCAGCGTATCTGGCGCGCCTACACGCCGGTAGAACGTAGCCGCGTTCTGCTGAAGGCGGTTGCGCTGCTGCGCGAACGCAATCAGACGCTGGCCGAACTGGAAACCGCCGATACGGGTAAACCCATCAGCGAAACAGCTTATGTCGATATCGTGACCGGGGCCGACGTGCTGGAGTATTACGCTGGTTTGGCCGTAGCGGTTGAAGGCGAGTCTATCCCTTTGCGTGAGAGTGCGCTGGTCTATACCCGCCGCGAGCCGTTAGGCGTCTGCGCCGGGATCGGAGCCTGGAACTACCCCATCCAGATCGCCTTGTGGAAAAGTGCTCCGGCGCTGGCTACCGGTAACGCAATGATCTTCAAACCCAGTGAAGTGACGCCGCTGAGCGCGCTTGAACTGGCGAAGATCTTCACCGAAGCGGGCCTGCCGGACGGTGTCTTTAACGTGGTTCAGGGCGCAGCAGCGGTGGGGCAAGGCCTCAGCCAGCACCCGCAAATTGCCAAAGTCTCCTTCACCGGAGAAGTCAACACCGGCAAACGGGTGATGGCTGATGCGGCGCTGGCGAACCTCAAATCTGTCACGATGGAACTGGGCGGAAAATCTCCGCTGATCGTGTTTGAAGATGCCGAGCTGGAACGTGCCGTAGATGGCGCGATGATGGCTAACTTCTACAGCAGCGGCCAGGTTTGCACTAACGGCACCCGCGTTTTTGTGCAGCGTTCACTGCTTCCGGCGTTTGAAAAACGTCTGCAGGAGAAAATGGCAGGTATCAGGTGCGGTGACCCAATGGACCCTCAGGTCAATTTCGGGCCGCTGGTCAGCGAAGAACACTGCCAGAAAGTCGTCTCTTATTTGAATATTGGTAAAGAGCAGGGGGCACGGCTGCTGGCTGGTGGCTCAAGGATGACAGAAGGCGCCTTTGCCAAAGGGTGTTATGTGGAGCCTACGGTCTTTACTGACTGCACCGATGAGATGCGTATCGTGCAGGAAGAGATTTTTGGTCCGGTCATGAGCGTGCTGGTGTTTGATGAGGAACAGGAAGCGATCGATCGCGCCAACAACACCGAATATGGCCTGGCGGCAGGGGTATTTACCACCTCTCTGAACCGTGCCCACCGGGTTATTCATCAGCTTGAAGCGGGTATCTGCTGGGTGAACAGCTGGGGCGAATCACCGGCCCCTATGCCGGTGGGCGGCTACAAACAGTCGGGCGTCGGCCGTGAAAACGGGCTTGAAACCCTGCATCACTATACGCGCACCAAGTCCGTGCTGATTGAGATGGGAGAGTACCCTTCCGCATTCTGATGCGCAGGGCTGGCAATCTGATTTTTTGCCGCGGCTTTCCCGCTGCGGCACTCTGGAGGTTTAATGCAGAAATTTGATTACATCATTATTGGCGCGGGTTCAGCAGGCAACGTACTGGCCACGCGACTGACTGAGGATGCTGACGTATCGGTACTGTTACTGGAAGCGGGCGGAAAAGATCACCGCTGGGACTTCCGTACCCAAATGCCAGCCGCTTTGGCTTACCCTCTACAGGGTAAACGCTATAACTGGGCCTTTGAAACCGACCCTGAGCCAAATATGGGTAACCGTCGTATGGAGTGCGGACGCGGTAAAGGCCTGGGCGGCTCTTCGCTGATCAACGGTATGTGCTACATTCGCGGCAACGCTATGGACTACGACAACTGGGCCAGCAAAAAGGGACTGGAAAACTGGTCCTATCTTCACTGCCTGCCCTATTTCCGTAAGGCGGAGAAGCGTGATATTGGCGAAAACGACTATCACGGTGGCGAAGGCTACCTGAGCGTCACGACGCCTAAAAAAGGCAATAATCCGCTGTTCCGTGTTTTCATTGATGCCGCCACCCAGGCGGGACATCACGAAACGGATGATCTTAACGGTTATCGCCAGGATGGTTTTGGCCCCATGGACCGTACCGTCACGCCGCAGGGTCGCCGTTCCAGCACTGCCAGAGGTTATCTGGACGTGGCAAAGCAGCGTTCAAATCTGACCATTATTACCCATGCTCAGACTGACCGTATCCTGTTCAGCGGCAAAAGTGCTACCGGCGTCTGCTGGCTGCGCAACGGCAAACAAGAGCAGGCGGAAGCCGCGCGTGAAGTGCTGCTCTGTGCGGGGGCTATCGCCTCGCCACAAATCCTTCAGCGCTCGGGCGTAGGGCCGGAAGAGTGGCTGCGCGAGCTGGATATTGATGTGGTACATGCTCTGCCGGGCGTGGGTCGTAATTTACAGGACCACCTTGAAGTCTATATGCAGTTCCGCTGCAAAAAGCCGGTCAGCCTCTATCCTTCTTTGCAGTGGTGGAACCAGCCTGCAATCGGGGCTGAGTGGCTGTTTAACGGCACAGGTACCGGAGCCAGCAACCAGTTTGAAGCGGGCGGATTTATTCGCAGCGATGACCAGCCAGACTGGCCTGATTTGCAGTATCACTTCCTGCCGGTGGCGATCAACTACAACGGCAGCAGCCCGGTAAAAGAGCATGGCTTCCAGGCACACGTAGGGCCGATGCGCTCGATGAGCCGTGGCCGCGTGAAGCTGACCTCAAAGCATCCCGGTGCCGCACCCTCAATTTTCTTCAACTATATGTCTGAAGAGCGCGACTGGGTAGAGTTCCGCAACGCCGTACGTCTGACCCGTGAAATCATGCGTCAGCCTGCACTGGCCGACTATTGCGGCGACGAAATCCAGCCGGGTGCGCAGGTTCAGAGTGACGAACAGATTGATGCCTTTATCCGGGAGCACGCAGAGACCGCCTATCACCCTTGTGGCAGCTGCGCGATGGGGAATGATGAGATGGCAGTGGTGGATGCAGAAGGGCGTGTGCATGGTATGCAGCGGCTGCGCGTGGTGGATGCCTCCATCATGCCGCAAATCACTACCGGCAACCTCAATGCACCAACGGTGATGATTGCTGAAAAAATAGCAGATATGATCCGGGGTAAAGCGCCGCTGGCGCTCTCGACGGCAGAATATTATCAGTTACAGCGTGAAAAGGCGGAAGCTGAAGAAACCCTGAGCTGAGTTATGTCAGAATGCGCAGGGCAGCTATAGCAAAAAAAGGCGGAACAGAGGTTCCGCCTTTTTATCTCAGATCTCGACCTTCTCTTTGTATTCACAAAGGTCTTCGATCAGACAGGAGCCACAGCGCGGTTTGCGGGCAATGCAGGTATAGCGACCATGCAGAATAAACCAGTGATGGCAGTCCACCTTAAACTCTTTTGGCACAACCTTCAGCAGCTTCTCTTCAACCTGTTCAACATTCTTGCCTGGCGCAAAATTGGTGCGGTTACAGACGCGGAAGATATGCGTATCGACGGCAATGGTGGGCCAGCCAAAGGCGGTATTCAGCACCACGTTCGCTGTTTTACGTCCCACGCCGGGCAGTGCTTCTAACGCTTCACGATCTTCCGGAACTTCACCCTGATGCTTTTCCAGCAAAATACGGCAGGTTTTGATGATGTTTTCTGCTTTGCTGTTAAACAGGCCAATAGTTCTGATGTACTCTTTTACCCCCTCCACGCCCAGCGCCAGTAACTGTGCCGGGGTGTTAGCCACCGGATAAAGTTTTGCGGTAGCCTTGTTGACGCTGACATCGGTAGCCTGCGCCGAAAGCAGCACCGAAATTAGCAGTTCAAAGGGAGTCGTAAAGACCAACTCCGTGGTGGGATGCGGATTGTTCTCGCGCAGACGGGTTAAAATTTGCTGACGTTTATCCTTATTCACAGCGCACTCGCTTTTCCTTCTGGCAAGTTCTTCGCAGCCTGTTCGGCTTTCAGTGCCGCCCTTGCCTTGAGTTTATTGTCGATAACATATTTAGCGGCCAGCAGCATTCCCAGCCCGATAAACGCGCCCGGCGGCAACATGGCCAGCAGCATCGGCGAATCAAAATGCACCACCTGAATGCGTAACACTTTTGCCCACGGGCCTAAGAGCTGGTCGGCACCGTTGAAAATGGTGCCGTTACCGATGATTTCCCGCAGGGAACCCAGCACCACCATAACGCTGGTGGCTCCCAGCCCGATAGCCAGGCCATCTAACGCAGAGAGAGGCACGCTGTTTTTCGAGGCTACAGCCTCAGCGCGGCCCACTACGATGCAGTTGGTAACAATCAGCGGAATAAAGATCCCCAGCGACTGATAGAGACCGTAGGCAAAGGCGTTAATCAGCATCTGCACGCAGCTGACAACGGCAGCAATAATCATCACGTAGATTGGAATGCGGATATCAGAAGGAACCCAGCGGCGCGAGGCTGAAATGGCACTGTTGGTGCAGGTCAGCACCAGCGTGGTAGCCAACCCCAGCCCGAGTGCGTTAGTAGCCGTTGAGGTGACAGCCAGCAGGGGACATAAACCCAACAGCTGAACCAGTGCAGAGTTATTTTTCCACAGGCCGCCGATCACCAGGTTTTTTGCTTCACTCATTGGATTCTCCACATGAAGGCAGCGAGGCAAGCTGCGCTGGTAAGGTTGCGATATAAAGCGTGGCGCGTTTCGTCGCGTTGACCACGGCGCGTGGCGTAATGGTTGCGCCCGTGAACTGGTCAAAGTTGCCACCATCTTTCTTCACTGCAAAACTGGCGTCATCCTTACCTTTAAGCTGAACGCCGTTAAAACTGTTGATCCAGTTGGTGATCCTCAGCTCAATCTTATCACCCAGCCCCGGCGTTTCGTGATGCTCAACTACCCGTACGCCCAGCACTTTGCCGGTAAAGTCAGCGCCCACAATCATTTTAATAGCACCAGAATAGCCGTCCGGCGCCGTTGTCTCAACCGCGGCGGCTATGGGCTTGCCATCTTTGCGGGCAAGATAGAGGTGATGCGGGCCGCTACCCAGTGACGGGTCGAACACCTGGTAGCACTCCTGCTGAATGGCATTGTTATACATCTCTGGCGGAACAACCTGGTCCAGCAGGATTTTCTGCTGCAACACGGTCTGATGGTCAATCGTCGGTTTGGTCACAGCATTGATCACCGCCGTTAAGCCAGTGGTGACGGCAGCAAACAGCGCCAGCCGTACGCCGTTTTTGCGAATGGCATCCAGCATTACTTCTCCCTCCGATGACCGTAGACGCGCGGCTGCGTATAGTAATCAATTAACGGCACGGTAATATTAGCCAGCAGCACTGCAAAGGCAACGCCATCCGGATAGCCGCCAAAGCTGCGGATCAGCCAGACCAGCAGGCCAATCAGCACACCGTAAATCAGGCGACCTTTATTGGTGGTCGAGGCGCTGACAGGATCGGTGGCAATAAAGAATGCCCCCAGCATCGTCGCACCGGAGAATAAATGCACTACGGGTGAAACCAGCGTGTCAGGGGAGAAGAGCCAGCCCAGCGTGGAAAAGAGTGCCAGAGAAAGCAGGAAGCTGACCGGAATATGCCAGCGGATGCTGTTGCTCCACAGCAGGAACAAGCCACCAGCCAGATAGCCGATGTTGACCCACTGCCAGCCCAGCCCGGCGATCACGCCACTATAAATTGGCTGTGCACGAAGCTGCTCAGCGCTGTGACCGGCGCGCAGACCGGTTTTAAAGGTATCCAGCGGCGTAGCCTGGCTGACGCCATCAATGCCCGTTTGCAGTTGCTGCATGCTATGACCGTTCAGAGTATGGCCATGAAAGATCATGCTCAGCGTGTCCATAAACGTGGGCGTTATGGACTGTAAGGATTCGGGCGGCAGCCAGCTGGTCATCTGCACCGGGAAGGAGATAAGCAGCACAACGTAGCCCACCATCGCCGGATTAAACGGATTCTGCCCCAGACCGCCATAAAGTTGTTTGGCGATCACCACGGCAAACACCGTGCCGATGACAATTACCCACCAGGGCGCCAGCGGGGGAATGCTGATCCCCAGCAGCAGTGCGGTGAGCAGGGCAGAATTATCCCCCAGCGTTTTAGCCAGCGGCATTTTGCGCAGCTTAAGCACGGCGGCTTCCGCAGCGAGTCCGGCCGCTGCGGCAATCACTACCTGAATAAGATTTCCCCAGCCAAAAAAGTAACACTGGGCTGCAATGCCAGGAACGGCTGCGGCAAGCACCAGCAGCATAATAGTGCTGGTGCTGCGGCGGTTGTGCGTATAGGGCGAGCTAGCGAGTCGAAAAGCCATTTAATCCTCTTGCGTAGAATGCTGCGCCTTGCGCGCTTTAACACGTGCGATGGCCGCCGCCACTGCTGCCTTGCGGGGATCGTCAGACGCTGCTGGCGATCCGTCAGAATCGTTTTTAACTGCGGCTTCAGGCTGCTGTGCCGCTGAATCGGCAGGCTCCACCTGCTGCGGCTCAGCTTCTGCCTGTTCAGCAGCCTGAGCTGCCTTCTTCGCTTTTGCCCGCGCGATGGCAGCCGCCACCGCCGCTTTGCGCGGATCGGCTGGCGGTTCGGCTTCGTTCGCTGTGGCTTCAGGCGCTGCTGGTTTTACGTCAGAGGTTGCCTGCTGCGGCTCAGCTTCTGCCTGTTCAGCAGCCTGAGCTGCCTTCTTCGCTTTTGCCCGCGCAATGGCAGCCGCCACCGCCGCTTTACGTGGATCGGCTGGCAGTTCGACTTCGGTCACTGTGGCTTCAGGCGCTGCTGGTTTTACGTCAGAGGTTGCCTGCTGCGGCTCAGCTTCTGCCTGTTCGCCATTCTGTGCAGCTTTCTTCGCTTTTGCCCGCGCAATGGCAGCCGCCACCGCCGCTTTGCGCGGATCGGCTGGCGGTTCGACTTCGGTCACTGTGGCTTCAGGCGCTGCTGGTTTTACGTCAGAGGTTGCCTGCTGTGGCCCAGCTTCTGCCTGTTCGCCATTCTGTGCAGCTTTCTTCGCTTTTGCCCGCGCAATGGCAGCCGCCACCGCCGCTTTGCGCGGATCGGCTGGCGGTTCGGCTTCGGTCGCTGTGGCTTCAGGCGCTGCTGGTTTTACGTCAGAGGTTGCCTGCTGCGGCTCAGCTTCTGCCTGTTCAGCAGCCTGAGCTGCTTTCTTCGCTTTTGCCCGCGCAACGGCAGCCGCCACCGCCGCTTTGCGCGGATCGGCTGCTGCATCGGCTTCGGTCGCTGCTGGTTTCACGTCAGATATTGCCTGCTGCGGCGCTGATTCGTGCTGATCCTGCGAAGCCTTCTTTGCCCTGGCTCGGGCAATAGCAGCCTCAACTGTCGCTTTACGCGGATCGCCTGTCTGTCTGGTGGCTGGCTCGGTCTCAGACTGTCTTTCGGCATCATGTGCCATAGCCTGCGCGTGACGCGCTGAACGCTGCGCCGTCTGGACGGGGTTTTCTGCCGCCGTTTCGCCTGTTGGTAACTCCGCCTGCTTTTTAGCTTTCACCCGTGCGAGCGCAGCGGCAACCTGGCCATTTTCTCCATCACTGGTGGTGCGCTTAGCCTGCTGATGACGGGTTTCCCGCGCCAGTTTTTCGCGTTCCAGACGTTCCTGCCGCGCTTCGAATCGGGCTTTAGCCTGTGCGGTACGTTCAGCCTCAAGATCGATGGCGCGAATTTCCGCCTTCTCCCGGCGATAATACTGAACCAGGGGGATATTGCTGGGGCAGACATAAGCGCAGGCACCACACTCAATGCAGTCCGAGATATTGTGCTCGCGGGCTTTGTCATGATCGCCGCCCCGGCTGTACCAGTAAAGCTGCTGCGGCAGCAGGGCCGCCGGACAGACATCGGCGCAGGCGCTGCAACGAATGCAGGATTTCTCCTCCTCGTCATTACCCATTTCGCTCGCCGACGGGGCCAGAATACAGTTGGTGATTTTCACCACCGGCACATCCAGAGTCGGCAGGGTGAAGCCCATCAGCGGACCGCCCATCACCACCATCTGGCCAGAAGCCGGAGAGAAGTCAGCATTGTGCAGCAGGTGGCTGATTGGAGTGCCCAGGCGGCCCCAGACGTTGCCTGGTTTACCAACGGAGCCGCCTGTCAGCGTCACCACGCGTTCTGTCAGCGCCTCACCGTTGATCACTGCCCGTTTAACAGCGTATGCCGTTCCAACGTTTTGCATCAGTACGCCGATATCGGTGGAACGCCCGCCATGGGGAACTTCGCGTCCGGTCAGGATTTTAGTCAGCTGTTTCGCGCCGCCGGAAGGATATTTGGTAGGAATAACCCTGATTTGCAGATCCGTTGCCGTGCCCAGCGCTTTTTTCAGCGCGGCTATCGCCTCGGGCTTATTATCTTCAATGCCGATCAGCACCTGTTCTGACTGTAACACCCAGGCCAGGATCCGGCTGCCTTCCAGCACTTCTGCGGCACAGTCCTGCATCAGACGGTCATCTGCGGTGATGTAAGGCTCGCACTCTGCGGCGTTAATAATCAGCGTTTTCACGCCCTGCAGGCCACCTTTTAGCTTGGTAGCCGTCGGGAACCCCGCACCGCCCAGACCAGCCACGCCAGCCTGATGGATCAGCCTGACAATTTCACTTCGTTCGCTCTGGCGGTAATCCGCCACAGGATGACGTTCACACCAGCGATCTTCGCCATCTGGCCTGAGGAAAATACACATTTCGGCCAGCGCAGAAGGATGGGCGGTCATATGGGGACCAATCTCCTCTACGGTACCGGAAGTGGGGGCGTGTACCGGCAGCATACGGCCACGACCAAACGTCAGCGGCTCGCCGCGCAGCACTTTGTCATCAGGACTGACCAGCAGTTCGCCTTCGTGGCCGATATGCTGCTTAATGGGAATAATAAATTGTGCTGGCAGCGGCAGCTGACGCAGAGGCGTGCCGTTAGACTGGGTTTTCATCTCCGGCGGATGAATACCGCCAGCGAAATCCCAGAGAGGCTCTTTTTTAAAAAAGTTGAGCAGATTACGCATGACGTTCCACAGAAATAACCTTGACCGGGATAGTATTTAAATCCCACTTCCAGTTCGCCGTGGTGGGCGCAACAGGACGCATTTCAATACAGTCGGTTGGGCAGGGCGCAACGCAGAGATCGCAACCGGTACAGACGTCGCTAAGCACGGTGTGCATGGCGCGGGTCGCTCCTACAATCGCATCCACCGGGCAGGCCTGAATACATTTGGTACAGCCGATGCAGTTCTCTTCATCGATCCACGCGACTTTGCGCTGAGGTTCCAGTACCGCCTCTTCACCCAGCGGCTGAGGATCGACATTCAGCAGCGCCGCCAGCTTGAGCATGGTTTGCTCGCCGCCCGGAGCGCACTTGTTAATCATTTCGCCGTTATTTCCCACCGCATCCGCATAGGGACGGCAGCCAGGGTAGCCGCACTGGCCGCACTGGCTTTGCGGCAGAATGGCATCAATCTGTTCAACGATGGGGTCTTCTTCCACTTCGAAACGACGGGAAGCGTAGCCCAGCAGGCCACCAAAAAAGAGCCCAAGCACGCTCAGTACCCCAACAGCAATCCATACCGCACTCATCAGAATTTCACCAGTCCGCTGAAGCCCATAAAAGCCAGCGCCATCAGGCCTGCTGTCACCAGGGCAATGGAGGAACCTTTAAACGGCGCAGGAACTTCGGCCAGCACCAGACGTTCGCGGATGCCGGCAAACAGCACCATCACCAGTGAAAAGCCCAGCGCGCCGCTGAAGCCAAACAGCGCAGCCTGAAGGAAGGTGTGATTCAGGTTAACGCTGAGCAAAGGCACGCCTAACACCGCGCAGTTGGTGGTAATCAGCGGCAGAAAAATACCCAGAAGACGATAGAGGTCCGGGCTGGTTTTACGCACCACCATTTCGGTGAACTGCACCACGACGGCGATCACCAGGATATAGGCCATGGTGCGCAGATAGACGAGATCCAGCGGCAGCAGAATAAGATGGTTCACCAGCCATGCGCAGATCGAGGCCAGGGTGATAACAAACGTCGTGGCGAGTCCCATGCCAATTGCCGTTTCCAGTTTTTTGGAAACGCCCATAAAGGGACAGAGACCGAGAAACTTCACCAGAACGAAGTTGTTCACCAGCACTGTGCCAATAAAAAGAAGCAGGTAATCGGTCATTTTTACGCCTGATAAAAAGATAGCCGCCTATTATCGGACATTGAGCGCGTGACGACAACACATCAGCAGCAGGGTTATTGCTCTAACGCACGGAGGATTAAAATTATGCTGCCTTTTTCATCACTGAACCGGCGGATAAATCTGGGAAAGTGACTTTAAGCAAGCCAGCAGACACTCGTGAAGGAATAAACTGGCATTCTCGTCGTTTCAGAGAGTACCAGTATTCAGTGCGGTAATTTGCTGCCGGAAAAAAGTCTGGCTCGCAGCGTTAGCTCAGGTGTGGCAGCACGATCAAAGCCAGACGGAAGGTTAAGGCTCAATAAAGGTGTTTTTCACCCGTTGAGAGCGCTTGAGGTAGGGCACAAGGACCGCCGCAGCAAACAGGGCAATCAGCAAAGTACGGAGAGCTGCCGCGTCGCTAACCGGAGAAAACGCAAAGGTCTTGATGGCCAGCAGCACCGTCACCAGAAGCCAGATTATATAATGGCGGGGAAGACGGCGCGATCTTTTACAGAAAATCCATGTGACCCAGATGCTGTATCCCCAAACGACCAGCGAGGTGATTAATGAAATACTCCATTGCACGGTAAAAGCATGGGTGTTGTTAAACAGCGCGCTGCGCAGTTCAGGGGTGAGCAATGCGCTTAAATACATTGCCACCACCACGGCGCTGGTCAGCATAGTCATTATTAACCAGGCAAGCGGGACCAGAAGCAGCCCGGCAATGCGCGGTGTTGGATCGGGAGCCACTCATTATCCTTATAAAACAAGCAGACCCTTTCTTATCTGAACAGGTCATGCATAACAGGGACACAGAGTATACGAAAGGCCTGGTGAATTTTGCACGGAAATTTAAACCACATAACGCCAGACAGATTTAGGTACGCAGCCCAGATCAAACAGACGTCCTCCTGAAATCAATTCGGCGCGACGGTGATCGGCAGCGCGATACATATTAATAATTTCTTGATTATCGGTAAGAGAATAATTCAGGTGGTCGTACAATTTTTCCAGGGTTTCAAGCGAGCTTACTTTACGAAATTTTAACAGATAATCATGAACTGTCATGGTGGCCGTTAGCGGTCAGAAATAGGAGCGTTAAGTATATTACTGACGTATAGGGTGTCTATAGGCCAAATGGTTAAAGCCCGGTAAATTCAGAAAACAACGTAAGGATTTCACGCACTTTTAAGACCAGACGTTTATTATCTCGCCACTTTTCCTGGCCGGTTTTAACCAGATGTGGCGTAAGTCACAAAACGGTTAAAAAGCTTTTAGCTGATACCGGGGGCGCGCCATGACAGAACCTGACCTTATATTGTAATCGCTTCCATGAGATGCGGCGATAAGCGCTTATGTTTATTACAGTTATTTAACATCCGCAAAAAAAACTTCACCCGTTTTATCCATATAACGCGTCCTGCCTTTCGCGGTGGTAATTCTCGTAACCTCTTTTAATTGTTGTGATTTGTGAGCATTGTCGAAATTGTTTCAGCCAGAATCGGTCAGGATTCACTGGCGTTTGACCCTACACAACGAAATCCCTTCAGAGGAAAAATGATCATGTGGAAGCGTTTACTTTTAACCACCCTTATCAGTGCGAGCCTCTCTGGCGCGGCGCTGGCAGAATCAATGACGGTGGGTTTCTCGCAGGTTGGCTCTGAATCAGGCTGGCGTGCGGCAGAAACCAGCGTGGCGAAAAGCGAGGCTCAGAAGCGCGGCATCACGCTGAAAATTGCCGATGGTCAGCAGAAACAGGAGAACCAGATCAAGGCCGTGCGCTCTTTTATCGCGCAGGGTGTGGATGCCATTTTTATCGCGCCGGTGGTACAGACTGGCTGGGAGCCGGTACTTGAAGAAGCGAAAGATGCCAAAATCCCGGTGTTCCTGCTTGACCGGGCAATTGTGGTCAAAGACAAGTCGTTATATATGGCGGTGGTGACCGCAGACAACGTCTTTGAAGGCAAGCTGATTGGTGACTGGCTGGTGAAACAGCAGGCTGGTAAGCCATGTAATGTCGTGGAACTGCAGGGCACAGTGGGGGCCAGCGTAGCGATCGATCGTAAAAAAGGGTTTGCTGAAGCGATAGGCTCGGCACCCGGGATTAAAATTATCCGTTCTCAGTCCGGCGACTTCACCCGCAGTAAAGGGAAAGAAGTGATGGAAAGCTTTATTAAAGCGGAGAATAACGGCAAAAATATCTGCATGGTATATGCCCATAACGATGATATGGCAATTGGCGCTATTCAGGCCATTAAAGAAGCGGGACTGAAGCCCGGTAAAGATATTCTGACCGGCTCCATCGATGGCGTTCCCGATATTTATAAAGCGATGCTGGCGGGCGAAGCGAATGCCAACGTAGAGCTGACGCCAAATATGGCTGGCCCGGCGTTTGATGCGCTGGAGAAATTCAAAAAAGATGGCACTATGCCCGCGAAAATCATTAAAACCGAGTCGAAGCTCTACCTTCCAGCCGATGCGCAGTCTCAGTTAGACAAGAAAAAAGGCATGGGTTACTAACCCTCTCGCCGCCTGGCAAACAGGCGGCTTTTTTCATGGTTGAGGCGAAGTCGTATGAGCATGCAAAACATGACACCGGCACCACTGCTCGCCATCAGCGGCGTCAGCAAAGCTTTTCCTGGCGTTAAGGCGCTGGATAACGTCTCTTTTGAGGTCCGGCCTGGCGAAATAATGGCGCTGCTTGGCGAAAATGGCGCGGGTAAATCCACCATAATTAAAGTGCTGACCGGCGTCTATAAGCGGGACAGCGGTTCCGTTACCCTGGACGGCAAAGCGATTCATCCGCAAAGCACTGCCGAAGCCCAGGCTATGGGTATCGGTACGGTTTATCAGGAAGTGAATCTGCTGCCTAACATGTCGGTTGCGGATAATCTGTTTATTGGCCGCGAGCCACGCCGCTTTGGGTTGATCGACCGCAAAACGCTGGTGCGTAAAGCGCAGGCCCTGCTGCGTAGCTACGGCTTTGAGCTGGACGTTACACGCCCTCTTGGGCAGTTTTCGGTAGCCATGCAGCAGATTATTGCCATCTGCCGGGCGGTGGATCTCTCCGCTAAAGTGCTGATCCTTGATGAACCCACCGCCAGTCTGGATGCCAGTGAAGTTGAGATGCTGTTTACGCTGATGAATCAGCTTAAAGCCAGAGGGATGGGTCTGATCTTTGTTACTCACTTCCTGGACCAGGTTTATAAAGTCAGCGACAGGATCACCGTACTGCGCAACGGGCAATTTGTTGCCACGCGCGAAACCCGTGAACTGCCGCAGATTGAACTGATCAAGCTGATGCTGGGGCGCGAACTGCTGGAGACGGCGCTGCAACGTGCGGGCAGCACGCTGAAAAGCAATCAGCCGGTGGTGGAGTTCAAAGATTACGGCAAGAAAGGCACCATTGAACCATTCAGTCTCAGCGTTCGTCCCGGTGAAGCCGTAGGTCTGGCTGGCCTGTTAGGGTCGGGCAGGACGGAGACCGCCGAACTGCTGTTTGGCATTAAACGCGCCGACAGCGGCAGCGCCTTTATCAAGGGAAAGAAACGCACTATTCGCACGCCTGCCCAGGCATCGCGTCTTGGGATGGGTTTCTGTCCGGAAGATCGCAAAACGGACGGTATCATCGGGGCGGCATCGGTGCGTGAAAATATCATCCTCGCGCTTCAGGCGCAGCGCGGCTGGCTGCGGCCCATTAAACGCCGTGAACAGCAGCAGATAGCGGAGCGCTTTATTAAAAGCCTGGGTATCCGCACCCCACATGCAGATCAGCCGGTCGAGCTACTTTCCGGGGGCAATCAACAAAAAGTTCTGCTCTCCCGCTGGCTGGTAACAAAACCTCAGTTTCTGATCCTGGATGAGCCTACGCGCGGCATTGACGTCGGTGCGCATGCAGAAATCATTCGTCTGATCGAATCACTCTGTGCCGACGGTCTGGCACTTCTGGTGATCTCCTCTGAGTTGGAAGAGCTGGTGGGGTATGCGGATCGGGTGGTGATCCTGAGAGATCGTCAGCAGGTAGCGGAAATACCGCTTGAGCAGCTTTCCGTGGCCTCCATTGTTAACGCTATTGCGGCAGGAGGGGCGCAGCATGCTTGAGTCACATCTGGTGCCGGGGAAGAGACCCATGATGAAACGTAAACTGCCGGCAGGCATGCCGCAACTGGCAGCGCTGTTGCTGGTGCTGATGGTGGACAGCCTGGTTGCCAATAATTTCTTCGCTATTCATCTTCAGGATGGGCGCCTGTTCGGCAGTCCGATCGATATTCTTAACCGGGCCGCTCCCGTTGCGTTACTGGCGATTGGCATGACGCTGGTGATCGCTACCGGCGGGATTGACCTCTCCGTGGGTGCGGTAATGGCAATTGCCGGTGCAACGGCGGCGACACTTACCGTAGCGGGTCACAGCCTGACGGTGATTATCCTTGCCACGTTAGGAACCGGCATTCTTTGCGGTCTGTGGAACGGCATTCTGGTCGCGCTGCTGAAGATCCAGCCCTTTGTCGCCACGCTAATCCTGATGGTGGCAGGACGCGGAATAGCGCAACTGATCACTCAGGGACAAATTGTCACCTTCGACAGTGAGTCGCTGGCTCATCTGGGAAGCGGTACCCTCTGGCTGTTACCGGTACCGGTGTGGATTACGCTGGTCATGGCGCTGCTGGTCTGGTTACTGACCCGTAAAAGTGCGTTAGGCATGTTTATCGAAGCGGTAGGGATTAACCTGCGCGCGGCGAGAAATGCAGGGGTAAATGGCTGGCTGATAGTGATGACTACTTATGTTATCAGCGGCCTGTGTGCGGCGGTGGCGGGACTGATTATTGCGGCTGATATCCGGGGCGCGGATGCCAACAATGCCGGACTCTGGCTGGAACTGGATGCGATCCTTGCGGTAGTGATCGGTGGCGCTTCCCTGATGGGAGGTCGCTTCAATCTGCTGCTTTCGCTGACGGGTGCGCTGATTATCCAGGCGATGAATACCGGGATTTTGCTTTCCGGTTTCCCGCCTGAGCTGAATCAGGTAGTGAAATCGGTGGTGGTGATGGCGGTACTGTTAATCCAGTCGCCACGGTTTATTCAACTGTTTAAGCGAGGACGCAAAGGTGGTTAAACGTCATCTTCCCCTGATGATAACGCTGCTGGTATTTGTAGCAGGTTATCTCTTTTGTCTCAGCCAGTTTCCCGGTTTCGCCTCAACCAGGGTGATTGCCAATATACTGACCGACAACGCATTTCTGGGCATTATTGCGGTAGGAATGACGTTTGTTATTCTTTCCGGCGGGATCGATTTGTCGGTTGGCGCGGTTATTGCGTTCACCGGCGTGTTTCTGGCCAGAGCCATCGGCGATTTTCATCTTAATCCCTGGGCGGCGTTTGCGCTGGTGATGGTAATGGGCTCAGCGTTTGGTGCCTTTATGGGCTGGCTTATTGACGCGCTGAAAATCCCGGCGTTTATTATTACGCTGGCAGGCATGTTCTTTTTACGGGGCAGCAGCTATCTGGTTTCTGAAAGCTCACTGCCTATTGATCACCCGCTCTATACTACTTTATCCAGCCTGGCGTGGAAGATACCCGGTGGCGGCAGGCTTAGCCTGCTGGCGGTGATTATGCTGGCGGTGGTGGCGTTGGGCATCTTGCTGGCGCACCGCAGCCGTTTTGGTAATCAGGTTTATGCTATTGGCGGTAATGTCACTTCCGCCCAGCTGATGGGTATTTCCACCCGCAGCACCACTATCCGCATCTATATGCTCTCTTCCGGGTTAGCCACGCTTGCTGGTATCGTCTTCTCGCTCTATACCTCCGCCGGGTATGCGCTGGCGGGCATGGGTGTAGAGCTGGATGCGATTGCGTCAGTAGTGATTGGCGGCACGCTGCTTTCCGGCGGCGTTGGCACCGTGCTGGGCACTTTGTTCGGCGTACTGATTCAGGGGTTGATCCAGACCTGGATCAATTTTGACGGCACGCTGAGTTCATGGTGGACCAAAATCGCCATCGGTATTCTGCTGTTCGCTTTTATCGCGCTGCAACGTCTGCTGACGGTAATGTGGGATCGCCAGCAAAATGCGCCGGTGAAAAGGCTGGCCGGTTAGGGGCAGGGAGATTGGGCTGAACACAAAGGCACCAGTTGCCTGTGGGGAAGTGCTCAGGCCGGGAGGTGGGCTGAACCCAAAGGAGACAAGTTGCCTGTGAGGCGGTGCTTCGGTCAGGGAGAATGGGTTTAAACCAAAGGCACCAGTTGCCTGTGAGGCGGTGCTCCGGTCAGGGAGAATGGGCTGAACACAAAAACGCCGTGAAATCATCCCTGATGGCTGCGAAGCGGCGTCCATGCCGCTTAGCCTTTGCTTATCAGCCCATTCTCCC
>NZ_JAWVWP010000014.1:0-120084 GCF_033657285.1 Erwinia sp. MMLR14_017 | reverse complement strand
GGGGGCTGAACACAAAAACGCCGTGAACCCATCCGTGGGGGCTGCGAAGCGGCGTCCATGCCGCTTAGCTTTTGCTTATCAGCCCCCTCTCCCTTCCCCACAGCATTGGTGCTGCCTGTTATAGAAAATCAAAACCAATTTCCAAGTCTAAATCTAAATCTAAATCCAGCATCAAATCTGGTTTTGACCTGTGTGAACGCCAAACTCACCAACAACACCGAATTCATTGGGTGGCGCCCCAGAGTGCCTTAGCCGAGTGTCTGCCGCAGGGATGCGGCAGTCAAGTCTCCAGGGATGGATTCACGACGTCTCGGATAAGGCACTCTGGGGTGACGCCTTTGCACCGACCCGGTTTAGACCTGTTTGAACGCCAAAATCTACCAACAACACTGAATTTAACGGGTGGCACCACGGAGCACATTAGCCGGGTGTCTGCCGCAGGGATGCGGCAGCCAGGTTTGCGTTAATGCCACGCAACATACCAAAGTTAACATTTCGCACTACGACGTCCCGGACAACGTGCTCCGTGGTGACGCCTTTCCACCGAACCCGGTTTTGACCTGTATGAACGCCAAACCCTACCACCAACGCCGAATTCAGAGGCTGCCGTCCCGGATAAGGCACTCCGGGCTGACGCCTTTGCACCAACCCGGTTTTGACCTGTATTACCGCCAAACCTATCAACAACGCTGAATTTAATGGGTGGCACTACGGAGCACATTAGCCGGGTGTCTCTCGCAGGGATGCGGCAACCAGTCTCTTACAACAGATCAAAGTTTAAGTTTTGCACTGCGGCGTCACGGATAATGAATTCTGCGTTACTGCCCTTCCCCGTTCCGGGCATCAGTGGCCGCCGCGCGCCTTCTGGATATCCTTCAGCCGCTGCTTCTCTTCATGCGCCATAAAGCGCCAGGCGATAAAGCCAACGATACCCACCACGAACAGAATCAACGAAGCCAGCGCATTGATCTCTGGGTTCACCCCGCGCCGCACGGTGGCGAAAATTTGCATCGGCAGCGTGGTTGCGCCCGGCCCTGTGACGAAGCTGGAAATCACCAGATCGTCCAGCGACAGCGTAAAAGCGAGCAGCCAGCCGGTGACGATGGCTGGGGCGATCATCGGTACGGTAATCACGAAAAAGACCTTCAGCGGCGTTGCACCCAGATCCATCGCGGCCTCTTCAATCGAGCGATCCAACTCGCGCAGACGCGAGTTAATCACTACCGCCACATAGGCGGTACAGAAGGTAACGTGCGCCAGCCAGATGGTCAGCATGCCGCGGTCGGCAGGCCAGCCAAAGGTATTGCCCATCGCCACAAACAGCAGCAGCAGTGAAAGCCCGGTGATCACATCTGGCATCACCAGCGGCGCAGTCAGCATAAAGGCGAAGCCCGTAGAGCCTTTAAAACGACCGAAACGCACGATCACTACAGCGGCTATCGTGCCCAAAACCGACGCAGCCGTTGCCGCCAGCGCCGCAATGGTCAGACTCAGCGTCACAGCACTAATCATCGCATCATCATGGAACAACACGTTGTACCAGTGCAGGGAGAAACTCTCCCATGCGGCAAGCTGAGAGGAGTTAAAGGAATAGATAACCAGCAGCGCCATCGGTGCATACAGGAAGAAAAAGCACACCACCAGGATCGCCGTGCGCCACGGAGAACGGATTGTAGGTAACGTAGTCATTCCTTTTCCCCTAACTCTTTATTCTGATGCTTGTGGAACCAGATAATCGGCAGGATCAATATCAGCAAAATAATCACTGCCAGCGCAGAAGCCACCGGCCAGTCACGGTTATTAAAGAACTCCTGCCAGAGTACGCGACCAATCATGATGCTGTCCGGGCCACCTAACAGCTCGGGGATCACATACTCACCAACCGCAGGAATAAAGACCAGCATAGAGCCTGCGATAATCCCGCCTTTGGTCAGCGGCACGATAACGCTGAAGAAGGTTTTCAGCGGACGCGCGCCCAAATCGAGAGAAGCTTCCACCAGTGAATAGTCAATGCGGGTTAATGCGGTATAAATCGGCAGAACCATAAACGGCAGATAGCAGTAGACGATGCCAATGTAGACCGCCAGGTTGGTATAGAGGATTGCCACAGGGTGGTCGATAACGCCGGTCCACATCAGGAAGCGGTTAAGAATGCCGTTATCATTCAGGATCCCCATCCAGGCATAGACGCGTACCAGAAAAGAGGTCCAGGAAGGCAGAATCACTAATAACAATAAAATATTACGCGTTGAGGGCGAACTGTGCGCCACCGCCCAGGCCAGCGGATAACCTATCAGCAGACAGATAACTGTCGAAATCGCGGCCACCTGCAGGGAGTGCAGATAAGCGTCAACGTAGAGCGGATCGTCCGTCAGCGTGATGTAGTTGCCCAGATTCATCACCATCGTCAACTGCCCGTCGGCCCAGCTCACCAGATCGGTATAGGGCGGAATGGCGCGGGCAATATCCGCAAAGCTGATTTTCAGTACGATCAAAAAGGGCAGCAGGAACAGCAGGATCAGCCACAGATAGGGCAGTGCGATAACCAGCTTACGCCCCTGCTTCATCTGTAACTTGCCCAGCAACAGGCTGAACGAGCCTGCTTTGCGGGTTGGCGGCTCGCTGGCGCCTGAAGAATGTTGACTCATAACTCCCCCACTAAACCGTCAGAACCACGCAGCTGTCCGCTTCCCAGCAGAGACGGATTTCATCTCCCCAGGTCGGCATGCCCTTGCGAAAGCGCCAGGTATTTTGCAACTGAGCGCTGATCATCTGGCCGCTGTGCAGCCGCACGTGATAGATCGAAAGGTCGCCCAGATAGGCGATATGCACCACTTCACCTACCGCAAAGTTACAGCCATCCGCAGGAACTTCCTCGCATAACATCACTTTTTCCGGCCGTAAGGCAACGTGCACCGGCACGCCGTCCATCACGGAGGCGTCAGAATCGACCTTCAGAGGATGAATCAGTCCCGGACTGGCAATCACCAGGCCGTCTGCCTGACGTTCGCGCAGTACCCCTTCAAACAGATTGACTGAACCGATGAACTCCGCGCTGTAACGGGTGGTCGGATGCTCGTAAATCTCTTCCGGCTCGCCAATCTGCACGAATTTGCCGCGGTTCATAATGGCAATGCGTCCGGCCATGGTCATCGCTTCTTCCTGATCGTGCGTCACCATCACGCAGGTTGCGCCAACGCGCTCAAGAATATCGACCACTTCCAGCTGCATCCTGTCGCGCAGTTTTTTATCCAGCGCGCCCATTGGCTCATCAAGCAGCAGCAATTTTGGCCGTTTGGCCAGACTACGGGCCAGCGCCACGCGCTGCCGCTGCCCACCGGAAAGCTGATGCGGCTTGCGTTTGGCATACTCCTGCATGTGTACCAGCGTCAGCATCTCTGCCACGCGGCTGGCGATCTCATTTTTCGGCAGGCGGTCCTGCTTCAGGCCAAAGGCGATATTCTGTTCCACCGTCATATGGGGGAACAGCGCATAGGACTGAAACATCATATTGATAGGTCGCTGATAAGGCGGCACATGAGAGAGATCCTGACCATCGAGCATGATCTGCCCGGACGTAGGCGGCTCAAACCCTGCCAGCATGCGCAGCAGCGTCGACTTTCCGCAGCCGGAGGCTCCCAGCAGCGCAAAAATTTCGCCTTTGTAAATCGTCAGATTGACATCATCAACCGCATGCTGACCGTCAAAAGACTTGGTCAGGTTGCGGATCTCAAGCAGCGGCGTCAGGGCTTTGCCAGCTTTTTGTTGCGGACGGGCGGTTGCGTCGTTCACTACCATTATTCTCCGGCGCTTAACGGAATACAGGCCATATAAAAGACAAAACAGAGGCCCGGTAAAGCGCCTCTGTTGCTTAAGCAAAAATGAGTCTGGCCCACTTTTGTCAGTTACTTACCACTTTTAACTTTAGTCCATGCACGCGTACGCACACGGTCAAGTTTTGGATCCTGCACTTTTAACACGAACAATTTTGCCATCGTGTCAGGGGTAGGGAAAATGCCCGGATTGTTGCGGACGCTTTCATCAATCAGCGGTACTGAAGCCTTGTTGCCGTTAGCGTAGAACATCTTATTCGAGACGTCAGCGATGACCTTAGGCTCCATCATATAGTTAAGGAACTGATAGGCCGCATCCAGATTTTTGGCATCTTTAGGGATAGCGAACATATCAAAGAAGGCCAGCGCGCCCTGTTTTGGAATGCTGTAAGCAATGTCCACGCCGTTCTTCGCTTCCACAGCACGGTTTTTTGCCTGCAGAATATCGCCTGCCCAGCCGATAGCGACACAGGTATTGCCGTTCGCCAAATCGTTAATGTACTGAGAAGAGTGGAAATAACGAATACTTGGACGCAGCTTCAGCAACAGGTCAGTAGCAGCGCCAGAGTAATCTTTAGGATCGGAACTGTTCGGATCTTTGCCAAGATAGTTCAGGACAGTGGCAAAAATCTCTTCGGGTGCATCCAGGAAAGAGACGCCACAGCTTTTCAGCTTCTCAAGGTTTTCAGGCTTCAGCACCAGATCCCAGCTGTCTACCGGCGCATCTTTACCCAGAGCCGCTTTTACTTTTTCAACGTTATAACCGATGCCGGTGGTCGCCCAGAGATAAGGGATAGCGTATTTGTTGCCCGGATCGTGCTGATCCAGCTTTTTCAGCAGGTCCGGATCCAGATTTTTATAATTTGGCAGCTTGCTCTTATCAAGCGGCTGGAAAACGCCCGACTGTAACTGACGCGCCAGGAAGCTGGAGGAAGGCACCACCACGTCGTAGCCGGTGCTGCCAGCCATCAGTTTGCCTTCCAGCACCTCATTGGAGTCAAACACGTCGTAGACCACCTTGATACCGGTTTGTTTTTCGAAATTCGGTACGGTATCCGGGGAAATATAGTCTGACCAGTTATAGACGTGCAGCGTCTTATCAGCAGCACTCGCGCCAGCGGAAACCGCCATCAACACGCCAGCAACCACACCTGACAACCATTTCTTACGAAGGGCGCTCATGTTTTCCATTCTCCTGAACAGGGATAATTACAGCCTGAGGCACAAGCTACTCACAGCTGACCTTTTAAGGCTCTACAATGAATGATTATTCAGTGCGCTGTTAAATAGAAAAAACCTATACCTCTGGCGACGTTGCACGCGAAATGCAGCTTCGCAAGAATAGCCCCACTGCTCCCACCAGGCCAGCCCCCGGCGTAAAAAACGCCTTTTATCGATTTTTAATGCATGTTTCCTCTCTGTGATAGGGCAAACATGGCACAAACGGCGACAGATATCCGGCATTCAGGGCATAAACCAGCATAAATGCGTACAGCAAAGCGGAGCAAGATGCCGAAAATAGCAACAGTTAAACATGAATGAATATTTTAACAGCGGGGAAAAGAGGAATGGGCTAATCGATGATTAACCCAGGGACATTAATGCAGCAATGAATGGGTAGTGACGATCTCTGAGCGATCTTCTTCTTCGCCCGGTACCAGCAACTGATTAGCAAAGGCTTCCAGCACAACCATAGAGACCTGCTCTTCGCTTTGCTTCATAAAATGGACAAATTGCCCGAAAGTCACCCCGGCGGAGACGCTCAGCGACTGACAAACAATAAGCTTGGGCAGATTATCATCCTGGATATCCAGGAAGGCTTTCACCGTTAAAGAGCTGGCATTAATTTGTGATAAATCGCCAACCAACGGGATAAGCGCAGTGGGTTTGACCTCAGCCAGAGCTGAGAACAGGAGAACGTTATCGACCAAATCCAGCTTGGCATCAAACACACCGTCGAAATTTTGCATATGCGGCAGATGAAGGGCCTGACAAGAGTCACACTCAAACCAGGTGATGCTTTGCTGATCCAGCCAACGTCGTATTACGTCAATATCTGGAACGACGAGTGAATCCATGTATTTTATTTCTCTTGCCGCCTTAAAATTGCGCCCTAGCTTACGGAAAATCCCTGCCAAATACCACGATAGCGAAAGAAATATGCCTTTATCCGCCAGTTTTCAGACTGAAGCCGGGGCGAGCCTGTTGTTCAATCCAGGCGATCATCATCGCCGCAATATCCAGTCCGGTAGTCTTTTCAATCCCTTCCAGACCTGGTGAAGCATTGACCTCCATCACCAGCGGGCCTCGTTTCGCCCGCAGGATATCCACACCGGCTACATCCAGTCCCAGCGTGGCGGCAGCCGCTATCGCCATTTCCCGTTCACGCTCCGTGATCTCCACACTGCGGGCTTTGCCTCCGCGATGAAGATTAGAGCGGAAATCGCCTTCTTTAGCCTTGCGCTCAATAGAAGCGACCACTTCCCCACCGATCACCAGACAGCGAATATCCTTTCCCTGCGCTTCCTTAATAAATTCCTGCACCAGAATATGCGCGTTCAGCCCACGAAACGCGTCTATCACGCTCTCCGCAGCCTGGCGGGTTTCCGCCAGCACGACGCCAATGCCCTGCGTCCCTTCCACCAGCTTGACCACCAGAGGTGCGCCACCCACCATTTTAATCAGGTCGCTGGTATCGTCTGGTGAATGAGCAAACCCGGTTACCGGCATATCAATCCCCTGCCGCGCCAGCAGTTGCAGCGAGCGTAACTTGTCACGAGCGCGGGTAATGGCTACCGACTCATTCAGCGGATAACTGCCACACACCTCAAACTGGCGCAGCACGGCCGTGCCGTAAAAGGTGATGGCGGAGCCTATGCGTGGGATCACCGCATCGAAATGCTCCAGCTGCTTGCCGCGGTAGTGAATAGCCGATGAACCGGGATTGATGGTCATATAACAGGAGAGAGGATCGATCACTTCAACGCTGTGGCCGCGCGACTGCGCGACCTCAAACAGACGTTTGCAGGAATAAAGTGAGCTATCACGGGAAAGTATCGCAATTTTCACCAGCAGCCTCCGCAGAACTTAACGCGTTGCCCAACCCTGTTTATGCAGATAATCCAGCATAAATGGACGACTCTCTTTGAGCAGCGTTTTCTGAATGTGCTCACTCCAGCTTTCCCGACGTGTGTTATTGCCACGCGACAGGTAATAGGCTTCATGTTCCGCATCATACTCAGCCAGCACCTGCGGATCGATCGGCTGATAGTGGTTTTCATGCACCAGCATGGCGACTGGCATACGCGGCTTCAGCTGCGGGATCTGTTCAGGCCAGCCGAGGCAAAGGCCAAAGAGCGGCAGAACAAACTCAGGCAGGCCCAACAGTTCGGTCACTTCTGCGATGCTGTTGCGAATACCGCCAATATAGACGCCGCCCAGCCCTAAAGACTCAGCGGCAATCATCGCATTCTGTCCCATCAGCGCTGTATCCACGCAGCCCAGCAGCAGCTGCTCCGCCAGTCCCAACTGGGCTTCCGGATAGATTTGCTGGTGGCGATTGAAATCGGCGCAAAATACCCAAAATTCTTCGGCGGTCCCGACATACTTTTGTCCACCTGTCAGACCAACCAGTTTTTCACGCAGCGTCTTATCGGTAACCCGGATAATTGACGAACACTGCAAAAAGCTGGAGCTGGACGCGGACTGCGCAGCGGCCAAAATGGCTTCACGCTGTGCGTCATCAACAGGCTTATCAGTAAAGGCCCGAATCGAGCGGTGCGAGCACAAAAGCTCAATGGTCGGCGTCATGCTTATCTCCTGGAGGGGTGTCACGCTTTGCGTTAAAAAGTTCCGGCGCCATCGCTTTTGCCGTACGCCACATCATCACAATTGCGGCTGGAAGCATTAACGCAATACCAGCAAAAATCATCACTGTTGCGGCGAACGGGCCGGAAAAAGGTGCCGGCAAGGTTAGCATCTGATGCAGCGTGAAGTAAGAGAGAACCAGCAATATTCCCCCCACTGCTTCCATAAACAGCACGGGTTTGGGTAATCGACTAAAAGCACGCATGGCGTATCTCCTTACACAGGGTTGCTCTACCCTGCCTGCCGTTATTAAAGCCCACCTTAACGATCTCTGCATAGTCTGGACGAATCAGATCAACAGGTAATTCCTTCTTCCTTTCCCCGGTAGATGCGGGCATGATAATCGCCATTAACAGATAAGTTGTGATGTATGTCACACTAATTTTGACCTTTGAGGAGAAACCTATGTTTGCAGTGATTTTTGGACGTCCTGGCTGTCCTTATTGTGTCCGTGCAAAAGAGCTGGCTGAGAAGCTGACCGCAGAGCGTGAAGATTTCAACTTCCGTTATATCGATATCCACGCTGAAGGCATCACTAAAGCGGATCTGGAAAAAACCGTCGGTAAGCCTGTTGAAACCGTACCGCAGATTTTCCTGGATCAGAACCACATTGGTGGCTGCACTGATTTTGAAGCTTATGCCAAAGAGAATCTGGGCCTGTTCCAGTAATCTTCTCTTAAATCACCGCCTGAATCAGGAACCGGTGATCTGTGCGTAAAAAAGGCCGATTTTAATCGGCCTTTTTTTTCGCCTGGTTTCAGGGTTGCTCTTCATGGCCCAGTAAGGTCCGGGAAAGCATAACCACTAAGGCACCGGAGCCGCACCAGAAGGCAGCGCTGGTAGTAAAAGCTAACTCCTGTAACAAGGAGCCTTGCGCAGCCAGTGAAAAATGCAGGGCTATCAGCACAACGGGCGTCGCTAAAAAAGCCCCTGCGAGAGCGACCGTTAACGGCGCTTCTTTTGAAGTCAGAGCCGCAATAGCGCCCGGCACGATAAATATAAGCAAGCCCAAACGGGGTTCAGAGTGAATAGTAGTATCGACATTCATTTCAAACCGCACGGCGACAAACACCAGGCAGTAAAGGACAAAACAGACGATAACGCCTGTCCAGGTCATCCCTTTAAATACCATAGGATCTTCTCCCAGCTAGGTAATTTCGGATAAAACTTAACGTCGCCGTGACAAATGTTGCGGCTATTACTGGCTGAAAAGAATGAAAAGATGTCCAGCGGTGCTGGCATTGGGCTGTAATTCGTGGAAACTCCTGAATATTGCCGCTGCTCTGCTGACAGCAAGGTCAATATAAAATAAAAAATGAACTAGTTCAACATGTTACTGGTAAACAGGAGGTTACATCAGGCGCAAAAAAGTCACATATTTGTTAAATCAAAAAAACTATCTGTTTATCTCACTCTCTTTCTCTGGCGTAACCCCTCGTTTTCTAAGAACTCTCTGAGCCTTCAGGATCCCGCTTTTGCAACGTAATTTTTACTCTTTTAAATGAAAAAAAAATATTTCATCCATTATCAGAACTTTTGTATTTGGCTGGAGTCATAATTAGTGCCACTGCTTTTCTTTGAAATCCCTAAATTGTGGAGCCCGTTAATCTGATGATTAGCGGGTTTTTTTATCGCCGCTTTATAAGACTTATCGCATTTTCTTCTCTTAATGTTTCCTTAATCCCCTTTCTGCACCATAGCACTTCCTGTTCATAATCTCTGACTGTCATGAAATCACCCTCCATTCTTAACAGAAGCACAACCACCAGCGTAATTAGGAACGAAGCTATTTATCTTCTTCCTGCCCGCTTTTATCTTATCCAGCTGATCTTGCTGGGGGTAACAGGGCTGATTTTCACCTGGATTTCCCGCCATGAAAGCTGGGATCTCGCCCTCACTCGGGTGTGGTTTGATCCTGTGACTCAGCAGTTTCCCTGGAAAGATAATCGCTGGCTGGATCTGATCAATCATCGTTTGTTAAAGGACGTGGTGATCGCCGCTGCGGCAGTTGCGCTGGTAACAGGCCTTGTTCAGCGCAATGCCCGTTTAGTGTTGATCACGGTGCTGATTGGCGTAGGCCCGCTGGTGGTAGGCATTCTTAAAGCGAACAGCGCGCACTCCTGCCCGTGGGATCTGGTGGAATTTGGCGGCAAAGCGGTCTCATTCCCGCTCTTTTCCGCCATCCCCCTCGACAGCGGGCCAGGCAGGTGCTTTCCGGGCGGTCATGCATCAAGCGGATTTGGAATGATGGCGCTCTTTTTCTGGTACTGGCCCCGCCGTCCAGCCAGGGCCTGGTGCTGTTTTGCGCTCGGCGTGACGCTGGGCATGGTGATGGGCTATGGCCAGATGATGCGTGGAGCGCATTTCCTTTCACACAATTTATGGGCTGGCTGGTGGGCTTGGCTGAGCCAATGTTTAACTTTCGGGTGCGTTTCGTACCTGGTGAATAAGACGAGGAAAATATAAATATGGAAGAACTTAACCGGACGCTGTTTCTCTGGATCAATGCCACCCCCTTATCCCCTGACTGGCTGCTCTCTCTCGCTACGTTTATCGCCCGCGACCTGATTGCTATTGTCCCGGCGCTCATTATCATGCTGTGGCTGTGGGGGCCTGAGCGTCAGGTCGGTTCACAACGTAAGCTGGTGCTGAAAACCGGTATCGCGCTGGCTTATGCCCTGAGTATTTCATGGTGCGTAGGGAATCTGTTCCCTCATGCACGACCTTTTGTGATGGGCATAGGTCACCAGTTTCTGCCGCATGCGGCCGATGATTCTTATCCCAGCGATCACGGCACCGCTATTTTTACCGTCGCGATTGCTTTTCTTTGCTGGCACCGCGTCTGGTCCGGCGGGCTGCTGATGGTGACCGGCATCGCGATTGCCTGGTCACGCATCTATCTTGGCGTTCACTGGCCGATGGATATGCTGGGTGGATTGCTGGTTGGCGGACTCTCCTGCCTGTTTGCCCAGGTGGCCTGGTCCTTTTTTGGTCGCCGCTTATTGCAAAATATCTCTTCACTTTACCGACTGGTATTTTCGTTTCCCATACGCAAGGGCTGGGTGCGTAATTAGCGCACAGTGTTCTCTTTGCGACGCGTCTGGCATAATAGCGGTTAAATAGCCGCCTGATTTATTGCGCAACATAATAAAAAATTAAAGCCATTATATTAATATGTTGCGCAATTGATATTATGATAATTAGCACTCAACCGCTTAAAAAGCATAACCAATTGATAAATATTGCATTTTATTTTAGCATTTTTCCTTACCCGGCCCAACTGAACACTATTTAACCAACTCTGAGCCCGGTTATCGCAGTGAAAAAAACTATTAAAACCCGCAGTACTCCGTGCATTCCTCTACACTTAAAACCTCATACCGAATATTTCGCCAAATATAATAGCAGGAATGTGATTCAGATCGCCTGAACTGCCTCTCTTTCTTCTTTTCTCCTTTTATTTAAATGGTAGAGTGTCCGCGTTTCAGACAGGGATCAAAATAGTGGGTTGGCGCCCCTTCCTGTCGATAATTGCTTCACTGTTTTCAATCAGGAGATAATGATGGAGTCATCTAAGACGGCCACACTGGCGGGTAGCGGTGTTGCACAGATCACCAGCTGGCGCAAAAGTGACACAATGTGGATGTTAGGCCTGTACGGGACGGCCATTGGCGCTGGGGTGCTTTTCCTGCCTATCAATGCCGGTATTGGCGGGCTGATACCGCTGATTATTATGTCGCTGCTGGCGTTCCCGATGACCTTCTTTGCCCACCGTGGCCTCTGCAGGTTCGTGCTTTCCGGCAGCAAACCCGGTGAAGATATTACCGGCGTGGTGGAAGAGCACTTTGGCACAGGCGCCGGTAAGCTGCTTACCCTGCTCTATTTCTTCGCCATCTATCCCATTCTGCTGGTTTACAGCGTAGCTATCACCAACACCGTTGAAAGCTTTATGACGCATCAGCTGCATATGCAGGCACCGCCACGATTCTTGCTGGCGCTGATCCTGATTGCCGGTTTGATGACCATTGTGCGTTTCGGCAAAGAGATGATTGTCAAAACCATGAGCGTACTGGTCTATCCCTTTGTACTGGTGCTGATGGTGCTGGCGCTCTTTTTAGTTCCGCACTGGAACAGTTCGCTCTTCCATAACGTCAGCCTGGCCGGCAGCGGCAACGGCAACGGGCTGGGAATAACGCTGTGGCTGGCCATTCCGGTGATGGTGTTTTCGTTTAACCACTCCCCGATTATTTCTGCTTTTGCGGTCGCCAAAAAGGAAGAGTATGGCGATAAAGCTGAGCAGAAATGCTCAAAAATTTTAGCCTTCAGCCATGTAATGATGGTGGTGACGGTGATGTTCTTTGTCTTCAGCTGCGTGCTTAGCCTCTCGCCGGAGAACCTGGCTGAGGCAAAATCACAGAACATCTCCATCCTTTCTTATCTGGCGAACCACTTCAACACGCCGCTGATGGCCTGGCTTGCCCCCATTATCGCCATGGTCGCTATTACGAAATCTTTTCTGGGCCACTATCTTGGCGCGCGGGAAGGTTTCAACGGTCTGATTGTCAAAACTTTAGGTGAGAAAGGGAAAAATCTGCCGGAAGCGAAGCTGAATAAGATGACCGCCCTGTTTATGCTGGTCACTACCTGGATCGTAGCCACGCTGAATCCCAGTATTTTAGGGATGATTGAAACACTCGGCGGCCCGGTCATTGCGGTTCTGCTGTTCCTGATGCCGATGTACGCAATCAATAAAGTCCCTGCTATGCGTCAGTACAGCGGCAAAATCAGCAACGTATTTGTGGTGCTGACCGGGCTGGTAGCTATCTCCGCTATCGCTTACGATCTGATTTAATCTGGCAAAAGGGGCGAAACATTCGCCCCTTCTATTAAGATTTTTATTTACCGCGCGTTGCGTCGACATCCACTCTCTGGCCGGTCAGGCAAACCATTTACCAAACCATCCGGTCATTTTCATCATCACAAAATCCCAGATGCGGTTTAAAAAGCCGCCCTCTTTCACCTCTTCCATCACCACCAGCGGACGCTGCTCTATGGTCTTGCCATTCAGCTGAAAGTCGATATTTCCCACCACCTGATTTTTCTTAAGCGGGGCGGTGAGCTGCGGCTGATTAAGCGTAAAACTGGCCTTAAGATTCTTTATTTGTCCTTTTGGCAGAGTAATGGCAGCATCCTTCGCTACGCCAAGATTGACCTCTTTTTTGTCGCCGTACCAGACGCGCTGGGTTGAAAATGGCTTGTCCGCCTTTATCGGTGTTACCGTTTCGTAAAACCGGAAACCCCAGGTCAGCAGCTTTTCACTTTCACGAAAACGGACGGCATCCGTAGCGGCACCTAACACCACCGAGATCAAACGCTGATCGCCCTGCACTGCCGAAGCCACCAGATTGTTACCGGCGCCCTCGGTATGCCCGGTTTTAATGCCATCAACCTGCAGGTTCGTGCTCCACAACAGACGGTTGCGGTTATGCTGACGGATACGGTTGAAGGTAAATTCCTTCTCTTTGTGCAGGGCATACTCTTCAGGCACATCACGAATTAATGCCTGACCAATCAGCGCCATATCTCTGGCCGTGCTGTACTGCCCATCGGAATCCAGCCCATGCACAGTTTTGAAATGGGTGTTCTGCAGCCCCAGCGCCTTAACATAGTTGTTCATCAGGCTGACAAAAGAGTCCTGGCTGCCCGCGACGTAATCCGCCAGCGCAATACTGGCGTCATTCCCAGACTGGATAATAATGCCCTTATTGAGTTCGGAAACCGGGATACGGTCGCCGGGCTTAAGGAACATCAGCGACGAACCCTGTAACTTAGGGTTGCCGGTAGCCCAGGCGTCTTTGCCTACGGTCACCATATCGTCGTTAGTAATTTTTCCGGCTTTAATAGCCTGCCCAATAACATAGGTTGCCATCATTTTAGTCAGGCTGGCCGGGTCAAGACGATCGTCAGCATGCGATTCCGTCAGCACTTTTCCGCTGTGGTAATCCAGCAGTATCCAGGCTTTGGCTTCAATCTGTGGCGCTGCGGGTGCCTCCTCAGCGCGGGCAGTCAGCGTCAGGAGCAAAACAGGAGTGGCGAGAAGCAGAGTTTTTACAGTGGCAGAGAGAGACATTTTCTTCATGGCGGGACCCAAATATCCATTTGAAAGATAACAATTTTCGCTGCGGGCGGACGCAGACCCTGCCACGCTAACGTTTTCTGAGCGGAAAAAGAACAGCATTACTGTAAAGTTATTCAGAGTTTATTAGATAAATCTGGGAACTGCTCCGCCGCTCTGTTTTTTTTCGCCTGATGCTGTGACTTAAACCGGGCGAAAATCCGAATTTTCGCAGAACAGTTAAGTCCGTCACAAAATTCCGCTAACCTGAAATGAATCTGGCTGAGGAGTAATAACGATGGATTTAGCTCTGTTCGATCTGGATGAAACGCTAATCTGTGAAGACAGTACCGGTTTGTGGCTTCGTTGGCTGGTGTCGCAGGGCTTTGCTCCAGCCGCGCTGATAGAGCAGGAGCAGGCGCTGATGGCGCAATATTATCAGGGATCGCTCTCCATTGAAGAATATATGCATACCACGCTCTCCCCACTGGAGGGGATGGGTACGCTGACCGTTTCCGGCTGGGTAAGGCGTTTTATTCAGCGAGATATTCTTCCCCGCGTTTATCCTGCCGCTCGCGAGCGTATGGCATGGCATCAGCAGCGCGGTGATACGATCATGGTGGTCTCGGCCAGTGGAGAACATCTGGTGGTGCCGATAGCTGAAGAGCTGGGTGCACAAGGCGCGCTGGCGATAGGCGTGGAAATTGTCGATGACCGTTACAGCGGTCAGAGCTATGGCACCATGACCTACAAAGAAGGCAAAGTAACCCGGCTGAATGACTGGCTTGCCATCCAGCAGGAGAGCGCTTTTGCCAAAACCTGGGCTTACAGCGACTCCATTAACGATCTGCCGATGCTTGAACATGCCGATCACGCCTGTGTGGTTAATCCCAGTGAACCCCTGCATCAGCTGGCGCAGCAGCGTGGTTGGGAAGTCTGCCGCTGGGTGAAGTAGCGTTCTGGCGAGCTGGCTGATAAAAGTGTGCTTTAACCTGGCGTAGTGGCCCACTTTTATGGGCCACTCGCGTGATCGTCATGGAGTCTTACTCGGCCAATCCAACCTGCAATAATTTGCCGTCAGATTCATCCGTCAGCACATAGAGATAGCCGTCCGGCCCCTGACGAACATCCCTGATGCGTTCCCCGCGATCCGCTAACAACCGCTCTTTCTCTGTTACCTGCTCACCCTTTACGGTGAGATGAATAAGGCTTTTATCCTTTAGCGCACCGATAAACAGCGAACTTTTCCACTCTGGAAAACGTGAATGGGTATAAAAAGCCATGCCGCTCAGAGCGGGAGAGACTTTCCACCAGAAAGCGGGCTGGAGGGTACCCGACGCGGTTCCCCCTTCAGAACCTGGCACTTTTTCACCGCTATAATCGATGCCCCAGGTTGCCAACGGCCAGCCGTAGTTCTCGCCTTTACGCAGAATATTGACTTCATCTCCGCCGCGCGGGCCATGCTCATTTTCCCATATCTCCTGCGTCCAGGGGTTCCAGGCAATGCCCTGTGGGTTACGCATGCCGTAGCTCCAGATTTCACCTCTGGCCCCCTGTTTACCCACAAAAGGATTATCTGGCGGAACGGTGCCATCGGCGTTCAGACGCACGATTTTTCCGCTAAGGGCTGCCAAATCCTGCGCAGAAGCGGCCTGGAAATTATCGCCAAAGGTCACGTAGAGATAGCCCTGGTTATCAAAAACGATCCGGGAACCGAGATTCGCCCCGCTGGAAAGCGGCGGCTGCTGGCGGAGAATAACTTTAAAATCGTTAAGCCTGGTCATGTCGTCACTGAGCACGCCATAACCCATCACAGCCCCCACCCGCCCTGAACTGTCAGCTTCAGTCCAGGTCAGGTAGAGATGTCGGTTCTGGCTGAAGTCTGGTGCCAGTGCCACATCCAGCAAGCCGCCCTGTCGCTGCGCCCAGACTGCGGGTACGCCGGCAATCGGTTTGGATAAACCTTTTCCCTGCTGCCAGCGGCGCAGTTGCCCCGATCGCTCAGTGATTAAAATCCCCTGATTTTCCGGCAGAAATGCCAGCGCCCAGGGATGATCCAACCCCTGTTGCAGCTCTTTAACCTCTACTTTCGCCGCCAGTGCGGGCCAGAGAGTAAACGCTGAGACAACCAGCAGACAAAGGGTAAGCAAACGAGGCATATCGACTCTCCTGAAGGGGTGTCTGTTAAATTTAGCGAAGGGAGGTAAACAACGGGTTGTTTTTACAAAACCTTAAGCGCGTAAGTTTATCCAGCAGACCCTGAACTTTAAGCAGGAGCAGATGAATTCGGAACTTCAGGTTGCCAGCGTGGGGAATTACGCCGCACGCTTCTAATCATATTTCCAGTAAAGCGGCGAGCCGTAGACTTCAACAAAATAATCGATGACGGCACGGACATTTAAGGGCGGACGACGCGTATTGGGATAAATAGCGGCAATCTGCTGCCCATCGGTTTTATTCGCTGCTTCAAATTCAGGCAGGATTTTCACCAGCTCGCCCGTTTGTAATAAATCGCCTATCAGCCAGTCCGGAAACAGAACAATCCCCATCCCGCCCAGCGCAGCGGTGAGTAGTGTTTCCGCATTATTTGAGGTCAATAAAGCTTTCACCTGATAGTGAACCCAGGGGGCACTATTTTGCCGGAACAGCCAGCGATTTGGCCCGGCATAACCGCTGTAGACCAGGCAGTTATGTGCGGTCAGTTCCTGTGGGGCAAGAGGAATGCCATGACGTTGCAGATAGGCGGGCGATGCCGCCGCATGATAGCGTTGCGTGCCGAAGATGCGGGCATGAAAGGAGGAGTCCGTGAGCGTGCCAATGCGAAAGATCACATCCGTTGCCTCACGATGAGGATCGACATAATCGTCGGTCAAAATAAGCTCGATTTGCAGGCGTGGGTAGCGTTCGGCGAAACCCGCCAGCCAGGGGGCAATGTGGCGCTGCCCAAAAAATACCGGTGCGTTGAGTCTGACCAGCCCTGCGGGTTCAAGAGCACGATCCTGAAGTTCCTTGCGGGCTTCGCTGAGCTGTTCAGTCATATTTTTGGCATAGTCAACGAACAGGCGACCCGCTTCAGTCGGAATTACCGCGCGCGTTGTGCGGTAAAAAAGCTGTTGCCCCAGCGCCTCTTCTAACTGATGCACAGTACGCGATACCAGTGAAGCAGACACCCCTTCCCGCCGGGCCACTTGCGAAAAACTCTGCGCGTTAAAAACGCTGATAAAGAGCTGTAACGATCGGATATTGATTGCGCCGGCGTTCATTGATGCAATTCCTGCAAAGGTGTTTGTCAGATTATGCTGTTTTTCATTATACCGGACTGCTCTATTCTTCCCAACCTTAATAATATGAGAGCAGATTTATGCAGCTTTTACTGATTTTACTTGTAGTGTGCGGCGGGATGGGATTATCCGTTGAGGCGGGCCTGTTGGGGCCTTTAGGCGGTCAGGTGGGCGATTTATGGGCCACCTTCAGCATTTTTGGCGTGGGTGCAGTCCTGACTTTTTTCCTGATGCTCTTTTTCAGCCCGCGCAACAGCCCCTCGTTTTTTGCTCAGCCAGGCTGGCAGTTACTGGGCGGCGTATTGGGTCCTGTCTATGTGGTGATCCTGACGCTTGCCACGCCCGCCATCGGCATTGCCATGACCATGATTGGCATCCTGGCCGGGCAGGTCTTTAAAAGCCTGGTTATCGACCATTTTGGCTTATTCGGCACGCCCCATCGCAAAATTGATGGTAAGCGTATCATCGCTTTGATTTTTATTATTGCGGCCTTACTTCTTGTGGCTGAGGGAAACTGATGACTATTTTAATGATTATCCTGGCGGTAGTGGGTGGCATGACGCTCAGCATTCAGGCGGCAATTAACGGCCAGCTTGGCAGCAAAGTGGGCGTTTTCAAAAGTGCGTTTCTGACCTTTTCCGTGGGCGCGCTGGTCACCGCCTTACTGATTTTATATTTTGAACCGAAGCACGCTATCAGCCTGCTGGACGTGCCGAAATGGCAGCTGCTGGGCGCTTTTTGTGGCGTGCCTTATATCGTTATTATGGTGCTGGCGATCCAAAAAATTGGGGCGGCTGTCGCAACCGTGGCGGTTATTTTTGGTCAGCTGACCATGAGTATGCTCATCGACAGCTTTGGCTGGTTAGGCAATGACGCCATTCCATTCTCTGTGAGCCGTCTTGGGGCCATTGTCTGTCTGGGGATTGCGCTGGCCTTTATTTATTCCAGCAGTAAAAAGCCAGCACCAACATCCCGTAAGGATTTAGCTCAGGCCACAGCACGCGACTAACGTTTTGTTACCTCGTTTCTGATAAGAATCACCCTACACTTCATATTGCTGTATAAATTTTGCTGCGAGATGGGTAGAATCCCGCGCAAAATTGCTGTGCAGAACAGGATATGAGCTATGTCGCAAAATATAACAATGGCGCCCCGGGTCGGTTTCGTCTCGCTGGGTTGCCCAAAAAATCTGGTGGACTCTGAGCGGATCCTCACCGAGTTACGAACAGAGGGTTATGAAGTGGTGCCGCGCTATGATGATGCGGAGATCGTTATCGTCAATACCTGCGGCTTTATTGACAGCGCGGTGCAGGAGTCGCTGGAAGCGATTGGCGAGGCGCTGAATGAAAACGGTAAGGTGATTGTCACCGGTTGCCTGGGGGCAAAAGAGGATCAGATCCGTGAAGTGCACCCAAAAGTGCTCGAAATTACCGGGCCTCACAGCTACGAGCAGGTGCTGTCACACGTTCATCAGTACGTTCCTAAACCTCAGCACAACCCGTTTCTGAGCCTGGTGCCGGAACAGGGTGTGAAGCTGACGCCGCGCCATTACGCTTACCTGAAAATTTCTGAAGGCTGCAACCATCGCTGCACCTTCTGTATTATCCCTTCCATGCGCGGCGACCTCGACAGCCGTCCGATTGGCTCCGTGCTGGATGAAGCTAAACGCCTGGCTGAGGCTGGCGTGAAAGAGCTGCTGGTTATTTCGCAGGATACTTCAGCCTACGGCGTGGACGTTAAGCACCGTACCGGTTTCTGGAACGGATCGCCGGTGAAAACCAGCATGGTCAGCCTTTGCGAACAGTTGGCGAAGCTGGGCGTCTGGGTCCGCCTGCACTACGTCTATCCTTATCCTCATGTGGATGATGTCATTCCACTGATGGCGGAAGGCAAGCTTCTCCCTTATCTGGATATTCCCCTGCAGCACGCCAGCCCGCGTATTTTGAAACTGATGAAACGCCCTGGTGCCGTAGAGCGCACGCTGGAGCGTATCAAGCGCTGGCGTGAAATTTGTCCCGACCTGACGCTGCGCTCAACCTTTATCGTGGGATTCCCCGGCGAAACGGAAGAAGATTTCCAGATGCTGCTGGACTTCCTGAAAGAGGCGCGGCTGGATCGCGTTGGCTGCTTCAAATACAGCCCGGTTGAGGGCGCAACGGCGAACCAGCTGCCAGACCCGGTGCCAGAGTCAGTGAAAGAAGAGCGTTACGATCGCTTTATGCAGCTGCAGCAGGCCATTTCTGCTGAGCGCCTGCAGGAAAAAGTGGGCCGTGAGATCCTGGTGATCATCGATGAAGTGGATGAAGAAGGCGCTATTGGTCGCAGCATGGCGGATGCGCCAGAAATCGACGGTGCCGTATACCTGAACGGTGAAAAATCCCTGAAGCCAGGCGATGTGGTTCGTGTGAAGGTAGATAACGCCGACGAATACGACCTGTGGGCCTCTAAACTCTGACGTGCTTCCCGTCCCGCCGTCACTCTTCAGGCGGGACGGTTATGCCTCAGATATGCCGACATCAAAGGCCTTTCTTCAGGTCAGGCTGGCATCAGCGACAGGGGCGCTTGTTGCCACTGCCAGCGGACTCTTTCAGCCTGGCGCTGTTTTCAGCCATACTCAGCCTGATGCTTTTTTTTACGGGCTAAGTAATCTTTATCCTCCCGCAGCCTGTCCCAGCAGCGCTTGAAGATAGCCGCCGCCGCCGCTTTTTCCTCATTCAGTTCATAAGGCAGGATTTCGCGATCCACACCATATTTTTTGCCGCCTTTATGATTGGCATAACGCCTGGCGCGAGTGTAGCCCATCTGGATGAACTTTCGGGCCATATCCATGCCGACAAAATCATCGCTGGCCCGGTACGCCTCAAACAGCTCCATGATTTTTTTGGAGGAGACTTCAGCAATAGCGGGCGTTTTAAAGCGCCAGTGCGGCAGGATTTCGCTTTTATAAGGCTCTACCATCAGTACACCCTGTTCGCCCCGCCCTACCTGATACCGCTCCGGATGCTGGCGAAAATCGATCTTGCTGAAATCCTGCTCATAGTCGAACTCTTTCATCCACTCTCTCCTTAAATAACAGCAAGCCTGGCATAAAAAGTTGCTGGCTGCGCCCGTCAGGGAAGGCTGCATAAAATCAGGTTTTCAGTTTAGGGTCCAGCGCATCGCGTAGCCCATCTCCTAACAGGTTGAAGGCGAGCACCGTCAGAAAAATAGCCAGACTGGGGAAAATAGCCACATGTGGTGCCATCACCATATCAGCCCGCGCTTCGTTCAGCATCGCACCCCATTCCGGCGTGGGCGGCTGTGCGCCAAGCCCAAGGAAAGAGAGACTGGCAGCGGTAATAATCGAGGTGCCGATACGCATGGTGAAATAGACCACGATGGAAGAGAGCGTACCCGGCAAAATATGACGCAGAATAATAGTAATGTCCGATGCGCCAATGCTGCGCGCGGACTCAATAAAGGTCATATGCTTCAGCACCAGCGTATTGCCGCGCACCAGACGGGCAAAGGCGGGAATACTGAAAATCGCTACCGCTATAATCACGTTCGACATGCCGGAACCCATGATCGCCACCACGGCAATGGCCAGCAGTATCCCCGGAAAGGCAAACAGCACATCGCTGATGCGCATAATGATTCGGTCCCACCACCCTTCATAATAGCCAGCCAGCAGCCCAAGAAGAGTACCAATGGCTGCGCCTATCGCTACCGAAAAAAAGCCGGAGATCAGCGATAAACGGGTGCCCAGCAGCACGCGGCTGAAGATATCCCGCCCGAGAGAGTCCACGCCAAACCAGTGCATCGCCGATGGGCCTTCCGTCAGCCGGTCATAATCGAAATAATTTTCGGCATCAAACGGCGCTATCCAGGGCGCGATTACCGCTACAACAATCAGCAGCATAACGAAAACACCGGCCACCATCGCTACTGGCTGGCGACGAAAACGCCGCCAGAACTCACGCCAGGGGGTACGGACGCGCTCTACCGTTGGCATCGCGGAGAGCGCCGCGCTACGTCGCCAGTTTTTCATCGCGTGTCCTTATTTATAACGAATCGCGGGGTTGATGGCGGCGTAAAGCATATCCACAACCAGGTTAATGAGAATAAATTCCAGTGAGAACAGCAGCACTTCCGCCTGCACCACCGGGTAATCACGCATTTCAACCGAATCCACCAGTAGTCGGCCCAGGCCTGGCCAGTTAAAGACCACTTCCACCACAATCGACCCGCCAAGGAGAAAACCGAACTGCAGGCCCATCATGGTGACTACCGGGATCATCGCGTTACGCAAGCCATGTTTCACCACCACCAGGGATTCACGCACCCCTTTGGCGCGTGCGGTGCGCATATAATCTTCCTGCATCACCTCCACAAAAGAGGCGCGGGTAAAGCGAGCCATTACCGCAGCAACCGCAGCACCAAGGGTGAGAGAGGGCAAAATGTAGTGTCGCCAGCTATCAGCGCCCACCGTAGGCAGCCAGCCCAGCTCCACCGAAAAGATCTGCATCAGCAACATGCCCAGCGCAAACGCCGGAAAGGAGATGCCGGAGACCGCCAGCGTCATACCGATTCTGTCGGGCCAGCGGTTGCGCCAGACGGCAGAAACGATGCCAATGGTCATGCCGAAAATCACCGACCACACCATGCTGCTCAACGTCAGCCACAGCGTGGGGAAGAAGCGTGCGGCAATCTCGGAGGAAACGGGCCGCCTGGAGACCATCGACTGACCAAAATCCCCCTGAACCGCATTAATAATGAAGTGCCAGAACTGCTGGATAAGCGGCTGATCCAGCCCCAGTTGCTGTCGGACCATCGCCACGACGGTGGCATCGGCTTCCGGCCCGGCAATCAGGCGCGCCGGGTCGCCAGGCAGCAGATGAACGAACAGGAACACCAGCACTGCCACAATAAGCAGCGTGGGGATCAGTCCCAGTAAACGTCTGATAAAATAGTTGAGCATGCGTTGTCCTGCCGCTCAGAGAGCCACGCCTCCCACAGAGAAGGGGTGGCTCTCTGTTGCGGGATTACTTCAGATCGGCGTCATCAAAGCTGAACGAGGTGTCCGGCATCACGTAAAAGCCGGTGAGATTTTTGGTATTAGCAGATACCAGTTTTTCCACCACCAGCGGCACCCAGGGGCGATCGTTCCAGATGCGGTCCTGCGCATCCTTATAGAGCGCGGCCTTTTTCTCTCCATCCGTGGTTTTCAGCGCATCGCTCAGATCGTTATCCACCTGAGGATTGCTGTAGAACGCGGTGTTAAAGATAGTTGGCGGCCAGGATTGCGTGGCGAACAGCGGTGTTAATGCCCAGTTTGCCTCACCCGTGGAAGCAGACCAGCCGGTGTAGAACATCCGCACATTGCTCTCTTTCTGCCCTTTGTCTTCCACTTCAGCCGCACGCTGACCAGCATCCATCGCCGTTACTTTGGCTTTAATCCCTACCTGCGCCAGCTGCTGTTGCGTAAACTGCAACACCTTCTGCGCGGTACTGTGGTTATGAGAGGACCACAGCGTAGTGGTAAAGCCATTCGGGTAGCCCGCTTCCTTCAGCAGCTGACGCGCTTTAGCGGGATTATATTCCGGCGCAGGATAGGCCTGAGAATACTGGATGGCTGGCGGTACAATTCCCGTTGCTGGCGTGGCATAGCCCGCAAAGGCTACCTTGACCAGCGCCTGGCGGTTAATGGCGTAATTAATCGCCTCGCGCACCTTCGGGTTATCGAACGGCTTCTGCGTAACGTTAAAGCTGATATAACGCTGCATAATCGATGGCGACGTCACCAGATCCAGCCTGGTATTTTTCTCCAGCAGTTTGGCCTGCTCATAAGGAACAGGGAAAGCGAAGTTAGCTTCACCGGTTTGCAGCATAGCCGCGCGGGTATTGTTATCCACGACCGGACGCCAGGTAATGGTATCCAGCTTCGGATAGCCTTTCTTCCAGTAACCGGCGAATTTTTTCACCTTCACAAAATCGGTCTGGTTCCAGGTATCCAGCTCAAAAGGACCGGTGCCCACGGGATGGAAGCCAATCTCTTTGCCATATTTTTTCAACGCCGTTGGCGAAATCATCGCCGCTGCCGGGCTGGCAAGCGTATTAATAAAGGCTGAGAACGGCTGCTTCAGGGTGATTTTAACCGTTGTGGGATCAATCACCTCAGTAGTTGCTACCGATTTGAACAGGTTGTAACGCTTAAGATGATTGTCAGGATTGCTGGCGCGATCCAGGTTTACCTTCACCGCTTCGGCGTTAAAGTCGGTGCCGTCCTGAAACTTAATGCCGCTGCGCAGTTTGATGGTGTAGGTCAGCCCATCTTTGCTGGCGTCGTAACTCTCAGCCAGCACATTCTGCAGTTTCATCTCTTTATCAAAGCCAAACAGCCCCTGATAAAAGGACTTGGCGACAGCCTGCGACAAGGTATCGTTGGCGTCATAGGGATCGAGGGTGGTGAAATTGGAACCGACGGCGATCACCGCATCTTTTGCCGCCCAGGCAGGAACGGCGGCAGCGCTGCTCAGTAAACCGGCAGCGATCAGTAACTTACGTTTGCTATGAATCATCATTTTGCGTTCATCTCCTGAAGTCCTTGTTGTTGTGCAGCAATATCAGGCTCCGCCAATCAGATGGCGGGCAACATAGTGTCCGGCACTCACCTCGACCAGCGGTGCCACTACCGGTTCGTCCCCAAGGGCACGGATGGGGCTGGGTATCTCATCCACCAGCAGTGCCCGCTCGCGACGACGATGGCCTGGGTCGGCCACCGGCACGGCAGACATCAGCTTGCGCGTGTAGGGATGCTGTGGGTTTTCAAACACCGACTGCCGGGGGCCGATCTCCACAATCTGCCCGAGGTACATAACCGCTACGCGATGGCTGATGCGCTCCACCACTGCCATATCGTGTGAAATAAACAGGAAAGCGATACCGAACTCGCGCTGAAGATCGAGCATCAGGTTGACGATTTGTGCCTGAATAGAAACATCCAGCGCCGAGACGGACTCATCGGCAATCACCACTTTTGGATTGAGCGCCAGCGCGCGTGCAATACAGATCCTCTGACGCTGGCCGCCGGAAAACTCGTGCGGATAACGCCGTGCATGCTCCGGCAGCAGACCCACACGCTCCAGCAGCCAGGCAACGCGATCTTCTGCCGCCTGCCCTTTTGCCAGTCCGTGGACCAGCAGCGGCTCCATAATTGAAAAACCCACGGTCAGCCGGGGATCGAGCGAGGCGTAAGGATCCTGAAAAATAAACTGGATATCCCGCCGCAGGTGGGAGAGTGCCGGCCCCGTAAGGTTATCGATACGCTTGCCGTTAAAGGTAATAGTGCCGCCCTGGCTCTCTACCAGCCGCAGCAGCGAGCGGCCAGTCGTCGATTTGCCGCAGCCGGATTCGCCCACCAGCGCCAGCGTTTCTCCCGGCCGGAGATCAAAACTCACCTTTTCCACCGCGTGTACACGGCGGGTGACGCGGTTGAAGATCCCGCTGCGAATATCGAATCGGGTCACCAAATCCCTGACCTGCAATACCGGCTCAGCGCCGGGCGATACGGTATCCTGAGGCACCACAATCTCGTCGTGGCTCTCTGGCGTCAGTAAGGGGAATTTGGCCGGGAAGGGTTGACCGGTCATGGTGCCAAGTTTTGGCACGGCGGCCAGCAGGGCCTGCGTATAGGGCTGTTGAGGCGAGCGGAAAATGGCTTCAACCGGACCGGTTTCCACCACGTCGCCGCGGTACATCACCTGGACGCGATCTGCCATCTCAGCGACCACCCCCATGTCATGCGTGATAAATATCACCCCCATCTGCATCTCTTTTTGCAGCACGCGGATCAGCTGTAATATCTGCGCCTGAATCGTCACATCCAGCGCCGTAGTAGGCTCATCTGCAATCAACAGCGCAGGACGGCAGGAGAGCGCCATAGCAATCATCACCCGCTGGCGCATGCCGCCAGAGAGCTGATGAGGAAAGCGGGAGAGGACGTTTTCCGCTTCCGGAATACGCACCAGGTCGAGCATATGCTCAGCCTCTTTTAACGCCTCCCGGTGACTTTTCCCCTGATGCAGCCGGATAGATTCCGCAATTTGCTCTCCCACCGGGAACACAGGATTCAGCGAGGTCATCGGCTCCTGGAAGATCATCGCCATATCGGCGCCACGGATAGTGCGCAGCTGAGACTGCGTGGCGCTGGTCAAATTAATCACCCGATCGTCACGCCTGCGCAGCCACATCTCACCGCTCTCTATCTGACCGCCACCCTGCTCGACCAGGCGCATCAGTGCCAGCGAGGTAACGGACTTCCCTGAACCAGACTCGCCTACAATCGCCAGCGTTTCGCCCCGCTGGACATCAAGCGACAGGTTTTTCACTGCATGAACAACGCCCTCTTCCTGCCGGAAGCTCACGCTGAGGTTTCTGACCGATAATACCTGCCCGGCAGGCAGTTCAGGGGTCACTGACATCCTGCCTCCTTATTCTTCGCGATAAATACCTATATTCGGCGCATCGCCAACATAGCCATAGCCACGATACATTCCTTCACTGTTGAAAGGCAGCGCCACATTACCCTCACGGTCCACGGCGATAACGCCGCCGCTGCCGCCCAGCACAGGGATCTTCTCCATCACCACCCGGTCGCTCGCCTCTTTCAGCGACAGACCGCCATACTCCATCAGCGCGGCGATATCATAGGCTGCCAGCGTGCGCATAAACACTTCACCGGTACCAGTAGAGGAGACTGCCACGTTGGCGTTATTGGCATAGCAGCCCGCGCCGATAAGGGGAGTATCGCCCACGCGTCCGGCCTGCTTGTTGGTCATGCCGCCTGTTGAGGTAGCAGCAGCAAGATTACCAGAGAGATCCAGCGCCACGGCGCCTACCGTACCGAACTTGCGATCCGGGTCCAGAGGATCGTCCGGGGTTCGGGCTGCGCCATCGTGATCGAGCACCGCGTGGTCTGAGTGAAGCGCACGCTGAAGTTGTTCCCAGCGTTCCGGCGTAGAGAAGAAATCGGGCGGCACCTGCTCAATTCCCTGAAGCGCAGCAAACTGCTCTGCTCCTTCGCCGGTAAATAAGACGTGAGGACTCGCTTCCAGTACCGCACGCGCTGCCAGAACGGGATTGCGGATGGTTTTTACCCCCGCGACTGCACCCGCCTCCAGAGAGCGCCCGTCCATTACGCAGGCATCCAGCTCATGCGTGCCCTGATGGGTAAATACTGCCCCTTTTCCGGCATTAAACAGGGGGCACTCTTCCAGCAGCCGCACGGCCTCGGTCACGGCATCAAGGGCGCTGCCGCCACTGGCCAGCACTGCCTGCCCGGCTGACACAATGCCTGATAAGGCCTGAATATAGTGCTGCTCTTTCTCTGCGCTCATACTGGCGCGGGCGATGGCGCCTGCGCCACCGTGAATGGCAATGACTGCTCTGACCATAATTGCTTTATCCTGGGTACCAAATCGGCATGAAAAACACTGGGTTAGCATCAATTAGTTAAATATCAGGCTGTTTTTGACTATAGGCAGGCTGTAAAGTGATGTAAAGCAGAATGTTCGCTGCCTGATAATACCAAAGTGTTCTATCTCATACCCCTGACGGCGGTCGACGTGACCCGATGCGCAAATCGCGCCATAATAGAGCCATCTGACTGGATGCCTGCCTGACTTTTCAGGCACGCTGGAGACGCTAATGGAAGCTTTTACCGCGGGACTGATCTCGCTGGATGATGCGCTGGCAACGATGCTGGCCCCCCTTACACCGGTAACAGAGACGGAAACGCTGACGCTGCCTGCAGCCGTAGGCCGTGTCACGGCCTGTGCCGTAACTTCACCCATTAATGTGCCGCCTTTTGCCAATTCAGCGATGGATGGCTATGCGCTGCGTCTGGCAGAGGCTGGTTCCGTGCTTAATGTTGCCGGAAAAGCCTTTGCCGGTGCGCCTTTTAAAGGCGAGTGGCCAGCCGGAAGCTGTATCCGCATTATGACAGGCGCGCCCATTCCACCAGGAACTGAAGCGGTGGTGATGCAGGAGCAGACTGAGCAGCAAGGCGAGGCTATCCGTATTACTGCGGATGTGGTGAAAGGCCAGAATATCCGGCTGGCGGGTGAGGACATTGTGCAGGGTGCGACCGTGCTGGAAGCGGGGATCAGGCTGGGCGCGGCTGAACTGCCGCTGCTGGCTTCTCTGGGAGTAGCTGAAGTCAAGGTACTGCGCAAGCTCCGGGTGGCTATTTTCTCTACCGGCGATGAGCTACAGCCTGTAGGCAAGCCGCTGGCGGAGGGCCAGATCTATGACACCAATCGCTTTGCGGTTCATATCATGCTGGATAAGCTGGGATGTGAAGTCATTGATTTAGGGATTATCCGCGACGATGAGCAGGCGCTGCGGGAAGCGTTCAGGCAGGCGGACAGCCAGGCAGACGTGGTAATCAGCAGCGGCGGCGTCTCGGTCGGCGAGGCGGACTACACTAAAAAGATGCTGGAAGAACTGGGTGAAATCAGCTTCTGGAAGCTGGCGATAAAGCCCGGTAAACCTTTCGCTTTTGGCCGGCTGAAAGCGAGCTGGTTCTGCGGCCTGCCCGGCAATCCGGTTTCTGCCGCCCTGACCTTTTATCAACTCGTTCAGCCGCTGCTGGCAAAACTGGCCGGGCAACAAGGCCCGGCATTGCCACCCCGCCAGCGTGTGAAAACCGCCAGCAAGCTGAAGAAGTCGCCGGGACGCCTTGATTTCCAGCGTGGCCGCCTGCAGCGTAATGCGCAAGGCGAGCTGGAGGTGCACACCACAGGTTCACAAGGCTCGCATGTTTTCAGCTCCTTCAGCCTGGCAAATTGTTTTATCGTGCTGGAGCGGGATCGCGGCGATGTTGAAGCTGGCGAATGGGTAGATGTCGAACCCTTCAACCTCCTGCTGGAGGGGTAACATGCTGCCGGAACTCAGCGATGAAGAGACCCTGCGCTACAATCGCCAGATTGTGCTGCGGGGCTTTGATTTTGACGGTCAGGAGAAGCTGAAAGCGTCAAAGGCGCTGGTTGTAGGACTGGGCGGGTTGGGCTGCGCTGCCAGTCCCTATCTCGCCTCCGCAGGCGTGGGTCACCTCACGCTGTTAGATTTTGACGTTGTTTCGCTCTCTAATTTACAGCGGCAAATTTTGCATCACGACAATCGCATTGGCGTGGCAAAAGTCGAGTCGGCCCGTCAGCAGCTCAGCGCCATAAATCCGCATGTTACTCTGGAAACAATTGATAAACAGCAGAATGATGCGCAGCTCGCCGCCCTGATTGCCCGCCATGATGTGGTGCTGGACTGTACGGATAACATCGCCACTCGTGAACAGCTTAATAAGCTTTGTTTTGCCAGCAAAACGCCGCTGGTCTCTGGCGCGGCGATTCGCATGGAAGGTCAAATCAGCGTTTTTAGCTGGCAACAGGAGGCGCCCTGCTATCGCTGCATCAGCAGGCTGTTTGGTGATGCCACGCTTAGCTGTGTGGAAGCGGGCGTGATGGCGCCGCTGGTTGGCGTTATTGGGGCGCTGCAGGCGATGGAGGCTATCCGCCTGCTCACTCACTATGGCAGCAGCGTGGCGGGAAAACTGCTGATGTATGATGCGATGACTCTGCAATTCCGCGAAATGAAGGTGGCGAAAGATCCAGCCTGCGAAGTGTGCAGCCGCTGAGTTTTAATAATCCCCATTACGCCCTTAAATAGCGGTTTATTGTTACCACCTGCGCACTTTTCCTCTTTTTCCGGAATAAAAACAACGTCCTTAGCTGGCTGGCACTATAGTTAGTGCATGATACGGCCAGCCAAAGGAGCCTGGACATAATGACCGGAGAGCCTGGTTTACAGCCTGACGTCAGCATGCAGAACTTTCGGCGGATGCTGATCGTCTTTTTAGTGGTGATTAGCGGCGCGGTGCTGCTGGTGACCGGCTGGGTCGTGCTCAACACCTGGGAACGTATGGTGAATGAGACGCAGAACGATGCGCGTAACCTCTCGCAATCGGTGGCGCGGCAGTCAGAGGACTCTTTTCTTCAGGTCGAACTGACGCTTCAGGAGCTGCGCGATCGTATCACGCTGGTTGGCCTCGATACGGAGCGGCAGAATAATCTGCGTAACCTGCTGATCGAGCGCAAAAGCTCTTTGCCTCAACTGAATGGATTGTTCATTTACGACAGTAAAGGAAACTGGGTCATCACTTCTCAAGGCCCGGTCCGGCAGCAAAGCAACAACAGCGACCGGGCCTATTTTCGCTACCATCAGCAAAATCCTGGCGATGGAGTGCATATCAGCGAAGTGATCCGCAGCCGGACTAACGGCGATCTGATTATTCCCATCTCAATGAGGCTGAATAACCTTGATGGCTCATTCCGTGGCGTGCTGCTTGGCACGCTGCGCATCGACTATTTCCGCCAAATTTTTGGCTACTATAATCTGGGCGATCGCGGTCTGATAGCTTTGTTAAGCAATGAAGGAAACGTGCTGTTTGCCCGCCCTTTCTCTGACAGCACCATCAATCACAATATCTCCAGAAGCCCGCTGTTTACCGAGCTGCTTAAAACGGCCCCCAACGGCACAGCCACCTATAAAGCGGCGCTGGACGGCATTGAACGGATCTTTGGTTACGCTAGCCTGAAACGCTACCCGCTGGTGGTGGCTGTAGGTTATGACCATAAAGCGCTGCTGCATGCCTGGTTTGCCGATCTGCTGATTTATCTTGTAATGTGCGGCCTGCTATTGCTGATTATCTTTGCGCTGGGATATTTCCTGCTGCGTAATCTCAGCCAGAATATTCGCGATCAGGCGGAGCTGACGCGGGTTCGCGACCAGCTCACCGCCATGAACCGCACCTTGCAAACGCTGGCGCTGGTGGACAGTCTGACCGGGCTGGCGAACCGGCGGCAGTTTGATCTCTATCTTGACCGCTGCCTTGAGCGCGCCAGCAAGCTGCGCAAGCCGCTGGCGCTGCTGATGATCGATGTGGACTCCTTTAAGCGCTTTAATGACACTTACGGGCACCTGGCTGGTGATGAGTGTCTGAAACGTGTCGGAGACGCCCTGCTGCGTATCTCCCATCGTTCGGATGACATGATTGCGCGCTTTGGCGGGGAAGAGTTTGCGGTGATCCTGCCGGGCAGCAATCAGGAAGACGCCTTACGGTTTGCTGAATCGGCGCTCGCAGGGATTGCAGCACTGGCCATTCCCCATAAGAACAGCGATCATCCGGCGAAAATCGTTACTGTAAGTATCGGACTGCACGTTATGGAGAGAGAATTGGCAGTGGATCCGCGACAAACGTTAATTGGCCAGGCGGATAAAGCCCTTTATCAGGCTAAAACCATGGGTAAAAATCGGGTTGAGGTGGTGTAAGGGAGGCCGCAATAGTAAGAGAAAAAGGGGATCTGGCGATCCCCCTGTTTTTCCGATCGGCAGATCAGCCGTTAATACCCTGGCTGCGCAGATAGTCTTCGTAGTTACCCGTGAAGTCATTGAATTTGCCCGGCGTCATTTCAATCACGCGGGTGGCCAGCGAGCTGACGAATTCACGGTCATGGGAGACAAACACCAGCGTCCCTTCATACATCTCCAGCGCCATGTTGATCGCTTCAATGGATTCCATATCAAGGTGGTTGGTCGGTTCATCCATGATCAGCACGTTCGGTTTTTGCATCATCAGCTTACCGAACAGCATGCGGCCCTTTTCGCCCCCGGAAAGCACCTTAGCGGGCTTCTTGATATCATCCTGGCTGAAGAGTAAGCGACCCAGGATACCGCGTACGGCCTGCTCGTCATCGCTCTCCTGCTTCCACTGGCTCATCCAGTCGAATACGCTCAGGTCATCCGCGAAGTCGTGGGCGTGATCCTGCGCGTAGTAGCCAATCTGCGCATTTTCCGACCATTTCACTTCACCCGCATCGGGCTGCAGTTCCCCGACCAGCGTTTTCAGCAGCGTCGTTTTACCGATACCGTTTGGCCCGAGGATAGCCAGCTTCTCGCCCACTTCCAGCAGCAGGTTGACGTTTTTGAACAGCGGCCCCTGATCGAAACCTTTGGTCAGCGACTCAAGCTGCAAAGCATTACGGAACAGCTTTTTATCCTGATCAAAGCGGATAAACGGGTTCTGACGGCTGGAGGCTTTAACTTCTTCCAGCTTGATTTTATCGATCTGCTTCGCACGTGAAGTTGCCTGGCGCGACTTGGAGGCGTTGGCGCTGAAGCGGCTGACAAACGACTGCAGTTCGTTGATCTGCGCTTTTTTCTTGGCGTTATCAGAGAGCAGGCGCTCACGCGACTGCGTTGCCGCAGTCATGTATTCGTCGTAGTTGCCCGGATAAACGCGCAGCTCGCCGTAGTCCAGATCCGCCATATGAGTACAGACCATGTTCAGGAAGTGACGGTCATGCGAAATAATGATCATGGTGCTGTTGCGCTCGTTCAGCACCTGTTCCAGCCAGCGAATAGTATCGATGTCCAGGTTGTTCGTCGGTTCGTCGAGCAGCAGAATTTCCGGGTTAGAGAAGAGCGCCTGTGCCAACAGCACGCGCAGTTTCCAGCCTGGTGCGACTTCGCTCATCGGGCCGTAATGCTGCTCCAGCGGTATCCCCACGCCCAGCAGCAGTTCGCCCGCGCGCGCTTCTGCGGTGTAACCGTCCATTTCGCCATATTTGACTTCCAGGTCGGCGACTTTGTAGCCATCTTCCTCGGTCATTTCTGGCAGCGAGTAGATCCGGTCACGCTCCTCTTTCACTTCCCAAAGCTCGCCGTGGCCCATGATCACGGTATCCAGCACGGTATACTGTTCAAAGGCGAACTGATCCTGACGCAGCTTACCGATACGCTCGTTAGGGTCGAGCGACACGTTGCCGCCAGAAGGAACTAAATCCCCACCCAGAATTTTCATAAAGGTGGACTTGCCGCTACCGTTGGCACCGATCAGGCCATAGCGGTTACCGCCGCCAAATTTGACAGAGATGTTTTCGAACAGCGGCTTACTGCCAAACTGCATGGTGACGTTGCTGGAAACTAGCACAGGGATTGCCTTTCGTTTGCGATGGAGAATGTGAACCAGCGCGCATTATGCCAAAAAAAAGGGGCGGCGAATACACCGCCACCCCGCAGAGCATGGTTAGTTTTCGTTAATGGCTTTCCAGCTCACGTTTTGGCACGGGCATCGGCCGCGTTTCCACCTCGTCGCTCAGCCAGTCGTGCAGGTAATGTTCAATCTGTTCCAGGCTGCGGTTACGGGTTTCCGGCACGCATTTGATCACAAACAGTGCCCCGAAAAGCCCGATAAAGGCGAAGATAAAGAAGGCGCCTGCCAGACCAACGGTTGCCAGAAGAAGCGGGAAAGTGAGTGAAATAAGGAAGTTGGCAATCCACATGGCGAAAACGGCACCGCCCATAAAGATGCCGCGCAGGCGGGTCGGGAAGATTTCTGACAGCAGCAGCCAGGTAACGGGAGAGAGCGCGCCCTGCTGGAAGCTCAGGAACATCAACATACCCAGCAGCACCAGATAGCCACGGAAGACGTCAACCTCGCCGTTAATCGTTTCCGGCATCAGGTAACTTACGGCACCGATAAACAGCAGGCAGGCAGTACAGCCGAACTGACCGATCATGGTCATGGTACGGCGCCCGATTTTCCCCAGCAGCCAGATACCCACAAAGGTCATCAATACCGAAATCGCGCCGTTAGCGATGGTAGCAAACAGCGCCGCGTCGGTACTCATCCCCACGGCCTTCAGCATGGTGGGAGCGTAATACATAATGGTATTCACGCCGGAAAGCTGTTGAATGACCGCCACCCCCACGCCAATCAGGAACAGCTTGAACAGCCAGGGCTTTTTCAGCTCACGCAGGCTGGGCGGCGCTCTGTTTTCATCTTCAGCGAGCGTCTCCTCAATTTCTGTCATTTCCCATTCCACGTCGCCTTTAGCGCGCGTGCGTTCCAGCACTTTGCGCGCCTCGGCCAGCCGTCCTTTCATTGCATACCAGCGTGGCGTATCGGGCATAAACATCATACCAAACCAGAGTGCTACAGCGGGAATGGTGGCAATAGCCAGCATCCAGCGCCAGGTGCTTTCGCCGCCCCATGCCGCGTTAAAGCCAGCATTGGAGATATAGGCCAGCATCTGACCGGAAACGATCATTAATTCCTGTAGCGTTACCAGCTGTCCGCGTTTGTTGGCCGGGGCAATTTCCGCAATATAGACCGGCACCGTGGCAGCGGCACCACCAACGGCAACGCCCAGCACCAGGCGGAAGAAAATCATCCAGTGCACATCCGGTGCCAGTGAGGTTCCCAACGCCCCGACGGCGAAGATCACCGCAAGGATAATGATGATTTTCCTGCGCCCGGCGGCAGCGGCGAAATGACCAGAGAAGAGTGCGCCAAAAGCCGCGCCAAACAGCAGAGAACTGGTGACCAGACCGGTGGTAAATGGCGTCAGGTGCAGCTCATTACCCATAAACAGCAGCGCACCTGAGATAACGCCCGTGTCATAACCAAACAGCAGGCCGCCCAGCGTGGCGATAACGGCAATGACTTTCACAAAGGGTTCGGCAGGGGTTTCGCTGTTGGGGCCTGAAGCCCGACTGGGGGTAATGTACTGTTCTTTTGCCATGGTGGTTTTCTACCTCTTATTCTTACCGGGTGGAAAGGAACGGATCAGAGAAAGTCACGATGTCATAACATTCAACTGGTATGGCAAACAATTTAGTTTATTTTTTTCATTTTCATTAACTATGAAAATTAAATTTTGAGAGCTGGCGCGCATCCCACCAACCGTTCTGTGACCAGCTGCACAGATATGACCTGTAAAACTTGTCAGTAGTGAAGAGTCATGTGCGGAAATGAAACTGTTTAAATTTTACCCACCCCTATTTAGAAAATACGTTTCAGTTCGCTGAAGCGCTGGCTATGCCCTTCCCTGCTGTTCGCGGCATAAATTTCTTTTTTAAAAGTGAACAGGCTCCCTGAAGAAGAAAAATTATGTCACTTAAAAGATACCGGAACCGGGAAGCTGGCAATCAGACAGTGGAAAATGGCCACAGGGAATCGGCAACCTGAAATCAGGGCTGGAGAGAAGAAACGGGGAAGCAATTTAATCAAGGAGTTGGGTTTTCTTACGAGGTTCTGAAATTCTACTTCTTAATTGCCGATCCCGGAAAAATATAAGACTGGTGCCGCCAGGCCATAAAAAAACATTTTCTTTTATGGCCTGCCGAGCCTTACAGAGCACCAGGAAAAGTATTCGCTGTTGGTTACTTAATGGGGCTGTCCGCCTGTTCAGCAGGGCCAAACACCGAATAGTCAGGCATCTTCACGTTTTGATAGAGCTCCCAGCCGCCGCCCAGCGCCTTGTAGAGCGCCACCAGGTCCAGGCTGCTCTGCACCCTGGCCTGGGCTGCCTGTTGCTTTGCCTGCGCCAGCTGACGCTGCGCATCCAGCGCATCGATAAAGGAAGAGAGTCCCTGTCTGTAGCTGTCGTTCGCCAGCGTAAAGGCGTTCTGCAGCGCCTCCACGGTTTGATCCAGCCCCTCAACCTGTTGTTGATCGGTACGATAGCTGACCAGCGCGTTCTCCACATCCTGCAGAGCCGTCAGCACGGTCTGGCGGTAGCCCAGGGCGGCGCTGGCCTGCTCGGCTCTGGCCAGCTTGACGCTGGAAACCAGCCTGCCGCCCTGGAAAATCGGAATAGAGAGTGAAGGGCCGAAGCTGTAGAAATGGCTGCTCCAGTTATCCAGATAGCTGGCCTCGGTGTTGCGCATGCCGAACTGACCGGTGAGGGAGAGATCCGGGAACAGCTGGGCGACCGACACGCCGATGCTGGCGGTAGCAGCATGCAGTTGGGCTTCCGCCTGGCGGACATCCGGTCTGCGCCTGGCCAGCGTGGAAGGCAGCCCCACCGGCACGACCTCAGGTAACGGCGGCAACGCTTTGTTCGCCATCAGCTCGCTGTCCAGCGCGCCGGGCGGCTTGCCCGTCAGCACGGCCAGGCCATTCATCGCCTGATGAATTTGCGACTCATATTGCGGCAGCTGGGCGCGCAGTGAATGGAGCTGAGCACGAGCATTCTCCACATCCATCTGTGGAGCCAGGCCATTGTGCTGCTGGCTCTGGGTTAAATCCAGCGTCTGCTGCGCGACCTCAATCTGCGTTTGCAGCGTCTGGCTCACGGATTGCGCGCCGCGAAGCTGCAGGTAGGTCCTGGCGACTTCCGCCTCAAGCGAAACCAGCGCATCGTTACGGCTCTCTACCGATTCCTGCTGCTGCGCGTCAGCCATCTCGACCTGGCGACGCACTTTGCCCCACAAATCCAGTTCCCAGGAGGCATCAAAACTGCCCTGATAGAGCGCGACTGGCTGCGTCAGTCCGTTCAGCGCAGAGCTGATTTCCGGGTCCACCTGGTTTGCCTGGTTATAGACGCCATTGGATTCCAGCTCACCTTTGATCCCCAACTGTTGGCGTTGAGCAGAAAGATTGCCGTTAACCGAAGGGAACCAGGCACCGCGCGCCTGATTCAGCTGCTGACGCGAACCAGCGATGCGCAGCACTGCCTGTTGCAGGCTGAGGTTGCCAGCAATGGCGCGATCGATCAGGCTATCCAGCTGAGGATCGTTAAACGATCGCCACCAGCTCGGGTTAGTGGTCCTGGCCTGAGGATTAGACCCGCTGCCGGACTGAATATTGTTAAACAATCCCGGCATTACAGGATTGGGTGCCTGATAGTCAGGCCCGACGGAGCAGGCCGACAGAGCCAGCGCGGCAAGCACCACGCTAAGCCGCGAACGCAGGAAAAGAGGGGAAACGTTCATGTCAGTGTGCTCCAGCATTGCCCTCGCTCTTAATCGGCGTAAGCAGTAAACAAAAAGGAATAAGGACCAGGGCGACAATACTGAGGCCCATAAAGACGTCGATATAGGCCAGAATGCGGGCCTGGGCGATCATCTCCTGATATAACTGCCCGGTGGCGATGGTGACCGGATCGCCCACCACGGAGGTGAAGTCCCTTACGCCCTGTGCCCAACGCTCTACGGTCAGATTAAACTGCTCGTTGAGCGGGGACATGTTATGCACCATATGCGCACTGCGCACCTGCTCCCTTTCGGTGATCATCGCGGTGGAAAGCGAGATGCCTATCGAGCCTGCTACGTTACGACACATAGTAAACAACGCCGACGCGTCGGCGTTCAGCCGCTGCGGAATGGTCACAAAAGCGATAGTGGTCAGCGGTACGAACAGGAAGCCCAGCCCGATGGTCTGCGCGCTGCGCATCATCACCAGCGTAGTGAAATCCACATTCGGCGTCAGCGTGGCGGAGTAAACAAACGAGACAAACAGGCAGGTAAAGCCGAAAGCGATCAGCCAGCGCGTCTGCACAATCGGCATCAGCTTCAGCACCAGCGGGATCGAGAGCACAATCAGCACCGCGCCGGGCGACAGCACCAGCCCGGACCAGGTCGCCGTGTAGCCTAAATCCTGCTGCGCCAGCTGCGGGATCACCACCGAACTGCCATAAAGGATGGCGGCCATACCAGCCATCAGGATGCTGGCGACAGCAAAGTTCTTATCCTTCAGACAGTGCAGATCCACCACCGGCTTTTTCGCATAGAGCAGCCAGTAGACTGCACCCACCAGGCCAATAGCGGTAAGAACGGCAAAGGTGATAATGAAATTTGAGTGGAACCAGTCGTCATCTTCACCGCGATCCAGCATCACCTGCAGGCAGCCCAGGCCAAGCGTAATAAGGCCGATACCGATGTAATCGATATTCAGTTTCCCCTTCGCCTGCTTACGCTCCCACGGCGGATCTTCCAGCAGTTGATAAATGGCCAGGACGCTGAAAATCCCCACCGGGATGTTGATAAAGAAGACCCAACGCCAGCTGTAATTATCCGTTATCCAGCCGCCAAGTGTAGGACCCAGTACGGGCGCCACAATAATGGCGATAGAAGAGAGGCCAAACGCCTTGCCGCGATCTGCGGGTTTGAAATAATCCAGCAGTACCGATTGCTGCACCGGCTGTAACCCGCCGCCAAAGAAGCCCTGCAATACTCTGAACAGGATGATTTGCCACAGCTCGGTCGCTATTCCGCACAGGAAGGAGCAGATGGTAAACATCACGATACAGATCAGGAAAAACTGCTTACGACCCAATGCCCGGCTGAGAAAAGCAGAGATTGGCAGCACGATGCCGTTAGCCACCAGATAGGAGGTCAGAACCCAGGTGGATTCGTCATAACTTGAAGAGAGCGAACCGGCAACGTGCGGCAGCGCCACGTTGACAATAGTGGTGTCCAGTATTTCCATAAACACCGCCAGCGTCACCGTCATCGCGACCAGCCAGGGGTTGCTGGCCGGTTGCCAGCTCTGGCTGTGACTCATTCCACCGTGACCTTAGGTTCAACCGACAGGCCCAGCGGCAACGGTTTATTTGGATCCAGCCCCTTATCAACCACGATTTTCACCGGCACACGCTGAACAATTTTCACGTAGTTACCCGTGGCGTTTTCCGATGGGAAGGCGGAAAAGCGCGAGCCGGAACCCATCTGAATACTGTCCACATGCCCTTCCAGCTTCATATCTGGCCAGGCATCCACGGTGATCTCTACTTTGTCACCCGGATTCATTCGCTCAAGCTGAGACTCTTTGAAGTTGGCGGTGATCCAGACATCTGGTGAAACCAGTGAGAACAGTGATGATCCTGCCTGAACCAGCGTACCAACCTGCACATTACGTTTGGTGACAAACCCATCGTAAGGCGCGCGCACTTGCGTATAGGAAAGATTAAGGTTGGCGGTATTGAGCTGTGCCTGCGCCTGCGCAACCTGCTGCTGGCGAGCCTCAACATTGGTTTCCTGCTGACGGATTTGCAGTTGGATCTGCGAAGCCACTTCCACCTGCGCCTTAGCGCTTTCAAGTTCAGCGCGTGCGCTTCTTAACTGGGAGTTGGCCGCGTCGATATTACGCTGCGAGGTTGCACGGGGATCAACGCCGCGCTGACGCTTGTAATCTTCCTGCGCGTTGAGGTAGTTCGCTTCCGCTTTGGCCTGCTGTGCCAGCGCCTGATCTTTCTGCGCCGGATACTGCACTCTGGAGAGCGCCAGCGAAGCCTGCGCCTGATGGAGTTGTGCCACAGCCAGCCCAAGCTGCGCCTGAGCCTGATCCCGTTGCGCAGCGTTGTCTCTGGGATCAATAACTACCAGCAGATCGCCCTTCTTCACCCGCTGGTTATCCTTAACTCGCAGTTCCGTTACGTAACCAGAGGCTTTGGGTGCGATGGTCACCGCATCCGATTCCGTAAAGGCGTCGTCGGTGGTTTCGATGTTACGCGTGGTAAACCAGAACCAGAGCGCCACAATGATGGCAATCACCACCACAACAGCCAGAATGATTAGCGGCTTTTTACCCGGGCGCTTACGTTCAGGTTGTGAAGATTCCTGCTGCTCTTCGTCGTCCTGCTGGCGCTGCTCGTCTTCAGACTCATTATTCGATTGATTAGCCATAATTCTCATCAGTTAGCAAAGGCCCGTTGCGGACCTGAAAACATTCAAGCTGCCTTAACCATAGATGGAAAACTGACAAAATCAAACGCAGCTTTACGCCACTATACATGAAGCGATTTTGGTGACGTAATCAAGGAGATAAATTCAGATAAACCTGAACTCAAACCGCATTTAATAACAAAAGTAGCCCCCATCCCGCCGCCATCGCCCAGAGCAACATGGGCAGAGAATAGAGATGGAAATGCCACCAGATAGCACGATCTTTTGCCATGCGCAGCGCGATAAGATTAGCCAGCGAACCGGGCAACAGGCCAAAGCCGCCGATGTTGACCGCCCAGGCAAGCAGCGTTGTGGCAGGCAGCGTGCTTAACAGCAGAATGGTGGCGGGAACATTGCTGATAATCTGCGACAGGCCAATGGCCAGCAGATAGTGCCCCGCTGGCGGTAAGCCGGGCAGATGGTGAAGAGATGATGCAAGAAGAGGCAAATGGGTCAGCAAATGCACATCGATAAACATGGCGATAAAGACCGCAATCAGGCTCCAGTCGAGCGTCAGCAGGATACGCCGCTCCTTCACCAGGAAAACAGCAAATACCAGCAGTAAGCCCCAAATGGCCCACTCCATTTCTAACGCCAACAGAAAGAGGCCATAAAGGAGTACGCTGACGATTAGTAAAGGCCGCTGCCACTGTGGCGTTTCCTGTTCAGCAACAGAGCCGATCTTTTTGCCAGAGAAACAGCAGGCGGTAAGCAACAGTAAACTGCCAACCATCACCGCAGCCAGCGGCAGCATTTGCCAGACAAATCCGGCAAAACCACTACCGGCATGGCGCCAGAGTAAAATGTTTTGCGGATTGCCGATGGGGGTTAACAGCGATCCCGCATTCACGGCCAGCGCCTCAAAAATGATGATTCTGGTGACGGGCAAGGCGGAGTAGCGCCGCAGCGAAAGCGTTAAAGGCACCAGGATAAACAGAGCCACATCGTTGGTCAGGAAGGTGGAGAGCAGCGCAGAGGCCGCCACCAGAAACAGCGCCAGCGTGCGCTGCCGGTGGAATCTCTTAACCAGTCGCCGTCCCAGCACGTCAAAATAGCCGCTGGCCTCGATGCCTTTGGTCAGCATCAACAGGCCGCAGAGCGTAATAATCGTCGGCCAGTCAACAGCCTCAGGCAGTGTCCGCAGTGAGAAAGGGGCAAAACAGGCCAGTATCAGCCCCAGCAAAACTAACAGATGCAAAAAGCGATCGTGCAGAAAAGGCCTGAGGAGCGTTGTCATACAGACTCACTGAACCGGGACGGTTATGATTATTGACGGCTTTCGTAAAACTTCTGAAATATAGCCAGCGTTTCATCACTGACGTGATGCTCAAGACCTTCCGCATCGCGGCGGGCGGTGTCGGGACTGATCCCCAACGCCAGTAAAAATGTCTCCACAATGTAATGCCGTTTGCGGCTCTCTTCCGCCAGCGCTTCCCCTTCAGGGGTAAGAAATACGCCGCGATAAGGCACCTGCTCTACCAGCCCGCCTCCGGCCAGCCTTTTCAGCATTTTGGCAACGGTGGGTTGTGAGACGCCAAGACGGGCAGCCATGTCAACCTGACGGGCTTCGCCAAATTCGCGGATCAGATCGGAAATCAGCTCAACATAGTCATCGATCAGCTCGCGACGATGGGCTTCACGCACCTGGCGGAAGCCTTCGACATGCTCTTCGATATCTTTTAGTGGCGCGGGAACTGCACTTTTTGCGCGACGACTCATTCAGCTTCCTCTTCTTATTCTCTGATGCCTGTAACGCTCGCACCAGTCATGGGTGCCACATTGTAAACGAAGCTCAAAGAAGCACAAATTTTCGCGTAAATTCGCGTAATAGCTGTGGCTACAAAATATAGCCTGTGCTATACCTGATTATAAAGTGAACGGAGGAAATATGATGAAAAAGCCACTTTTACTTAAGCTGCTTGGTCGCTCACCGTTTACGCTACGCCTGATGCTACTGGAGATGTTAACGGAACAGCCTTCTCCTGATAAGCAGCCATAAAAAAATCCGCCACGTTGGGCGGATTTTTTATTGCACCAGTCAGGCTGGGCTTGAGGATAACAGCTTAGAAGCTGTAGCCTACGCCTGCGATCCAGGTGCCAACGTCAACGTTGCGGATGCGGCTCTGCTCGTAACCAACGTCCAGAGCAACGTTTTCGATGCCTGGGTTGAACTGCATGCCAGCACCGTAGGAGAAGCCTACGTCGCTTGAATCAGATTTGTCACGGTCTGGACCATTTTCCTGGAACTTGCCGTAACCGATACCAACAACGCCGTAGATGCTTGCCCAGTCGTTCAGACGGTAAGCAGGACCACCGGTGATGCCGTAGTACTGGCCTTTGTTATAAACGCCAGCGTCAGTGCGGTCTTTTTCGGTGTAGGTGAAAGAGCCAATCCAACCCAGTGGATCGTTACCATTTTCGTAACGGTATTTCAGGTTGAAGCCGTTTGCTTTGTTAGCAACGCCCTGGTAGTCGCTTTGAGCGTAACCGCCAGAAACAGTGCTTTGCGCCATTGCTGAACCAGCAGAAACTGCCAGTACGCAAGCCAGTGCTGAAAGACATGCAATTTTTTTCATAACCACCTCAAATGTGAAAAGACTTATTCTCCTGACAACGCTGAAAATATAACAAAACTCAGCCAGAAACTCTGCCCTGAATTTGTTGTCCAATACAATGTTTGGTGTAACAGGACGTTAATGATGCATCGTATGTCATTCTTTTCTCTTATATTTATGGAGTTCCCTTCCTCTGCCCTTGTTAATGTAAAAAAATGTTCATTGAGATAATTCTTAATTAAACCTGACATTTCTTTACCAAAACGGCCCTGTTTTTCGACCCAAATTTACTTTTTTTAGCCTCTGGCGATAGGTTTTTCCTGCCCTTCCAGTACACTTCAGGGAACTTTTTCCCACTTTGATGGACGAATAAGGTTGGTATACAGGATGTCTTCCTACGACAAATCTTCGCTCTGGCTCCCGGTGTTGGTTCTTTTAATAGCTATGACCTCTATTCAGGGCGGCGCGGCGCTGGCTAAAACGCTGTTTCCTGTAGTGGGTGCTCCCGGCATTACCGCACTGCGTCTGGGACTGGGGACGCTAATCCTTTGCGTCATCTTTAAACCCTGGCGTCTGCGTTTTACCCGAAAGCAGCTTTTGCCGTTGTGCCTTTATGGCGTGGCGCTGGGCGGCATGAACTACAGTTTTTATCTGGCGCTGCGTACCGTACCTTTGGGTATTGCCGTTGCGCTGGAGTTTACCGGCCCCTTAGCGCTGGCGCTGGCAGGCTCCAGGCGTCCGTTAGATTTTGTCTGGGTGCTGCTTGCCCTGCTGGGGTTATGGCTGCTGCTCCCTATTGGCAAAGAGATCTCAAGTGTGGATGCCAAAGGCGCCTTGCTGGCCGTGCTTGCCGGTGCGTTCTGGGCTGTCTATATCCTTGCGGGAAAACGTGCCGGAGCTGGGCATGGCCCGGCCACGGTAGCGATGGGGTCGCTGATTGCCTCGGTAATTTATGTGCCGCTGGGTCTGGCCTATGCCAGCGCAGGCATCTGGACGCTGTCGTTGATTCCGCTGGCGATAGCTATTGCCATTCTCTCCAGCGCCCTGCCCTACTCTCTGGAGATGATTGCTCTGACTCGCCTGCCGGCAAAAACCTTCGGGACATTAATGAGCCTGGAACCCGCGATGGCCGCCTTGTCGGGTATGCTTTTTTTAGGAGAGGTGTTGTCCTTCATTCAATGGCTTGGTCTGCTGGCTATTATCCTTGCCTCGGCAGGTTCGACGTTAATGATGCGCCCTGCAAAACAAAAAATTGCTCCCGTTAGCGAGCTAAGAGAATAAAATCTCAAACCTTTTATACAGACAATTTCTTTTTAACTGGCCGGCACTAGAATAGCGCAGTTTGAACAGTACTTAATGAGACAAACCTTCACTGAAATATTTAGCAAGAGTTGCTCATTAAAAATAACAGGCGGCGAGATGATTTTCAGACTTTAAATAATTATCCTTTCATATCATAAAGATAGCACCATAAACAAGAGTGAGAATTTTTCTCACGCGCATTTTTTACGGTAAATTCTTCTTATTAATGGGCCTGGGCAAGCGCAAAGGCCGCTGCTATTTAACCAATAGGCAGTAACTTTCCGGCAAAGTGTGAAACCGGTGCTATACTTAATTCCGTACTTAATTAGGACAACCAACATTAAGAGGATATTAATGATGAGTACCGCTAAACTGGTTAAAGCAAAATCTTCTGATCTGATTTACACCCGTAACAACGTGGCTGACGACGAGAAAAAAGCCACCATTGAGGTGCTTAATCGTCTGGTTACGGAATTCATTGATTTGTCTCTGATCACCAAGCAGGCGCACTGGAATATGCGCGGCGCTAACTTTATTGGCGTACACGAAATGCTGGATGGTTTCCGTACGGCGATTACTGACCATCAGGATACCATCGCTGAGCGTGTGGTGCAGTTGGGTGGCGTTGCGCTGGGCACCTCGCAGATTGTCAGCGACAGAACGCCGTTGCAGAGCTATCCGCTGAATATTCACAGCGTGCAGGATCACTTGAAAGCGCTGGCGGAACGTTATGCTGTTGTGGCTAACGATACCCGCAAAGCTATTACTGAAGTTGAAGATGAAGACACTGCAGATATCTTTACCGCAGCTTCACGCGATCTGGATAAATTCCTGTGGTTCATTGAGTCTAACATCGAGTAAGTTTTGCCTTTCGTTGCGCCTCCGGGCGTAGCGTCACAGAGCAGCATTCCGGAGCAGATGAGGTCTTTCATCTGCTCTTTTGCATTGGAGGGTATAAGTATGGCAAGCGGATGGGCACATGATGATGCCGTTCAGGAGCAAATTGATTCCACTATTGAAGATGCTGTCACACGGGCACGGCGGGCAATGCATACGGGCGAGAGCGCAGAATTTTGCGAGAATTGCGGTGAAACAATCCCTGAAGCACGTCGTAAAGCTTTGCCAGGCGTGCATTTCTGCGTGCAATGTCAGCAGCAACGTGACAAACAGCAGGCCAACACGCTTTATAATCGTCGTGGCAGTAAAGACAGCCAGCTGCGCTGAGAGTTAATTGTCAAAATCAGACTTGTTTAACAAATTACGCTCCCCTCTGTTACTTCTCCTGGTCATTCTCCCGCTGTTTTGCTACAAAAGCCTCTGCACCAAAATAATACTAACGCACCATTATAAAGCCCCGTAATGGTGCACCATAAGTTTTACCTCTTTCCCCATCAGGTTAAATTGACTTAACGTGCTGTTTTTAATATATTTTAAAAACCTGGCATAATTTTTTCATATGGCTTGGCACCCAATCAGGCAAAGAGCTTGCCTGACGGCAAAAAGGATTAAAAGATGAAGTCGATTGTTAAATTTTCCCTGGCAGCGCTGACGCTGGCGTTCGCCGTCTCTTCTACCGCCGCAGAAAAGAAACTGGTAGTTGCCACTGATACCGCCTTTGTCCCTTTCGAATTTAAGCAAGGCGACAAGTATGTCGGTTTTGATGTCGACCTTTGGGACGCTATCGCCAAACAGCTGAACATTGCATACACCCTTAAGCCGATGGATTTCAGCGGCATCATTCCTGCGCTGCAGACCCGTAATATCGATCTGGCGCTGGCTGGCATCACCATCACCGACGAGCGTAAAAAAGCCATTGAGTTCTCTGATGGTTACTATAAAAGCGGCCTGCTGGTTATGGTGAAAGCCAATAACGACAAGATTAAAAGCATTGATGATCTGAACGGCAAAGTGGTTGCGGTTAAGAGCGGGACAGGCTCGGTGGATTACGCTAAGCAACATATCAAATCCAAAGATCTGCGCCAGTTCCCCAACATTGATAATGCCTACATGGAACTGGGCACCAACCGTGCCGATGCGGTTCTGCATGACACGCCAAACATTCTCTACTTCATTAACACTGCCGGTAAAGGCCAGTTCAAAGCTGTAGGCGACTCTATCGAAGCGCAGCAATACGGTGTCGCCTTCCCTAAAGGCAGTGACGACCTGCGTGAAAAAGTAAATGGCGCGCTGAAAACCCTTCGCGAGAACGGCACCTACAACACAATCTATAAAAAATGGTTCGGCAGCGATCCTAAATAATTTTTGCCCTCTTTTAACGCAGGCGTTTGCCTGCGTTTTTTTACCACCAACAAGAAATGGTTTTTTAAACCGGAGAAATAAGCATGCAGTTTGACTGGAGCGCCATCTGGCCATCGATTCCGGCCCTGCTTGAAGGCGCAAAGCTGACCCTGTGGATTTCGGTCCTGGGGCTGGTAGGCGGCCTGATAATTGGCCTGGTAGCGGGCTTTGCCCGTGCATACGGTGGATGGCTATCGCGCAATATCGCGCTGGTATTTATCGAACTGATCCGCGGTACGCCTATCGTGGTGCAGGTGATGTTTATCTATTTTGCCCTGCCTATGGCCTTTACCGATCTGCGCATCGATCCCTTCAGCGCAGCCGTCGTCACTATCATGATCAACTCCGGTGCCTACATCGCTGAGATTACCCGTGGCGCCGTGCTCTCTATCCATAATGGCTTCCGTGAAGCTGGCCTGGCGCTGGGCCTCTCCCGCCGCGAAACACTGCGCTACGTGATTATGCCGTTAGCGCTGCGTCGTATGCTACCGCCGCTGGGGAACCAGTGGATTGTCAGCATCAAGGACACTTCCCTGTTTATCGTGATCGGCGTGGCCGAACTGACCCGTCAGGGACAGGAAATTATTGCCGGAAACTTCCGCGCGCTGGAAATCTGGAGCGCTGTGGCCGTTATCTATCTGTTTATTACGCTGGTGCTGAGCTTTGTTCTGCGTCGCATTGAGAAAAGGATGAAAATCCTGTGATTGAATTTAAGAACGTCTGCAAACATTTTGGCGAAACGCAGGTGCTGCATAACATCGATCTGACCATTCAGCAGGGTGAAGTGGTAGTGATTATCGGCCCTTCCGGCTCAGGTAAATCCACCCTGCTACGCTGCATCAACAAGCTGGAAGAGATCACCAGTGGCGAACTGATTGTTGATGGCCTGAAAGTCAACGACCCGAAAGTGGATGAGCGCCTGATCCGTCAGGAAGCGGGGATGGTGTTTCAACAGTTCCATCTCTTCCCGCAGATGAACGCGCTGGATAACGTGGCGTTTGGCCCTGTCCGCGTACGTGGGACCAAAAAAGCGGAAGCGCACCGTCTGGCAAAAGAGCTGCTGGGTAAAGTAGGCCTTGCCGAGCGTGCGCATCATTTCCCCTCTGAACTTTCTGGCGGACAGCAGCAGCGCGTCGCTATTGCCCGTGCGCTGGCGGTGAAGCCGAAAATGATGCTGTTTGATGAACCCACTTCAGCCCTGGACCCGGAACTGCGTCACGAAGTGTTGAAAGTAATGCAGGATCTGGCAGAAGAAGGCATGACGATGGTTATCGTGACCCATGAAGTCGGCTTTGCCAAAAAAGTTGCCTCCCGCCTGATCTTTATTGATAAAGGGCGGATTGCCGAAGATGGCAACCCGGATGAGCTGATTGATAACCCACCCAGCGCCCGTCTGCGTGAGTTCCTCCAGCACGTTTCCTGATCGCCAGGGCGGAGAATTTTCCGCCCTGCTCTCTTTGTCATCCTTTTAAAATACCCTAATTATCCCTCGCTGCTTTCCAGCCGACTATACTTCCCTGCTGACGCTTCCCCGCGCCGCAACTGGAGAATATGATGTTGGATCTCTCTCCACCCGGGCGCTTCGCCTTCAGGTGGTTTTTCGTTGTTATACTGTTTGTCAGCCAGGCTCAGGCCGTCTCTTTACCTGCCGCGTCGGTGGCAGCCTCGCAAACGCAGAAGCAGTCAGCCACCCCTGAGAATGGCGAACCGAGCCTTGATGAGAAAAAGGCCGCTTACGCTGCCCTGGCCAACATCCTGCAAAATGATGAGTCGCGTCAGGAGCTGATAAACCAGCTGAGAACCGCGTCAGAAAGCCCTTCTACCACGGCGGAGCCGGTGCTTATCCCGCCGGGTGAAGAGCAAGAGAAAACTGTCCTGGAGAGCGTCACAAACGTCAGCCGTCATTTCGGCGGAGAATTTCTTTCCAGAGTAGAAAAATTACAGCGTAATATTGCGGATGCTCCGCATAAGCCCTTTAACCAACACACTTTTTTCAATGCGCTGTCGCATTTCGCTATGCTGGCCGTCGCGCTGTTTGCATTTTACTGGCTGATTACCTGGGCCATGACGCCTCTGTATCGTCGGATGGGTAAATGGGGCCGTGCGAAAAACAGCGACCACACCAACTGGCTGCATCTGCCCTCGATGATCCTTGGCGCTTTTATTATTGATATGCTGCTGCTGGGTCTGGCGCTGTTTGTCGGACAGATCCTCAGTGATTCTCTTAATGCGGGCAGCCGTACCATCGCTTATCAGCAGGGGTTGTTCCTCAACGCTTTTGCCCTGGTTGAGTTCTTTAAGACCATTCTGCGGTTAATGTTCTCTCCCCGCTTTCCTCAGCTGCGTTTTTTCCATCTGAGCGATGCGCGGGCACGTTACTGGAACACCAGGCTGAGCTGGCTCAGCGGGCTGATTGGCTATGGCCTGCTGGTTATCGTGCCTGTGGTTTCCAATCAGGTAAATGTGCAGGTCGGGGCGCTGGTAAACGTGGTGGTCATGGGCCTGATTACCCTCTGGGCGCTCTACCTGATTTTCCATAATCGTCGCACTATTCAGCGTGAACTGATGAACCTTGCCGATCGTTCGCTGGCCTTTTTCGCGCTGTTTATTCGCGCATTTGCGCTGGTCTGGCACTGGCTTGCCAGCGCCTATTTTATTGCGCTGTTTCTGTTTTCGATGTTCAACCCCGGCGACAGCCTGAAGTTTATGATGTCCGCTACGGTTCGCTCGCTGGCGATTATTGCCATTGGTGCGCTGATTTCGGGCATCCTCACCCGCTGGATCTCAAAAACCATCATTCTTTCACCCGATTTACGCCGCAATTATCCGGAGTTGCAGCATCGGTTGAATGGCTGGATTTCGGTGATGCTGAAGCTGGCCCGCACGCTGACCGTCTTTGCCGTCAGCCTGCTGTTGCTGAATGCCTGGAATCTGTTTGACCTCTGGCACTGGCTGACAGAGGGGGCTGGGGTGAAAATGGTGGATGTGATTATCCGTATCGTGATGATCCTGTTCTTTTCTGCCATGGGCTGGACGCTGCTTGCCAGCCTGATAGAGAGCCGACTTGCTTCCGACTCACACGGCAGACCTATGCCAGGCGCCCGCACCCGAACGCTGTTAACGCTGTTTCGTAATGCGCTGGCGGTGATCATCAGCACCATCACCATCATGATCCTGCTCTCGGAGATTGGCGTTAACATTGCGCCACTGCTGGCTGGCGCCGGTGCGCTGGGGCTGGCGATTTCCTTCGGTTCGCAAACGCTGGTGAAAGATATTATCACCGGCATTTTTATACAGTTTGAAAACGGCATGAACACCGGCGATTTGGTGACCATTGGTGCCATAACCGGTACGGTTGAAAGGATGTCGATTCGGTCAGTGGGCGTCAGGCAGGATACCGGTGCATATCACATCATTCCCTGGTCCTCGATCACCACCTTTGCCAACTTTGTGCGCGGCATCGGCTCATTTGTGGCGAACTATGATGTGGATCGCCGTGAAGATAGCGACAGAGTAAACAGTACGCTGCAGGCGGCTGTTAAAGAGCTGATGCAGGATCAGGATATTCGGGGAATGGTGATTGGCGAACCGTCGTTTGCCGGACTGGTTGGCTTGACCAACCAGGGCTTTACCGTTCGTGTCTCCTTTACCACCCAGCCGCTCAAGCAGTGGACGGTGCGCTTTGCGCTGGACAATATGGTGAAGAAGCACTTCGATGCGGCGGGTATTAAGGCGCCGCATCAGACGGTGCAGGTGATGCAAACCGGCACCGAAACAGAGGCCGCCGCCAGCTTCATCTCCCTGCCCGCACCGGATTAAACGCGGCTCATCTGGCGTTCGCGAGCCGGTTTTTCCATAAAGGTCCAGGCGATAATCCGGCTCTGCTTCTGCCCCTGCGCCATCTCGATGGTGCGGTAGGCAGTGACATCAGCCTCTTCAAGCGCGCGCCAGATATCAGGCAGGTTCTCTTTGCGCGAGACCAGAGAAGTAAACCAGATGCACTGACGGCTAAAGTTCAGGCTCTCTGTGATCATGCGGCCGATAAAGGCTTTTTCGCCGCCCTCACACCAGAGTTCAGCCTGCTGTCCACCAAAGTTCAGCGGGGCATTTTTAGCTAAGCCCAGGTTACGGATTTTACGCTGGCTGCCCTGCTGGGCGGCGGCGGCTGAATCATGAAACGGCGGATTGCACATCACGGCGTGATAGAATTCATTTTTGTGAATGATGCCGCTGAAGATTGCCTTTGCCTCTTTCTGGCGGCGCAGGCGAACGCCACGGTTAAGGTCCGGATTCGCTGCAATAATCGCACTGGCTGCCTTCATCGCCTCTTCGTTTACTTCGCTGCCGGTAAAGCGCCACTCATATTCACGGTGACCAATCAGCGGATAGATGCAGTTAGCGCCACAACCAATATCCAGAATGGTCAGATTACGCGGCACAACCCGACGGTGATCTTCAGCCAGCAGATCGGCAAGGTGATGAACATAGTCGGCCCGGCCCGGTACCGGCGGGCAGAGAAAACCTTCCGGGATCGTCCAGTTCTGGATCTGATAGAAGTGCATCAACAGCGCCTGATTCAGCGCCCGCACTGCCGCCGGATCGGCAAAATCCACCGACTCATCGCCATGCTGGTTGACCGAGACAAACTCCGCCAGCGGCGGATGGCTCTGGATCAGAGTGGGGAAATCATAGCGTCCGCGATGGCGGTTGCGGGGATGAAGCTGAGTTTTTTCGACGGTGTTTTTCATGTGCGGCTCTCTGGTCTGAAGGCGCGTAAGATACCTGCTCAGGTCAGGATGGTAAACCATTCCCGGCTTTTTTCCGCGGGCCAGTAGTCTATGATGATGAAATTACCCTCATTTTAAGGAGTTTGCATGACGCGTTCCCGCCACACTTATCAACCTCGCCTTGGACATGGTCTGCCACACGATCCGTTGAATGCCATCATCGGGCCACGCCCGATTGGCTGGATCAGTTCACAAAGCGCTAAAGGTGAGCGCAACCTGGCGCCCTACAGTTTTTTCAACTGCTTCAACTATAAGCCACCGATTATTGGCTTTTCCAGCCAGGGCTGGAAGGACAGCGTGGCGAATATCGTTGAAACCGGCGAATTCGTCTGGAACCTGGCGACCCGCGAGCTGGCTGTCGCGATGAATGAAAGCTCCGCCTCGGTGCCCCATGGCGACGATGAGTTCACCCTTGCCGGGCTGACTCCGCTACCTGGTACTCAGGTCAATGTCAGCATGGTGGCAGAAAGCCCGGTGAACTTTGAGTGTAAGCTGACTCAGGTACTCCAGCTGGAAGGCGCAGATGGCGAGAAACTGGAGCAGTGGATGGTATTTGGTGAAGCCGTGGCGATCCATATCGATCACGATCTGCTGGAAGAAGGGATCTATCAGACCGCGAAAGCCAACCCTATCCTGCGGGCCGGCGGCCCCAGCGCCTACTACGCCATCAGCGAAGAGCTGCGCTTTGATCTGCGGCGGCCGGATGCACGACGCTAAGGGAACATCGCTTTAATAAGTGCTTTTAACAGCGGCTGAAGTCGGGCCGCTTTATCACCCCGCCAGCCAAACGGCGGCGCTTCATCCATATAATTACATTGCGCCAGCTCAAGCTGTAGCGCGTGCTGATTCTGCTCTGGCTTGCCATAGGCGCGGGTAATATAGCCCCCTTTGAAGCGTCCATTTATCACCCAGCTGAACTCTGTCTGTGCCGTACAGCACGCCGTTAATGCCTCGGCGATAGCCGGGCTACAGCTCAGGCCGCCGTTGGTACCCAGATTCAGGTCGGGTAACTTACCCTCAAACAGACGCGGAATAACCGAGGCGATGGAGTGCGCATCAAACAGCAGCGCATAGCCAAATTTCTGTTTGATTCTGGCTAACTCCTGCTGAATTTGCTGGTGATACGGCATCCAGATGGTCTCCAGATAACCCTGCCGCTGAGCAGCAGTGGGCGTCATTCCTGGCTTAAACGTTGGCGTACCGTCAAACAGCGTTTCCGGATAGAGGCCGGTAGTGGCCGTGGTATAGAGCGCTTCATTGTCTGGCGGACGGTTGAGATCAATCACAAAGCGCGAATAGTTCGCCAACAGCATGCTGGCACCGCTTTCCGCAAGAAAATCGTAAAGCTGAGGAATATGCCAGTCAGTATCCGGCAGACCGCTGGCCGCTTCGCTAAGACCCTGCTCCACTTCTGGCGTCAGCGCCGTCCCGGCATGGGGAGCGCTGAACAGCAGCGGCAGCGTGCCCTGGGTAAATTCGAACGGTTTCATCGTATGGCTTCTCCTCTGAAAATTACCTGACAAGGCAGTTCTCCGCCCAGCCAGTAAACCAGTTCCGCCGGACGCTGAAGCGGCCAGTGAACGAAATCTGCATATTTTCCGGTTTCCAGCGAGCCTTGCGTAGCGGCCAGCCCCAGCGCCTGCGCGCCGTAGAGGGTCACGCCTGCCAGCGCCTCTTCCGGCGTCATGCCAAACAGCGTGCAGCCCATATTCATCATCAGACGAAGCGACAGCGCGGGTGAGGTGCCAGGGTTGGCATCGCTGGCCAGCGCCATGGGAACCCTGTAGTGACGGAACAGCGCAACGGGTGGAAGCTGCTTTTCACGCAGCAGGTAGAAAGCGCCGGGCAGCAGCACCGCGACGGTGCCGCTTTTCGCCATGGCCGCCACGTCACTTTCCTGCGCATATTCAAGATGATCGGCGGAGAGCGCGCTGAACTTCGCCGCCAGCTCGCCGCCGCCCAGCGAAGAGAGCTGTTCTGCATGCAGCTTAACCGGCATACCAAGACGCTTAGCCGCTTCAAATACGCGAGTGACCTGAGCCGGAGAGAAGGCAAGATATTCACAAAAAGCATCTACCGCATCGGCAAGCTTCTCGCTGGCGACCTGAGGTAACAGCGTTTCGCAAATCAGGGTTATCCAGCCGTCCGGATCTTCTTTGAATTCAGGGGGCGTGGCGTGTGCCGCCAGACAGGTCGCCTGAATCTGAACCGGATGCATTTTTGCCAGCTGCCGGATCGCTTTAAGCATCCGTATCTCGCTCGCCAGATCCAGACCATAGCCCGATTTAATCTCAACCGTGGTGACGCCTTCCGCCAGCAATCTTTCCAGCCGCCAGCTGGCAGAGGCAACGAGCTGGTCGAGGGTGGCTTTACGGGTGGCGTTGACGGTAGAAATAATTCCCCCGCCCTGTGCGGCAATCTCACTGTAGCTTACCCCGTTGAGCCGCTGCTCAAACTCATGGCTGCGATCGCCGCCAAATACCAGATGCGTATGGCAGTCCACCAGACCCGGCGTCACAATGCCGCCGCCCAGATTGGTATGCCTCTCCGCTTTAATATGTTTTGACTCGTTGCGGGGGCCAATCCAGGCAATTTTATCCTGACGAACCGCGACAGCGCCGTCCGGGATGATGTTATATTTTCCGTCCTGCATGGTGACGAGATCGGCCCCGTACCACAGGCTGTCACAGCGCAGTTCATCGCTCATCTTCTCTCCCGGCTTTACTGTTGATTCATAAGTATGTATATGTATATACAACTACATTGCCCGGGAATCAACCATGATGGCTCGCTATTTTGCGCCACGCGTCCTGCTGGTGGACGGTTGGCACCACGACGTATTGATGGAAGTGGACAGCGCAGGATTTATCCACTCTCTGACAGCTGAGGCCCTGCCCGACAACGCGCAGCGCCTGAACGGCGCGGTGATCCCAGCCATGGCGAATTTGCATTCACACGCTTTCCAGCGGGTAATGGCGGGGCTGGCTGAAGTGGCTGGCGATCCGCAGGACAGCTTCTGGACATGGCGGGATTTAATGTACCGCATGGTGCAGCGGCTCTCCCCGCCGCAGGTTGGCGCTATCGCCGAGCATCTCTATGTTGAGATGTTGAAAGGCGGCTACACCCAGGTTGCTGAGTTCCACTATCTGCACCATGACCCTGACGGCAATCCCTATCCTGAAGATGAGATGCTTCAGCAGCTGATTGCGGCTGCTGAACGCGCCGGGATTGGGCAGACGCTGCTGCCGGTGCTTTACAGCTATGCCGGGTTTGGCGCACAGCCGCCTCAGCCGGGACAGAAACGCTTTATTCAGGATACGGCGCACTATCTGCGTCAGCAGCAACAAATCAGAGACTCTCTCACCGGTAAGCCGCTACACAATCAGGGTATCTGCTTCCACTCGCTGCGTGCAGTGAGTGAAGCGCAGATGCAGGAAGTGCTGGCGGCGCTGCCTGACACCCTACCGGTGCATATTCATATTGCTGAACAGGAGAAAGAGGTCAGAGACAGCCAGGCCTGGAGCGGTGAACGCCCGGTGAGCTGGCTGCTGAACCGGTTTGAGGTTGATGCCCGCTGGACTCTTATTCATGCCACGCATCTGGATAAGAGCGAAATTGCACGCCTGGCCGCAAGCGGTGCGGTAGCGGGTTTATGCCCGACAACCGAGGCGAACCTTGGCGACGGCATTTTCCCCGCCACGGAGTATATCGCTCAGGGCGGGCGCTGGGGCATCGGTTCCGACAGCCACGTTTCGCTGGACGTGGTGGAAGAGCTTCGCTGGCTGGAGTACGGACAGCGCCTGCGTGACCGCCGTCGTAACCGCATTGTGGCTGGCGAAGAGATTTCGGTGGGCGATCTGCTCTACCGTCAGGCGCTGGCGGGCGGCGCTCAGGCCTGTGGGGTTAAAATGGGTCAGATCGCTCCCGGTTTCCGTGCCGACTGGCTGGTGCTGGCGGACGACGCCATGCTGGGCACGACACCCGATCGGTCGCTGCTTAACCGCTGGCTGTTTGCCGGTCATCGCGGACAAATTCAGGATGTCTTTGTCGCTGGCAGGCAGCTTATTCAGCACGGACAGCATGCACAGCAGCAGCAGATTGATGCCGCGTTCCGCGAAGCGGTAGAGGGGCTGAAATGATCCATTTCTACGACAACGCCACGCTGCCCGTGAGCCGCTGGCGCAACGGCGGCGGTGAAACGCGAGAGATTGTCAGCTTTCCGCCTGACAGCACAGAATTCAGCTGGCGCATCAGCATAGCTACCATTGCCGCAGACGGCGCCTTTTCACGTTTTCCCGGCATCGACAGGGTTATTACGCTGCTGGAGGGTGAAGGCGTGGAGCTGAAGGCCGGGAGCCGGTATACCCAGCTGCTGCGGCCACATCAGCCGTTTGTTTTTGCCGGAGAAGATGAGATTGAGGCCAGGCTGACCGGCGGCGTCAGTACCGACTTCAACGTTATGGCCCGGCGCGAAACGCATCGTGCAGCGGTCAGAGTCATTGCAGAGGCTTGTTCCCCTGCCCCACAAAACGCAGGCGTAGTGTACGTACTGGCGGGAGAATGGCTTACCGACACGCAGCCCCTTACTCAGGGTCAGGGGGCCTGGTGGCATTCAGCCGCGCCCTCTTTCGTCCCGACATCTTCCGGGGCGCTTTTACTGCTGGCTGAGATTGCCGGGCGGTAATTAACCGTGCCCTTTAAACCGCCCCAGCAGTTTGTAGCGAGAGCCGGGATAGAGCAGCTTAGCGTAGGTTACAATCCTGGTGTCGCTCCAGGTCTGGCGGCGGATCAGCAGGCAAGGCTCGTTGGAATCAATGGAGAGCGCGCTGCACTGCTGGCGCAGGGGCAGTACCGCTTCCACGATGTGCTCTCCTGCCGTTAACGGCGCTGCACGCATCAGGTAGGTGTAGGGCGTCTGGTTTTGAAAATCCTGCTGCAGATAATCTGGCGCCACCAGCGGATTAACCAGACGATCTTCCAGCTGCACAGCCAGCTCATTCTCAAAATGCACAATGGTGGAGTGAAAGACCGACTGTCCGGTGGTCAGTCCCAGCACCGCGGCCTGTTCAGGGTCCGCTTTGATTTCCCGCAGCTCAAGGATTTTGCTGCTGTGCCGACGCCCGCGCTGGGCAATCTCTTCGGCAATGTTATGCACTTCCAGCATCGCCGTGTAGCCCCTGGACTCCGCGACAAATGTACCCACTCCCTGCATACGTATCAGGTAGCCTTCACTGGTCAGCTCCCGCAGCGCCCGGTTAATGGTCATCCGGCTGACGCCCAGCTCGTTGACCAGTTCGCTTTCCGAAGGAACACGCTGGTTCGGTTTCCAGACGCCTTCCGAAATCTGGCTGATAATCGCCTGCTTGACCCGCTGATAAATCGGCGCAGGCTGATCGCTCATGGCGGCAGAGAGTTGGGAAATGGCAGTCTGTTCAACCATATAAAACGCTTCCTTGATGAAGATACTTTCGCCAGTTTACTGTTTAGCCTCTTAAATGTATATACATCTCAGGGACGCACCCTGCACCGTTCCAGGGCAGTGCTGCTCGACACAGTGCAAAAACAGGCTGCTCACTGCACTTCCTGTTCTTCAGCGCTGTAACAAAATGCCCGATAAATGCGGCTGTTTCACTCCTGAACAGCTAAACCTCACCGGCAAAAACTTTTGTGATCGATCTGGCACAAGCATTGCTAATTGTATAGACAACACTATACACATCTGCTTCACTGCAGAAAGTAGCCTGTCGCGGTCTGTGAACCCGGCCCCCTGAAAAGGGATTAGTGCACACCAACTTGTCTATACAGGAGTATACCATGCCAGTCGCCCCCTCTCTCTGTCAGCTGAACCCCGGTAAGGTCGAGCTGGCAACGCTGAAACGCATTTATCACGGTAACGTTCAGCTTTCGCTGGATGAAGGCGCCCGCGCCAGCGTTCTCAGGGCTTATGAAACCGTCGAGGCCATTGTTGATTCAGGCAAAGTGACCTACGGCATCAATACCGGCTTTGGCAAGCTGGCGCAAACGTCCATTCCTGCCCAGCGGCTTGCCGAATTGCAGCGCAACCTGGTGCTTTCCCACAGCGTGGGTATTGGCGAGCTGCTGCCGGATGACGTGGTGCGGTTGGTTATGGCGACCAAAATCATCAGCCTGGCGCGCGGCCACTCCGGTGTACGGATAGCGCTGATAGAGGGCCTGCTGGCGCTGTTCAATGCCGGTGTGATGCCCTGCATCCCCGAGAAAGGCTCCGTGGGCGCCTCTGGCGATCTGGCCCCGCTGGCGCACCTTTCGCTGATGCTGCTTGGGGAAGGGGAAGTGCGCGTAGCGGGCAAATTGATCCCGGCTACAGAAGGACTGGCGCTGGCCGGACTGCAACCCTTTGTCCTGGGTCCGAAAGAGGGACTGGCGCTGCTAAACGGCACGCAGGTTTCCACCGCGCTGGCCCTGCGTGGGCTGTTTGAAGGTGAAAAAGTGTTTGCAGCGGGGCTGGTAGCCGGAGCGCTGTCGCTGGAAGCGATCAAAGGTTCGATCAAACCCTACGACAGCCGCATTCATGAAGCGCGTGGGCAGCATGGGCAGATCCTGGTGGCAGCAGCGGTTTCCTCGCTGCTGGAAGGCAGTGATATTCTGCATTCCCATGCTGACTGTGGCCGCGTTCAGGACCCCTACTCCATCCGCTGCGTACCCCAGGTGATGGGCGCCTGTCTGGATAACCTGCTTCATGCGGCTAAAGTGCTGCAGATTGAGGCCAATGCCGCCTCCGATAATCCTCTGGTCTTCAGCGATACGGGAGATGTGATCTCCGGCGGTAATTTCCATGCTGAACCCGTTGCCTTCGCTGCCGACATTCTGGCGCTGGCGATTGCCGAAATTGGCGCGATCTCGGAACGGCGTATGGCGCTGCTGCTGGACAGCGGACTCTCCGGCCTGCCTCCTTTCCTGGTCAACGATGGCGGCGTCAACTCCGGCTTTATGATTGCTCAGGTCACCGCAGCCGCGCTGGCTTCGGAAAATAAATCTCTGGCGCATCCCGGCAGCGTCGACAGCCTGCCGACCTCTGCCAATCAGGAAGACCATGTCTCGATGGCTACCTATGCCGCCCGCCGTCTCGGCGCGATGTGCTTTAACACTGCTGTTGTGGTCGGTATTGAAGCCATGGCAGCCGCGCAGGGCATCGATTTCCATCGTCCGTTGCACAGTTCGCCTCTGATTGAACAGGAGATGGCTAACCTGCGCAAGCGCGTAGCCTGGCTCGAAAAAGATCGCCTGATGGCCCCGGATATTGAACAGATGCGGCTGTGGGCAAGCAGCGATAGCTGGCCTGCTCCCATCGCCTCCCTTTTCCCCAGCTCAGCACCTGCAGTTTCCTCCCCAAATTAAGGATTTGATGATGAGTGACAACCTAAGCAAAGCGGTGGCGCGTGAAGTCCGTGCTCCCCATGGCAGCGAACTCCACTGCGCTAACTGGCTGATTGAAGCGGCGTATCGCATGATCCAGAACAACCTCGATCCGGATGTGGCGGAACGTCCTGAAGATCTGGTGGTGTATGGCGGCATTGGCAAAGCCGCACGTAACTGGGAGTGCTTTGAGCAGATCCTGCGTTCGCTCAAAGCCCTGCAGCCGGAGGAAACTTTGCTGGTGCAGTCTGGTAAACCGGTTGGCGTTTTCCGTACTCATGCCGATGCGCCGCGCGTGCTGATTGCTAACTCCAACCTGGTGCCGCACTGGGCGAACTGGGACCATTTTCACGAGCTCGATAAAGCGGGCCTGATGATGTATGGCCAGATGACCGCAGGCTCCTGGATTTACATTGGTGCTCAGGGCATCGTGCAGGGTACTTTTGAAACTTTTGCCGAAGCGGGCCGTCAGCATTACAACGGTGACCTGAGCGGCAAATGGATCCTTACCGCCGGACTGGGCGGCATGGGCGGCGCGCAGACGCTGGCTGGCGTACTGGCCGGGGCTTCTGTGCTGGCGATTGAGTGCCAGGAATCACGTATCGACTTCCGGCTGCGTACCCGTTACGTGGATTACAAAGCCACCACGCTTGATGAGGCGCTGGCGATGATCGACCAGGCTAACCAGCAGAAGCGCGCCATCTCTGTAGGGCTGCTGGGCAACGCCGCAGAGATCGTGCCTGAGCTGGTTAAGCGTGCCAAAGCAGGCGGCATGAAGCCTGATATTGTTACCGATCAGACCTCCGCCCATGATCCCATCAATGGCTATCTGCCGGTTGGCTGGTCGCTTTCGCGCTGGGAAGAGACGCGGAAAAGCGATCCTAAAGCGGTTGAGAGAGCAGCCAGGGCCTCCATGGCGGTCCATGTTCAGGCAATGCTCGACTTTTGCCACATGGGCGTGCCCACAGTGGATTACGGCAACAATATCCGCCAGGTCGCTCTCGACGAAGGCGTAAAGAACGCTTTTGATTTTCCGGGATTTGTTCCGGCCTATATCCGGCCGCTGTTCTGTGAAGGTAAAGGCCCGTTCCGCTGGGTGGCGCTCTCCGGCGATCCGGAAGATATCTATAAAACCGATGCCAAACTGAAAGAGCTGTTCCCGGATCACAAAAACCTGCATCGCTGGCTTGATATGGCGCAGGAGCGCATCGCTTTCCAGGGCTTGCCTGCGCGTATCTGCTGGCTGGGGCTGGGTGAGCGTCATCTTGCCGGGCTGGCCTTTAACGAAATGGTGCGCAACGGCGAGCTGAAAGCGCCGGTGGTGATTGGTCGTGACCATCTGGACTGCGGTTCCGTGGCATCGCCAAACCGCGAGACGGAAGCGATGAAGGATGGTTCTGATGCCGTTTCTGACTGGCCGCTGCTGAACGCCCTGCTCAATACTGCGGGGGGTGCCACCTGGGTCAGCCTGCACCACGGCGGCGGCGTGGGCATGGGTTTCTCTCAGCATGCGGGCGTGGTTATCGTCTGTGACGGCACCGCTGAAGCGGACAAGCGGCTGAGCCGCGTTTTGTGGAACGATCCCGCCACTGGCGTGATGCGTCACGCCGATGCGGGCTATGAACTGGCGCAGGCCTGTGCCGCTAAGCACGAGCTGAACCTGCCGATGGTGAAGTAACCCTTCCAGGTCGGGCGCTCTGCCCGGCCTGCCTCATTTTCACCGCCAGCGCTGCCCCCCTTTTTATGCTACCTTGATCCAGCCAGATATCAGGAATTTGCGGCTGCAGAGGAGAGGACGTCATGACAATTCCCGTTTCGCTGATTGAAGAGGCCACCGGCTGGCGCAGAGAACTGCACGCCCTGCCGGAACTGGGCTATCAGGAACATCAAACCTCGCACAGAGTCGCGGAGCAGCTTCGGGCATTCGGGTTGCAGGTACATACCGGCCTGGCCGGTACCGGCGTGGTGGGTACGCTGGAAAACGGCCCCGGTCCCAGTATTGGATTTCGCGCCGATATGGATGCGCTGCCGATAACCGAACGGGGCGAACCAGCCTGGCGCTCGACGCGGCCGGGCGTGATGCATGCCTGTGGCCATGATGGCCATACCGCCATGCTGCTGGCCGCGGCGAAGCACCTCAGCCAGACCCGCCAGTTCAGCGGCACCCTGCATTTCGTTTTCCAGCCTGCGGAAGAGAATCTGGGCGGGGCGCGGAAAATGGTTGCCGAAGGTCTGTTTACGCTGTTCCCGATGGATGCTATTTACGGCATGCACAACTGGCCAGGCTTGCCTGCAGGGCATGTTGCGGTGAACAGCGGAGCGATGATGGCCTCCCTTGATGCGTTTGAGATCACCTTACGCGGCAGAAGCTGCCACGCCGCCATGCCGGAAAACGGAGCCGACCCCGTGGTGGCGGCGGCCCAGTTGATTCTGGCGCTACAAACCATTCCGTCCCGTCGTTTATCCCCTCTGGCTTCAGCAGTAGTCAGCATCACGCAGATCAACGGCGGCGAGGCGATTAACGTGATCCCGGAAAATGTGGTGCTGCGCGGCACGTTGCGCTGTTTGCAGGCCGATGTGCGCAGCAAAGTACGTAAAATGATTGATGAGTTTGTGATCTCGTTCACCGCGCCACTGGGCATTGAGGGCAGCATTGACTATCTCACCGATTATCCGGTGACGAAAAATGACGCGGCAGAAGCGCTGAAGGTACGCGACTGCGCGCTGACGCTGTTACCCGCTGAGCAGGTGCACTGGGAAGTAAGCCCGTCGATGGCTTCAGAAGATTTCGCCTGTATGCTGGAAGCGTGCCCCGGCGCCTACTTCTGGCTGGGAGCCGATGGCGAGACGCCTTCCCGACCGCTGCATAATGCGCACTACGACTTCAATGACCAGCTGATCGGCAAAGGCATCGCATTCTGGAGTGCGCTGGCCGAACAACTGCTTCCCCGGCGTTAAACAGCCTGCCAGGCTGGAGCAGCAAAATGTAGCCTTCTGCATTCAGCCCCAGCCTGCGCAGGCAACCTGCCTCAGTAACCTGCCCTGACGAGCTGTTCCAGCGCATCCTGTCGGTCTGCCGCCCGGCCAGTTGCCATATAGCAGCAGGCAATCTGCTGGCGAAGCGACTCCGGTACAGCCAGCTCACGGTTCAGGCACCGGGCTATCCATGCCGCGGTGGTAGCGGCATCTTTCGCTGCCGGCAGCGTATCGCGTGCTGCCCCCTCCTCCTCCTGCCGGGGCAGCAGCACTTCTGGCTCACCGCCCGCAATCAGGCTGATAGCGGGACAGCGCTGAGGGTTGGCATAGACCTCCCCTTCGGTACCGTTCAGCAGCAGTGCCCGCCCGCCGATAGCCCGGAAAAACTGCCCTACGCGGGGGATATATTCCGGATGAGAGACGCTGGAGAGACGCAGCGCGGCATCTTCCGCAAACGGCGTCGCCAGTTTTGCCAGCGTATGCGCGCTGTTACGTACGCCCATACGCCAGCGCAGCGAGAGCTGCCTTTCCAGCGGCGCACAGAGCGTGGCAACGCTCATAAACACCAGTTCACCCTGCTCAAGCTGCGCCTGCGCCTGCTCAGCAGAGTGCACTGCGGCAACACCCAGCGCCTGAAAGACCGCTTCGCTGGTGACACGGGTGGGATCGTCACTGACGCCATGCACCACAACCGGAAAGCCCAGCCTGCTCAGCAGTAAAGCCAGCAGCGGCGTCAGGTTCCCCTGTTTACGCGCGCCGTTATAGCTCGGGATAACCACCGGCATGGGGTAATGCACAGGCGGAGTCAGCTTCATGACCCGCTCCTGCATCGCCTCATAAAAGCCGAGCATCTCCTCCTCGCCTTCACCTTTGATGCGCAGCGCAATCAGGATCGTACCCAGCTCCAAATCTGGCACTTCGCCCGCCAGCATCTGGCGGTAAAGCTCACGCGCGGTAGCAAAATCGATATCACGGGCATGGTTTTTACCGCGCCCCACTTCTTTGATGATCTTGTTATATTCCATGCTTCTGCTCTTCGGTTATTAGCGACGACGGCGCGGTGAGGGTTTCTTTCCCGCAGGTGCCAGACTTGCTTTGGGTAACTCGCCTTCCGGCATTGCCGGCTGCTCAATCGGGAAGACCGGCAGCGCCCCCAACAGGCGGGCGCCGTAGCTTTTGCTCAGCAGACGTCGGTCGTAAATGACAATTTCGCCAAAACACTCATGGCTGCGGATCAGCCTGCCGACCTGCTGGATCAGATTAAACGAGGCGCTGGGCAGACTTTGTACTTCAAACGGGTAGCGTCTCAGGCTTTTCAGCCACTCTCCCTCGGTCAAAATAACCGGGCTGTCCACCGGAGGGAAAGCAATTTTATGAATATGCACCTGCGACAGCAAATCCCCTTTCAGATCCAGCCCTTCGGCAAAAGATTGCAACCCGACCAGAATGCTGGTCTCTCCCTGCTCAACGCGCTTGCGGTGCAGCGCCACCAGCGCAGGCCGGGGTTTATCGCCCTGTACCAGCATCATCAGACGCAGCTCTGGCAGATAAGAGAGGAACTGCTGCATCGCCCGGCCGCTGGCAAACAGCACTAAGATGCCTTTGTGCAGGCCGAGTTTAATTTGCGTCCGGAAGAAGTGCGCCATCTCCGCCAGATGCTTCACTTCGTTAGCCAGCATCGGCTCATACTGCATCTGCGGGATCACCAGCTTGCCCTGCTCAATATGGTTAAACGGCGAATCCAGCGCAACAAAACGGTCGCCCACCTTCTCCGACAGGCCGGACATCTCCTGCAGACGCTGGAAGCTGCTTAGCGAGCGCAGCGTGGCGGAAGTCAGCACCACATGGGGAATTTTGCGCCACAGCAATTTTTCCAGCTGATCGCTGACGCGGATGCCGGCGCAGTGAAACATTAAGTGGGCGTTGCCGTCGCGGATCTCTCTGGTTGCCCATTTAGAGACCGGCGCCCCAGAGGCTTTTTCCATCGCCGCCAGTTTCCAGAGCTTGCTGCTGGCTTCAAACCAGCCAAGCGCTTTATTCATCTGGATCAGCGCACGGTGCAGCCTGACCACATCAAACTGCCCCGACTTTTCGCTTAAATCGTTCAGCAACGCTTCCGCCAGCCCGCGCAGGCCATCACACAGTTTGAACAGACGGGCGCACAGGGTCAGCACTTCTTCGGGAAGCAGCCCCATCTCAAAGCGATATTCACCCTCCTGATTGCCGGACGGCAGTAGCTGGGCAAGAATATGAGAGAGCTGCTGCAACTGCTCGCGCACCTCTTCACAGTGCGCTTTCAGACGTTCAGGATTGCTCAGGCCTGGCGGCCTTTTGGGGCGAAACTGGGCCAGGCACTGCTCCACAAGGCGGCAGAAGAGATCAAGCTGCAGGGTATTCCAGCCGGGAGTGATTTCCCCGCTCATTTCCAGCGCATCCCGCGCCACATCCGGCAGATGATGGCCTTCGTCCAGCACCAGCAGCAGATTTTTCGGCGGCGGCAGCACCGATTCGGTTTCCAGCGCCGCCATCACTAAAGCATGGTTCGCCACCACCACATCCGCGTTTTCTATTTCACGCCTCGCCACATAGAACGGACATTCGCGAAACCAGTGACAGTTGCTGCCAAGGCAGTTGGCTTTATCGGTGCTCAGGCGCTGCCAGAGCGAATCTTCAATGGAATCGTCACAGTGATCGCGCAGGCCATCCCACTGATGCCGGTTAAGGTTTTTTTCAAGGGTGGTACAGAGCGCCCGCTCATCCTTGCTGGCAGTCATCTGCTCATCCAAAAAGAGCAGCAGGTCGCCCTGTTTTTCCTCATCGGTTGCCAGAGCCGACAGATTACGGGGGCAAACATAGCGGCCACGGCCAAAGGCGGCGGTAAAGCGCAGATCCGGAATGATCTTCTTCAGCAGCGGTAAATCTTTGCTGAAAATCTGATCCTGTAGCGCCACGTTAGCCGTACTCACCACCAGCGGTTTCTCTTCCGCGCGGCTGACGGCGATCCCCGGGATCAGGTAAGAAAGCGTTTTCCCCACGCCAGTGGGCGCTTCAATCACCAGATGACGGCCATCATCCCCCGCCAGCGTTTTCGCCACTTCGGCAATCATCTGCCGCTGCGGCGCGCGGGGAATAAAGTCAGGAATTTGTTGCTGAAGGGTTTTATACCACTCCGCAATTTGCGCTTTTAACGCGGCAGATAACGCCATAACAACCACTTTTTACTGAAACGGCCTGTATTTTTACACAGTATCAGGCCCGCGTCAGCCTTCTTCACTTATTGCCTCGGGACAGCTCGCAATTTGACCAGATCGCGGAAGGCGCGGATCAGCACTTCTCTGCTGCGCCCACGGCGGAAGATCAGCGAGAAAGGTGCCTGATAGCTGAACTGCTGGGGTGATAACCGTTTCAGCCGTTTTTTTTCCACCCACGGCAGGGCAGTGTGTTCGGGCAGGTAGCCGATGTAACGGCCGGACAGGATCAGGATCAGCTGCGCTTCTATGCTCTCTACGGAGGCGGCGCTGGCTTTAAATCCGCGCCGAGCCAGTTCCGCCTGATTCCAGTAGCTGCGGGTGACAAAACCAAAGCTGTGCAGCGCCTCTGCCGATGGCTCTGGCTGGTCATAGAGCGGATGGCTGTCGCTGCAATAGAGCCAGTGCTGTTCATGGTGCAGCGCCACCGTGACCAGGTTGTTCACGTTTACCGGAAAATGACCAATGGCCAGATCAAGACGATTATCCAGCACCTTTTGCTGCAGCTCATTGGGATCCCGCACGGAAAGGTTAAGATAAACTGCCGGAAAACGTTCGCTGAACTGGTTGATGCTCTCTGCAAGCCCCAGGCGGGTGTCTGTGGAGACGGAATCCACCACGCCCAGCGAAAATACGCCCCCCTGCTCGGTTTTCAGCCCTTCAACCTGCCGGTCAAAATCGGATAGCGTACCCAGCAGTTGCAGGCTGTACTGCAAAAACTGTTCGCCACGCGGCGTCAGCGCAAATCCTCCCCGTCCACGCTGGCACAGCACAAAGCCGAGCTTCTGCTCCAGCTCGCTCATGTAACCACTGATGGCCGGCATGGTCATATTCAGCTCCTGCTGGGCACGGGTGTAACCCTGGCAGCGGGCAACGGTGGCGAAAATGGTTAACAGCTTCAGGTTAGGGAGACGGTTGGCGCTCACGGCTTGTCCTTGGGATCGATTTGCTGTTAGTTCAGCAATTACTGAACTGATTATTTGCTCTCAGGGATTTTTTCACAACCTTATCCGGCAGATGATGGCATATAAACCGTTGGCTACCGGAGACAAGACCTGATGCAGATCCCTGACAACCCCGACTTTCCCCAGCCCCAGAGTGGCAATGAGATGCCCCGCTTTGCCGGGCGAGGCACCATGATGCGCCTGCCTGCGGTGGAAAGCCCTGAAGGGCTTGATGCCGCTTTTGTGGGGATCCCGATGGATATCGGTACCTCTCAACGGGCCGGGACCCGCTATGGTCCACGCGCTATTCGGGCCGACTCCGTAATGATTCGTCCCTACAACATGGCAACCGGTGCGGCACCATTTGACTCACTGCGGGTGGCAGATCTCGGTGATGTGTCGATCAATACCTATAATTTGCATAAATCGGTGCAGATTATTGAAGACTACTATACCGGGCTGAATGCTTACCCGTTGGTACCGCTGACGCTGGGCGGCGACCACACGCTGACGTTGCCCATTTTACGCGCGCTGGTGAAAAAGCACGGCCCGGTCGGCTTGATACATGTGGATGCGCATACCGACACCAATGATGAAATGTTTGGTGAGAAAATCGCACACGGCACCACCTTCCGCCGTGCAGTTGAAGAAGGTTTGCTGGATCTCAAACGTGTTGTCCAGATTGGTCAACGCGCACAGGGTTACGACGCAGGCGATTTCCAGTGGGGTGTGGATCGGGGTTTCCGGCTGGTACCCGCTGAAAAATGTTGGTATCAGTCGATGGTGCCATTAATGGCGGAGGTGCGGGCGCAGATGGGCAGCGGGCCGGTTTATCTCTCCTATGATATCGACAGTTTCGATCCGGCCTGGGCTCCTGGCACCGGCACTCCGGAAGTGGGAGGGTTGACCTCGATTCAGGGACTGGAAATTGTGCGCGGCTGCCGGGGAATGAATGTGATTGGGGCCGATCTGGTAGAGGTATCACCCCCTTATGATATCAGCGGCACTACCTCGCAGCTGGCGGCAAATATTCTTTATGAAATGCTCTGTGTATTACCCGGAGTGAAGTACAACTGAAGGCGCTGAGCGTCAACGTTTAAAAGGTCACCCATGTCTGAACAAAATCTGGTTTTTCCTGCACGCGTGCTGCGTGGTGCGGGCGTTATTCATCAGTTAGGTGAGATTTGCCGCGAACTGGGCCATCGCGCATTGTTAATTGGTGGGCATCAGGCGATAAAAGCGGTGGAGTCCCAGGTTCGTACCCAGCTTGCCGATGCTGAAGTCACCCTGCTGGGCTGCGAATGGTTTGGCGGCGAAACGTCTTTAGCGCAAATCGAGCGTCTGGGTGAGCTGGTGGCCTCGTTGAACGCCGACATCATCATTGCCGCAGGCGGCGGAAAATCGCTGGATACCTGCAAAGCGGTGGGTGCGGCACATAACGTACCGGTCATCACAATCCCGACCATTGCCGCGACCTGTTCAGCCGTTACGCCGCTGAGCATTCGTTACGATGATAACGGGAATTTCCACGATATTTTCCCGCTGCCACAGGCACCAGCAGCAGTAATTATCGACAGCGAGCTGCTGGCTCAGGCGCCTTTGCGCTGGCTGTCGGCTGGGTTGGGCGATACGCTGGCGAAATGGTATGAGTTCCGCGCCGTCAGCCAGCGCCATCCGCCGGTTGATGCCAGCGCCAGGTCCTCGCTGGCGCACAGCCTGATCTGCTATGAAGTGATTGCCCAACACGGCCCGAAAGCCTGTGAAGCGGTGCGCAAAAATCTGCCGGATTACCATCTTGATCAGGCATTAGACGCAATCTTTACCTTCGCCGGGCTGACCTCGCTGATGAGCAATGGTGCCCACGCTGCGGCGGCACACGCCATTTATGAAGGTTTTACCTTCTGCGACAAAACGCGTGAATTTGGTCACGGGCTGCTGGTGGGCTACGGTAATCTCTGCCTGCTGGCGCTGGAAAACCGTCCTGATGACGAACTGCTGCATGAGATGGCGCTGGCCCGCCAGTGTGGCGTACCGCTCACCCTTAAGGAGATTGCCGATCTGACCGATGAGGAACTGGCGATTATTGTTCGCGAATCCGTGCACGCGCCAGATATGGAAAATATGGCGCACCCGGTCACCGTTGAGGCGCTTTATCAGGCTATCAGCCGGGTGGAAGCACTGGCGGCCGGAGTTTAATAACGCCCTTTACCGACTGGAAAGCGCAGGCGGTCGGGCAGAAATATCCCTTATGCAGCGTGGTGGTGATACCCGCTGCCTCTGACGACATTTCATCGCTGAAGCCTTGCGACAGGTTCTGAATGTTCTTTTTTTCAAACCCCGGCATTACAGAGCAGGTGCCGTTGCTGGTGTAAAAGTATCGCCACCAGCCATGCGGGCAGTCCTGGCAATGGGACTCTGTTCCCCAGTTTTTCTGCTGTAGCCGCGGCTTAAAAGGGATTACTTGAGCCTGCTCAGGTGAACTTATTCAGACAGACGGCAGCGAGCTGAATAAGGCGCAGGCTTTAATACACTTTATTTTTCGATGATTGATTGGATTTGATCCCGGTTTACTTCATGAACATTACCACCGGCATCTTTATAAGTGACAAGACCTGTGGATTTATCCGTTTCTGGTTTCCCTTTAGTAACAATCATTTCACCATGCTTTGTTTGCATAACATAGTCACTTGAGCAGGCCGCCATTGTTAACACGGCAAAGGCTACGGCAGTACTCGCAATAATTCTTTTCATTTATTCTCCCTGGATTATTATTAATAGCTCGTTGTTAGTTTCAGTCCGTATGGTTTACTTTAGTCGCTCAGGTAAATGAGGGCATTGCGTGGACCATTTAACAAATTTAGCATTGTAAACAGAGTCGTTATCACTGATGAAAGAGACATAGCCGACTTTTGCTATGCCATGTTTCAACGACCCCAAAAGATCTGACTGGACTGTACGCTGATCAAACTCTTTACCTTTCTCGTCAAAAGCTCTGTAACAACCAATAAAACCACTAAGATCGATAGGATCCTTAACTTTACTCACAACAGTAATGTTAAATGTTTTCTCATATTTTGGTTGCCCTTCGATCACTACGGTTCCTTCCGATTTGGGGACAGCTTGAATGATAAGCTTGTTGTGCAGATCCTCAGATGCTAAAGAAGCAAACGTAGATATAAGTAGCGAGGAAAGAATAATCCCTTTAACCTTTTTCATTCAAATCCTCCGGTATGATCGACTGCTCCTTTATATAGCAAAAAAATTACCTCACCAAATTTTTGTATAAATAGGGAGTAAACGAATAAAAAATAAATACTCAGAGTGGTTAGTATGTATTGCGACAGCCCCTTCATCTGCGTCTCTGTCCAGTCGTACAGCGACTGGATCAGCGGTACTGTTTCCTCTTCCGTGCCGCCAGCCAATAGCTGCCGTCTGCCGCATATCTCCGCCTCGCGTGCGCCATCAGGATTGGCTCCGCATAACTGCGGCCGGTAGGTTTTGCGGGCCTGGAAGCCTGAACGATGTGGTCTCAGTTTCATTGCTGGAAACAGCTCGTTTGGTAAAGTGTCGCATTTTGCAGCTTCGCTGCCAGCGTGCTGTTTTGCTCAAAAAGATCCTTAGCCCAGACTATTTTCCGTTTTCCAGGCGCCCCCCAACACAGTAAAGATGAATATATCAACGAAGAAGGAAATTATGACAGAAAAGTAAATAAAGGGTAATTCTTCTGTGAAGGTTGAGCAGCGGAAGTTAAATAAATTTACACAATAGAGAAAAGTAAACAGGAATGGTAAAATTTATTGGGATAAGTTTAGATAATTAAGTTTTACCCAGACTGCCGCAAGATTTCAGATGACAGGATATTTTTGATGTTTAGCGGTATACATAGTTAGTTTTACTGTCTTAGCAGGAGAGGCTTTCCCGCAACACCAAATGTGTTGACATTCCGTTTATGGGAAAATTTATGCGGTAAAGTTAATATTATCTTTCTTTTCTCTTGAGCTGGCCGTTATGAAAAATAGTTTTCTTATGACGTTAATCGTGATAAGCCTGACAGGCTGCGTTGAGTATCAGTGGGTCAAGCCCGGTGCCGACAAGCAGCAGGAAGAAAGGGTTGAAACCCAATGTAGGGCGCAGGCCCTTAAAGATTTGCCACCGGATAATCAAATCACAGGCAAGTACACGTCCAAAGATAAAAAATATAAGACTACAGATACAAGCTACTCAACCAGAGATGAAAACGAGGATAAGCGAGAGATATTGGTGAAGGACTGCATGTATCGTAAAGGCTGGGATCAGATTGAAGTCCAGCGTTGAGTGACAATAATTGTGCTGATAAAAGCCCTGCCTCTGGCTGAAGGCTTCTATTAAAAAATATATTTAATCCTATCGGTAATCCAATCGCGGTTGATTTCATATTTGAAATTACCGGCATCGTTGTAGATTATCAGCCCCGTGGGTTTACCTTTGGTCTCCCATTAGCGATTAAATATCAGCGCGGCATTGGCTATTCCGGGTCAATCAGATCGACAACCAAAATTACGCTGCGTCACTACTGTTAGTGTCCTGCGGAGCCTGCATGATAGTTGCAGGCTCCGCAGGATAGCGATTCCTTCAGGTGCAACTACAGAGATCACCATAAAAGGCTGGCGCCATAAAGCGATCTTATGTTGATTCGCTTTTTACCCGGCTATCTTGCCCGCCTGCGGATGCACCGCCAGAAGAGAATGTGCTGACGAACTATTCATCCGCCGCAGTGGTTATCCCGCTGCATCGCTCTCTACCTTGGTTTGCCCTAATCGGCCCACAAAAGGTAATCGCAGCGCCGGAGACTTCACATCAATGCCCATATTGAAGCCCAGAATATTTACTTCCAGCCCCTCTTCTCCGCCAAGGGTCAGACCCAGCACGCCCAACAGTGAAAGCTGAAGCCCACGCCCCGAGGGCGGCAAGCCAACCGGATTTTTAAGCGGGCGAAAATCTTTGCCGATGGCGTTAGCGGGCAAATCGAGCCGTAGCGTCGGCACTTCCCTGCCAATATGTGCCAGAAAGGTGTTGCTGTTCGGCCCGGGCCAGACACGGTAGGTGTGCGGCCAGGGATAACTTTTTATCGCGGCTTCAATCTGCGGGATCATTGCAGCGGCGGCGGTTCCACGATGATCAACAATGAGCTGCGGCTTTGCGCCAAACCAGTACCCGTCCGGCAGAGCATAATTTTCGCGGATAACGTTGCTGCTACCCCAGCTCACCACTTCATAGCGGCTGAACTGCGTTTCCCCTGCTTTTTTGAAAATGATCCAGGGATGCACAGCAAAAAGCCCCCGCCAGCCAAAGGTCGGGGCGACATAGACCTGTACGATGGCGGTCTGGCGTAAAACTACAGGATCGGGCGCCAGCTCCGCCGAGTCGCGTCTTGCCGTAGACCAGCTCTGCCCGCTGAGAACCACGCCACTGTGCGTGGCTTTGTAGTAGCTCTGACCAAAAGAGAGCAGCATTACGCATAAAAATCCGAGTGTGATGATTTTCAAATAGAGCATAGTTCCTTTGTCCACCCGCACAGAGCGGGTAAAAATGTGTTTCGGGTCGGGTTGGTATTGCGGCCGGGACAGGGCGTCGCCAGGCTCAGGGAAGGTGACATTTGTCACATTACTGAAATAGCTGACGCTGTTCAATGATTATTCTTTGCACAGCATAGTGTGTGCAGGCAGGAAAAAACGGAGCGCCAGCGCTCCGTTCGACTTTGCAGCAGCCGGGGAAAATCGCTACTGACTGAGTAGCCTCGAAAACGCTGAAACGTCCGCCTGCTGCTCCAGCGACAGACAGAAGGTTTGCAGGGCTGCGGTTTTTTCCACCGATAACACCCGCTGTGCAAGCTGGTTGAATTTCAGCAACAGCGCCTCGTCGTTCAACGGATTTTGTGGCGATCCTAACGGCACAGTAACCTGCTTACGCCAGCGTTCGCCGCTGCGCATTTCCAGCTCGATCATGGGTTCTTCACTGCTCTCCTGCTGAGGTTCTACATGCAGCACGATACGGTCGAGCATTTCGGCGACTTCAGGGCAAAGTCGTTTACTACTGTCATAAACCCCCAGTCCCGCATGCCCGAACAGCACCCGTGCCGTCAAAGCATAAGGCAAACTCATCTGCGCCGCCGCCAGACTTTGCAGGTTGGTGCTGCCGCACATCCCTTCCAGAAAAAGATTAAGATAAACGTGGATGCGGGCAATATCCTCTGCCTGTGACTGATGCTCCTTCATCAGTAAGCCCACGGCATCAATGGCTGAATGGGTGCCACGACAGGAGGCGTATGGTTTGATGGAACAACGGTTCAGCTTCCAGACCTCACCCAATCCCGCCGTTAACGCTTCTGGCTGGCGGCTCTGTGGCGCAAGCGTTTTCAGAAAGCCGCCCCAGACATCTTCAAAGGTTTCTGACGGCCCGGTCAGCCCTTTTGCCGCCAGTACGGCCGCCAACAGGCCGCCTTCTGCCGCCCGTCCGGCATGCAGTTTTTTACTTTGCGACCCATCGTGAATAAAGCCCCAGAGCCCACCGCTGAAGCTGGCCGCGATACCCAACGCCTGGGCCGTTTGGTTCTGATTAAGCTGAAGTAATGAAGCCACGGCTGCGGCGGCGCCAAACACGCCACAAGTGGAAGTTGAGTGCCAGCCCGCCTCATTATGCGGCGCATAACCGCCACAGGCTTCCAACACCCGGCGTGCCACGTCATAGCCCAGAACCACAGCGGCGATCAGCTGCTGCCCGGATATGTTGCCAGGGCATAAAGACAACGCTGCCAGCGCCGCGGGGAGCACAACGGCACCGGAATGATCGCAGCCGCCCGTGTCATCCAGCTCATACATGTGCGCTGCCACGCCGTTGGCCCAGGCGGCATTGCGGGGCGAAGTTAATAGCTTGCTGCCCCAAATCCTCGCCACTGGCGCGCAACCTTCCTCTCTCACGCTTTGCTGCACCGCAAGCGCAATCGGGCTGTTGCTGCCCGCCAGCGTAGCGCCAAAAGTATCCAGAATATGCCGCCTGGCGCGTTCTACCAGATCAGCAGGCAGATCGGTAAAGCGTGTTTCGGTAACAAACTCCGCGAGCCGGTTCATTATCTGACTCACAGGCTTTGCTCCTGAAGCTGACGATGAAAAATCTCCGCCGGATGTTCAGGCAGGTTGCCTGGCTGCGTCTGCCAATAGTCGGCGACTTCTTCCGCCGTGGCTATCCATACATCGTTATGACTGGCGATAAAGTCCAGCAGCTCAGCCAGCAAACTGATACGCCCCGCCGTGCCAATGATCTCCGGGTGCAGCCGTAACACGTAGCACAGGCCAAACCGGTGGAAGCCCTGGAAATCGAGCTTCATGTTCTCCAGCGTCTGCTGATAAGACGCGATGCGGGACTGGCCGGGCGGCACAGCCGGACTGAGGTTGAAGGCGAAGTAGGGTTCATCCTCCAGCTCATAATGCAGGGGAAGTTCGACCAGCCGCGTTTCCGGGTGAAAGTAAGGCAGGTCATCTCCACGCCAGCTGGATGACCAGCGGATCCCCGCTTTGCTGAGCGCGTCGGCCAGCCCCGGCTTCCACTGCCCTGCCGGGGTGCGGAAGCCAACGGGACGCTGGCCATTGAGAGCTTCAAGCCGGCTGCAGCCGTCGGTGACGCAGGCAAGCTGTTCATCAAGGGACAAAGTATCAAAATTTTGATGCGTTCCACCGCTACAGGCAATCTCATGCCCGGCGGCAGTAATACGGGCAAATACTTCGGGGTTTTCTTCGGCCACAATGGCGGGCAGGCACCAGCTGGCGCGGATGTTTTTCTCCGCCAGAAGTGCTAACAGGCGATCAACGCCGCGCAGCGTGCCGTAGCGCCAGACCGACAGTGTTTTATCGCGCCCGGCAACGGCCGGCGTCTGGGTTAAAATGCCATGAATATCATTGAAATCCAGCGTCACCACCACCGCAGATTGCTGTCCCTGAGGCCAGCGAACGTGTTCAGTCATGCTGTTGCTCCTGAAGATACCACTGGGCGACCTCGCGGCAGCGGGCAAACCAGACGTCACGCTGCTGCATATGGGCGATAAACTGTTCGAGCAAAAGAATGCGTCCGGGCTTTCCGCTGATTTTGGGGTGGAAAAGCGTGGTCAGGCATAACCCTTCTTCCATTGCGCCATCAAACTCACGGCACCAGTTATCCAGCGTTAATGCATAGCTGGCGGTGCGGTCCAGCCCTTTCGGAAAGTCCGGTTCACGCGTGTAGGCCAGCGAGGCATAGTCATCCATTTCCCACTTGCCGGGAATTTCTACCAGCTTTTGCGAAAAGCCAGGCACAGCGATGGCGTAAGGCCGATCATCGCCGCGCATGCTGCTTGAATACGTTACGCCTGCATCGAGTAACACGCCTGGCGTCTCGTGATGCCAGTCGCCTGAAGGCGTACGAAAGCCCTCGGCACGAATGCCGAGGAGTTGCCAGAAAATATCACGGGATTTCGCCATCACCTGACGCTGCTCTTCCCCGTTCAGCGCATAAAAGGACTCATGGCGGTAACCGTGATACGCCACCTCGTGCCCTTTTTCCACAATGGCTGCGCACTGCTGCGGCCATTGCTCGACTACCCATGCCGGAACAAAGAATGTGGCCGGTACGCTGTAGCGATCGAGCAGATCGAGGATCCGCCCCAGCGCCCGAAATGGGCCATAGCTGCCGAAGGTAAAATACTCCGGCTTTTGCCATATCGAACCGTTGAGCATTGCATCGCCGGTGGGGCCGTCCAGATCGAAAGCCAGCGCCATACAGCCCTGCTTACCTTCCGGCCAGCGAGGGCGAACGTCAGGTATCAGCATGATTATTTCCCGTTAACGGTCGCTGTTTTTACGGCGTTATCGGCCAGGCCCCATTTACTGAGGATCTTCACGTAGCTGCCATCCGCAATCAGCTCGTTAACGGCCCCCTGAACAGCAGCAATCAAGGCCGGATCGTTTTTATCAATCGCCATACCGGTAAACTGGGTAGCAATGGCTTTATCCAGCGGCTTGTAGGTATTTTTCTCAAGGTTCATTACGTACGGCAGGGTTTCGCTTCCCTGTACTGCACCATCCAGACGACGCTGACGCAGCTGAGTACGCGCATCCGCCGTACCTTCTGCACCCACCACGATAATGGCCGGCTTGCCTTTGGCTTCACAGTTGGCCTGGCTCCATTTGGCAATTTCAGCCGGGAAGGTGGTGCGGCGGCTGGTGCCTACTTTTTTGCCGCACAGATCGCTGGCGGTATTGATCTCCTTGCGGGCAGCCAGCGTGTAAAACTGCGGGCCAGTGGTGAAATAGTCGATAAAGCTGACCACTTTCTGGCGTTCAACAGTGTCGGTCATACCGGACATCACCATATCCACGCGTTTGGTCGACACGGCATTAACCATCTGTTCAAAAGCGATCTCCTGCCAGTTGATTTTGACGCCCAGCTTCTCGCCTATGGCGTTCCCCAGATCGACATCCACGCCGCTGAGCGTATTGGTGGCCGGATCTTTGAACTCCATTGGCGGATAGTTCGGCATGATGGCGACGGTCATTTCGCCTTTGGATTTAAGTGCGGCAGGCAGCCCGGCTGACCAGGCGGAGGCGTGCATCAGCACAGCGGCAGCAACGGCAGAAAGCACGATCTTTTTCATCTGTTTTACCCTGGTTTATTAAAGGAGAATGGCGGAAATAAAATTTTGCATGCGTGGATTTTGCGGATTCAGCAGGATGTCTTCAGGTGCGCCCCGTTCGATAATGCACCCCTCATCCATGAACACCACCTGGCTGGCCACTTCACGAGCAAAGCCCATTTCGTGCGTAACAACGATCATGGTGGTTCCCTCTTTCGCCAGCGTGCGCATCACGGCCAGCACTTCGCCGACCATTTCCGGATCCAGCGCTGAGGTAGGCTCGTCAAACAGCATCAGTTTGGGTTTCATTGCCAGCGCGCGGGCGATGGCTACACGCTGCTGTTGACCTCCGGACAGCGCTTGTGGATAGGCGTGCGCCTTATTCGCCAGGCCAACACGGTCCAACAACGCCATCGCTTCTTCCGTCGCTTCGCGTTTAGGGCGAAGCAGGACGCGGCAGGGACCTTCAGTGACGTTTTCCAGCGCCGTTTTATGCGGAAACAGGTTGAAGCGCTGAAACACCATGCCGGTTTGCAGGCGCTGACGGGCAATCTGCCGGTCGCTGAGTTGATGTAGCTTATTACCCGCAATACGGTATCCGGCCAGCTCGTTATCTATCCAGATGCCGCCCTTGTCTACCTTCTCCAGTTGGTTAATGCAGCGCAGGAAGGTGCTTTTTCCGGAACCGGATGGCCCCAGAATGCACATCACCTCGCCATAATTCACCTCCAGGCTGACATCTTTCAGCGCGTGGAAATTGTCGAAATACTTGTTCACCTCAACGGCTCTGACGATTGTTCTCATCGCGTCGGTTCCTTAATTACGGCGGCGCTGGCCGCGAGAGAAATAGCGCTCAAGGCGACTCTGCCCGAACGACAGCACGGTAACGATGATCAGATACCAGATGCCCGCCACAAACAGCAGCTCCATCACCCGTGCGTTGGCGTAGTAGATGTTTTGCGTGTTGTAGAGCAGCTCGGAGTACTGGATCATGCTGGCAAGGCTGGTGGTTTTGATCATGCTGATAAATTCATTACCCACCGGCGGCAGAATAACCCGCATCGCCTGCGGCAGAATAATGCGCTGCAACGCCTGCAGGCGCGGCATGCCAATCGACTTTGCCGCTTCATACTGTCCGGTATCCACTGACAGCAACCCGGCGCGCACCACTTCTGAGGTATAGGCGCCCTGGTTGATACTCAGGCCTAACAGCGCGGCCACAAACGGCGTCATCACGTTGACCGTTTCCACGCTGAACACGCCCGGAATGGCGATCACCGGAAACACCAGGGCAAGGTTAAACCACAGCAACAGTTGCAGGATCAGCGGCGTCCCCCGGAAAACCCAGGCATAACCTACAGAGATGTAATGCAGCACCGGATTTGGCGACATATACATAATGGCCGCCACCACGCCGAAAATAATGCCCAACGCCATCGCCAGAATTGACATCACCAGCGTATTCACCACGCCATCCAGAATGGCGCGGGCGGTGAAGAACTGTCCGACAAAGGACCATTCGATTTTGCCCTGAGAGAACGCATGAACCAGCGAGACCAGCAGCAGGACGATCACCACCGTCGCGGTGATCCTGCCGTAATAGCGGCGCGGCACGACCTCGTAATTTTTGAGATTGTAAGCGCGCGCGGCTTCTGCTCTTCTGCCCGCCTCGTTAACATTTTGCGTACTGTTCATACCCACTCCGGGATTGATATCTGAGGTCTACAGACGAGGACCCTGATAAACGCTTACCCACTCTGCCTGCTGCTGCAGGCAGGCTTTAAGCCGGGCGATCTGCTCCACTACCCGTGCCGGTGCGGTGCCACCAAAACCATCGCGCGAATGAATTGCCGCCTCCAGCGTCAGCGCGCTACGCACTTCTGGCGTCAGGCGCTTATCCACGCCCTCCAGCTGTTCATCAGTAAGGTCGGAGAGGCCGTGGCCGTAGAATTCGCAAAGCTGAACCAGCTTGCCGGTGATTTCATGCGCCTCCTTAAACGGCACGCCGCGCATCGCCAGCCAGTCAGCAACCTCGGTCGCCAGCGTAAAACCGTCCGGTGCCTGCGCCAGCAGCTCCGCTTCGTTTACCCTCATAGTTTCAATCATTCCGGCCATCGCGGGCAGCACCAGCAGCAGCGTGTCGACGGAGTCGATAGCGCTGCGTTTGTCTTCACTCAGGTCGCGGTTATAGGAGAGCGGCATCGCCTTCATGGTGGCGAGCATCGCCGTCAGATTGCCAATCAGGCGGCCGCTGCGGCCACGCGTGAGTTCGGCGATATCGGGATTTTTCTTCTGCGGCATGATCGAGCTGCCGGTGGCATAGCTGTCGCTGATCTCTACCCAGCGGAACTGGCGAGAGGTCCACAGGCAGATCTCTTCACTGATGCGGGAGAGGTTGACGCCAATCATGCTGGTGATAAACAGGAACTCCGCCACGTAGTCACGACTGGCCACGGCATCAATCGAATTTTCGCAAGGGCCACGGTAGCCCAGCTCCTGTGCCGCCAGCTCAGGTCGGCGGGCAATGGCGGAACCGGCCATTGCGGCGGCACCCAGTGGTGAAAAGGCGCTGCGTCGATCCCAGTCCTGAATGCGTTCAATATCACGGGAGAATGACTGCGCATGCGCCAGTAACTGGTGTCCAAATACTATCGGTTGTGCCTGCTGAAGATGCGTAAAACCAGGGGCGATGGTGGCGGTATGCTGCTCCGCCTGGCTGACCAAAGCCTGCTGAAGTGACAGCAGCGCGGTAGCGATGTTGCGAACATTGTCACGCAGGTAAAGGCGAAGGTCGTTGACGGTCTGATCGTTGCGTGAACGCCCGGCGCGCAGCTTGCCGCCCAGTGCGCCAAGGCGCTCGGTCAGCACCCGCTCAATAAACGTATGCACATCTTCATCTGCCGGGATCGGGTCAACTTTACCGGCGCGGTAATCTGCGTCCAGCCGATCAATAGCTGCCGTCATCTCTGCGGTTTCTTCTTCCGTCAGCAGACCAGCACGTTGCAGTTCGTGCGCATGGGCCCGACAGCCTGCAAGGTCATAAGGCGCGAGAGCGAAATAGTATTCAGGGCTGCGCGACAGCGCGGTTAAGGCAGCAGCAGGAGGCGTTTTAAAACGGGCGCCCCATAGACGATCGGCACTGTCTGACATAATTCCTCTCTGATGAAAGGCTCACGCCGTGAGAATAAGTAAATCATCTGGCTCCGGCATAAGCGATAAATAAAGGTTATTTTCAACGGGCAACTGGTATTTAGCGGCCAATTCAGGTTCACTCTTACTCTCACTTTATTTCTGTCGGGGATGAATAGTTATTATGGAAAGTAAGGTTTCCAATACGGGAAACATGAATTATCCCCGCACGGAAAATTCCTCTGTCACCATTAACAATGTCGATCTGAAATTATTGCGGGTATTTAAATGCGTAGTGGAAGCCGGAGGATTAACCTCCGCCAGCCACGAACTCAATATCGGACTGGCAGCGATCAGTAAACAGGTCTCTGATTTAGAGATCCGTTTAGGGATGACGCTGTGCAGCCGCGGGCGCGAAGGATTTGAGCTGACGGAGTATGGCATCACGGTGTATCAGGCAACGCTGGAGCTTTTTGCCTCGCTGAACATCTTTCGTGAACGGCTGCATAACAGCCGCAGCGAGCTGCTGGGCGACCTGAGCATCAGCGTGGTGGATAACACGATTTCCGATCCGCTCTCACCGGTCACCAAAGCCGTGCAGCAGCTGCATCTCGCTGCACCAAAAGTAAACATTCGTCTGCAAACCGCGCATTTGGATGATATTGAGAAAGGATTAAATGAGGGGCGATTTAATTGCGCTATCGCACCTGTTTATGAAGAAAAGGGAGAATTTGATTATTATCCTGTCTATACGGAAACATCAAAATTATATTGCAGCAGTGAGCATCCGTTATTTATTTTACCGGATAGCGACATGACGCTTGAACAATTAAAACAGCAAAAAATCATTAACCACACCTATGTTTCACATCGTCATGGCAATAAATTTTTTGCCTTTAATGAGAGCAATATTCAGGCGGTGCAGGTTGAAGCGGTGGCGATGCTGATCCTGACCGGGCATTTTATTGGCTACCTGCCCGCGCATTATGCAGCACGTTACCTGAATGAAAAACGGATCCGGGCCATTGGCCCGGAAGCCATTAATGTCTCTACCCCGTTCTGTTTAATCATTAAAAAGGGCCGAAAAATAAATCAGATTATAAAGCTCTTTATGGACTCGCTGGGAATTGCCTGAGACGCTGCACCGTTTCAGAGCATACGTCCCAGGCAAACGGCCTCTTCCCGGCCAACATAGCGGCCAAAATTTTCACGGATCTGGTAGCCGTTTTTTAAATAAAAGTTCAGAGCGCGTTGATTGACCTTACGTGTTTCCAGCCAGATTTCCCGGTATCCCCTCTTTCTTGCCTCCTCTTCGAGGAATGAAAGCAGCGCATAACCTACTCCCTGATTGCCAGCGGCGGCGAACACTCTTTTCATCTCTGCAACCTCTTCCTGGCCGTCAAGGGGCCTTATGGCACCACAGCCCACCGCTTCACCCTGACTATTACGTGCAAGAGCAAAACAGGCGCGGGGATGCTTAACCTCTTCAGCATTGAAGCTGGCTCGCCCGTCGCTACCGGTTAGTTGGTGTAAAATCACGGATAACATCGCCAGCAGCTTTTTGGCTTCTTCACTGGTGACCGCTCCAGGGCTGACCGTAATCATTTTTCACTGCAAAAATTTGTACATCACGGTGGTGGCATCTAATACGCCTGCTGTGGAGAGCGCATAAGCGGGGATCTGCCCGCATATCTGCCATCCTTGCGACAGATAAAGCTGCTCAGCTACATCGCCCGTGCGGGTATCCAGCACCGCCAGCGAGCGCCCCGCCCGCTGTGCCAGCTTTTCAGCCTGTTGCAGCAGCAGGCGGGCAATGCCCTGACGTCTGGCTTTGGGATGCACCAGCAGCTTGGCTATTTCAGCCCGATGCTCGCCGTTTGGCGGCATATCCAGCCCCACAATCACTGTCGCCACAATCTCACCGTTCTGTCGGGCGACAATCAGCTGTTTACTGCCGTTTGCCAGGCTGGTGATAACCCCCTGCCATAAACGCTGCATGGGCCTGGCATCCAGAGAAGTAAATCCAATGCTGGCGCCCTCTGCCACACAGGCATAAAGCACGTGATACAAGGCCGTCTGTTCAGATTCTGCCTGTGCGGCAGTCAGGGTCTGATACTGAAAATTTTTCATCAACGACACACCACCAATGCATAATGCGCGCCTTCGGCTTCTGGCGCGTGGAAAGAGGAGCGGCCAAAGAGATGAAAGCGCAGGCAGTCGCCCGCTTCCAGCCGCCACTGCTCATCATTCATGCTGAACACCAGCACGCCTGCAAGCATCCAGATATGTTGTTCTATCCCTTCCACTGGCGGCGCATCATAGCTAATCCTCGCACCGCTTATCAGCCTTCCCTCTACCAGCTCGCCATAAAAGTTGCTGGCGGGTGGTGAAATGCTCCGCCGGTGATAGCCACTCTCATGGTCCTGCCAGACGCTCTGCTCGTGAAGGCGCAAATGCTGCGGCCCCGGCTCTTCCACCTCGCTTAACAGCCGGGACATGGTTAATCCATACGCGATGCATAAACGGTTCATTAAAGAGGCTGTGGGGCTGGTCTCGCCGCGTTCGATGCGGGACAGCGAGGCTCTGCTGATACCGGTAATCTCAGCCAGCATCTCCAGCGACCACTCTTTTTCAACACGCAGCGCCGCCAGTCGCCGGGCGAGACGTTGTTCAGTAGAAGAACAGTCAGACATGGTTTTCTCATTTAAGGGAATTATTCTCTTTAATGAGATCTACCGGTTTTAAGGCGCAGTATCAACTTGTACAGTTAAATAATAGTTGTACAGCAATGAAGAGTCCGCTACGGTAGACTGAGTGGTAAAGATGAGAGGAACTGCATGGCATTGTACAGTATTGGTGATGTAGCGGTACGCTGCGGAATGAATCCCGTCACCCTTCGGGCGTGGCAGCGCCGCTATGGCTTACTGAAGCCACAGCGGACCGAGGGAGGGCACCGTCAGTTTGACGAAGATGATATTCAGCGTATTGAAGAGATTAAACGCTGGATTGAGAGCGGCGTGCCGGTAGGCAAGGTCAAGGCGCTGCTTGAGGGAGAAAATGTTAACGTCCATGATGGATGGGTTAAGCTGCAGGAAGAGATGATGGCCGTGCTTCGCCATGTCAGGCCCGCTAAACTGCGGGTTAAAATTGCAGCAATGGGTCGTGAAAATCCAGCTGATGCCTTAATCGATCACGTGTTTATCCCTATCCGGCAGCGCCTTGGGCTGGATCAGAACACCGCCCGTACCATGTGCAGCCTTCTCGACGGCGCTTTAATCGATTATGTCGTTTTCTGCTTAACAGGCTCCCGTAAAAAGCCGGGTAAAGATGCTCTGCTGATTGGCTGGGCTAATGAAGACCGCACCCGACTCTGGCTGGAGGCCTGGCGCCTCTCACAACAGGGCTGGCGAATGGATGTGCTGGCAGAACCGCTCGAAATGCCGCGCCCGGAACTTTTCCCTGGGCAGAAACTGTTTATCTTTACCGGTAAGTCTCTTACCCACAGACAGCAGGAACAATTATCACACTGGCAGGAGCAGGGTTTTGCCATTACCCATCTGCCGGGTAGTGCCGCCTGAACGCCCCGGCCGCGCTTCACTGTTGCTCATCCTGATCGGCTGCCTCTTTTCACTGCTTATACAGATGTCAGGAATTGAGGTCGGCTGAAACAACAAAAAGCCAGCAAAGGCTTAACCAGCCAGGGTGAAAAGCGGTATACTTTGCCCTCTTCTGCGGCAGACCAACGGACATACCGGCATGAACTGGCAAAAAATTGGCGTAATTTTTATCTTCCTGTTGATGGCCCTGGGCGGCATCGGTGGGGTTATGCTGACGGGCTACACTATTCTTATTCGCGCGTAAAACGTCTCTGCAGGCGCTCAAAAAGGCGGTCGGTCACGATAGCCAGCAGCGCCACCAGGCAGGCTCCCTGGATAACATAAGCGGTATTAAATCCGCTCAGCCCTATAATCACCGGCGATCCCAACGTTTTTGCTCCTACCGTTGAAGCGATGGCTGCCGTGCCGATATTGATAATTACCGAGGTCCGGATACCAGCCAGGATCACCGGGCCGGCCAGCGGCAATTCCACTTTGTATAAAATCTGCCATGGGCTCATGCCGACGCCTTCGGCAATCTCCCTTGCGCTCGCCGGAACGGCGCTGATCCCCGCCAGGGTTCCCTGCAAAATCGGTAACAGTCCGTAAAGCAGTAAGGCGATAATAGCCGGTTTCTCGCCAAAGCCCATCACCGGAACGGCAATTGCCAGCACGGCAACGGGAGGGAATGTTTGTCCTGCGGCTACCAGCGTTTCAATCAGCGAACGGAACTCTCTTCCCCATGAGCGGGTGACCAGAATGCCCGCTCCCATTCCTACGATCACCGCAAACAGGCTTGAGAGAGCCACCAGTTCAATATGGGCCAGGGCCAGCTGCAGAAAGCTATCCTGCTGATATAAAGGCCTGTCGAGAGTGGGAAACCAGTAGGCAAACAGCGGCCCGCTGTAGGGCATCGCTACCAGCAGCGCCACAAAGAAGAGCAGCAGCCACAGTAAGGGGTCACGTAACCAGCGCATCCTCACGTCCTCCTCTGTTTCAGGAGATCGGCAAAGTGCAGCACGCCAAGCGGTTTAAGGGCTTTATCCGTCACTGGCAGCCGGTCTGTCTGGCGGGCAATAAACTGCGAAAGGGCTTCCCGCAACGTCATCTCTTCAGAAATCGACTCTTCTTCCAGCCATTCACCACGCCGCGCGGCCGCGCCTGCATTTCCTAACGAGAGCAGGCGCACGCCCAGTTCACTGCGGCCAAAGAAGTCTCTGACAAAATCATTGACCGGCTGAGTAAGCAGTTCAACCGGCGTGCCCTGCTGGATAATCTTTCCACCATCCATTAATACCAGCCTGTCGGCCAGCGCTAAAGCTTCATCAATATCATGCGTGACCAGCACGATGGTTCGCCCGGAAATCTGATGAATACGCACAATCTCCTGCTGAAGCGCGCCGCGGGTCACCGGGTCCAGCGCGCCAAAAGGCTCATCCATTAACAGCACTTCCGGGTCCGCCGCCAGCGCTCTGGCGACGCCGACACGCTGCTGCTGACCACCGGAAAGCTGATGGGGAAAGCGGTGACGAAACTGCTCATCCAGATTCAGCAGCGCCAGCAACTCACTGACCCGGTCAGCGATACGCTGCGCAGGCCATTTCAACAAGGCGGGCACCGTGGCGATGTTTTTCTCCACCGTCCAGTGGGGAAAGAGACCAATAGACTGGATCGCGTAACCCATTCGTCTGCGCAATTCCTGAGGGTTAAATCCACGGATCTCCTCTCCGGCAAACTGGATAGTGCCTTCATCATGCTCAATCAGCCGGTTGATCATTTTCAACGTGGTGGATTTGCCAGAACCCGACGTTCCAATCAGTACCGTGAACTCACCTTCAGCAATATTTAGTGTCAGCTTGCTGACTGCCGCTTTACCGGCAAAATGCTTGCTCACCTGGTTGAAGTTGATCATTGGCGCTTCGCCTCAATAACGGAAAGAGTAAATTTGAACAGGGCATCGATAATTACCGCCATCGCGATGACCGGAATAACCCCCAGCAGCACCAGATCCAGGGCACTGCTGAGCAGCCCCTGGAAGATGATGGCACCAAATCCTCCGGCGCCAATCAATGCCGCAATCACTGCCATTCCCACGGTTTGCACAGCGATAACCCGCAGTCCGGCGAGCAGTACAGGCAGGGCCAGCGGCACTTCAGCCTGCCAGAATATCTGCCCGGCGGTCATGCCCATTCCCTGCGCCGTTTCGATCACCTCTTTCGGCACCTGTTGCAGCCCGGCAACCACGCTACGCACCAGCGGCAGCAGCGCATAGAGCACTAACGCAATCAGCGCCGGTGCCATGCCGATGCCGCTAATGCCGATCTCCGACAACAGCGGAAAAGAGCGGGCCAGCCCCGCCAGGGGCGCAATCAGCAGACCAAACAGAGCAATGGAAGGCACGGTCTGAATCACGTTCAGAATGGCAAATACCGGCGACTGTACGGCAGCTTTTTTCGCGCAGAGCCAGCCAAGCGGAATGCCAATCAGCAGCGTGGGAACCAGCGTCCCTGCCAGCAGTAGCAGGTGACGTGAGAGCGCCTGGTCGAAGACTTCCTGGCGGTTGGCGTACTCTTTCAGCAGCGCCAGCTCATGGAGCTGGCCGCTCAGCAATAACAGGATAACCGGTAGCCAGATTTGCCCGTTGAGCAGCAGTCGCCAGAGTGCGCTTTTCGTCAGCCGTGCGCTGGCATCAGCAGCGAGCAGCAGGCAAAGGCCTGCGCAAAGCCAGAAACCACTTCCCCAGGAGGTTCTGGCCAGCGGGCTGCCCTGCTGCGCCAATACGCTGGCGTGATAGCCGCTCAGGGCGACCAGGGCAATAAAAAGCAGTTCGCAGAGCAGCAGCGTGAAAAGCAGATTCAGGCGGCTGCCAGGTATAAAAGCCTGGAAGAACAGTAGCAGCATCGGCAGGAGAAGGAGCCACTCCACACTGCTCAGGATCTGCTGCAGCAGCAAAGAGTGGCCAGAGACCAGCCGGTTGGGCGCATAGTTTAAAAAGGGAAACAGCGCAGCCGCCACGCCAAGCAGGATGGAGAGCGTTAGCAGCACGCGATTATGGATAGTAGGGCGCAAAATTTTTCCGATAGCTTGCGGGCCGGCTTAGCCGACCCGGGTTTCGCTACAGCAGTTTTTTCTGCTGCAAATAGTCTGCTGCCACCTTTTTCGCGTCCTGCCCTTCTACGGCAATTTTCGCGTTGAGTTCCTGCAGCGTTTTTTCATCCAGCGAAGCAAAGACCGGTTTCAGCCAGTCAGCAATCTGTGGGTAAGCCTTCAGCACCGCATCACGGATAACCGGGGCGGGCGCATAGATGGGCTGCACCCCTTTCGGGTCGCTCAGCGTTTGCAGCCCCAGCGCCGCAACCGGGCCATCGGTGCCGTAGGCCATCGCCGCGTTGACGCCAGAGGTCTGCTGCGCTGCGGCTTTGATGGTGACCGCCGTGTCGCCACCAGCCAGGGAGAGCAGCTGATCCTGTTTCAGCGTGAAGCCATAGGCTTTCTGGAACGCCGGCAGCGCATCGGCCCGCTCAATAAATTCTGCGGAAGCGGCCAGCTTAAATTCACCGCCCTTTTTCAGGTAGGCGCTGAGGTCTTCCAGTGATTTCAGCTGGTTTTTCTGTGCCAAATCACCGCGCACAGCAATGGTCCAGGTATTATTAGCCGGTGCCGGAGTGAGCCAGGTCAGTTTATTTTTCTGCTGGTCCAGCTTTTTCACCTTCTCATAACCGGCCTTTGCATTTCTCCAGGCGGCGTCATGCTCATCATTAAAGAAAAAAGCGCCGTTGCCGGTGTACTCAGGATAGATATCGAGTTCACCAGCGGTAATCGCTCCCCTGACGACCTGAGTGGTGCCGAGCTGCACTTTGTTCACCGTTTTCACGCCGTGCTTATCCAGTACCTGAAGGATAATATTGCCAAGCAGCGATCCTTCCGTATCAATTTTCGATCCGACTTTCACCGGCTCCGCCGCGCCAGCGGTTGTGGTCAGTGCGAGTAAACCCGCCAGTGCGAGCGCAAGCCCTGTTCTCTTCACCATTTTTCTTTTCCTTTTCGTCAGGTTAGTAACAAGCGTAGCCTAATAAAGCCCGGCAGAAAGCCAGACGGCAAAAAACTCATCTGCTATAAGCAAAGAGAACCTGCCCGGGCTGGCTTTTTCAATGTGCATTTAGTTTTAAGTTATAACCAGCAGGAATTTAACTCTGTGGCGACCGGGAGTATTCTCTGAGCTTATTCTTATAAAACAGACCCCAACATCATGAATGATTTAACCACTTCGGCGCACGTCGCCATAACAGGGAATACCCCGACGGGTGAAGCCGTCACCTTCCGGCGAGCTGCCGATGTTTCTCATCTGGTCAACAGCAGCACGCAGGCGCGCAGCAACGCCCGCATCGTGATTGGCATTGCGCTGGGCGGCGTTTTTCTTGATGCCTACGATTTGGGCGCCCTCGCCTTCGGCATGAAGGATGTCACCCGCGAGTTTGGCCTGTCGCCAACCGGTGCCGGTATGGTGGCTTCCGCGATAGCTTTTGGCGCCATTGTCGGCGCCCTGATTGGCGGTTACCTCACCGACAAAATCGGCCGTTACCGCGTCTTTATGGCCGATATGTTCTTCTTTGTTTTTGCCGCACTGGCGTGTGCATTTGCTCCAAATGAGTATGTGCTGACAGCTGCACGTTTTGTGATGGGGCTTGGCGTGGGTATCGACCTGCCGGTGGCGATGGCCTTTTTAGCCGAATTTTCAAAGCTTAAGGGACGGGGCAATAAAGCCGCCAGCATTGCGATGTGGTGCCCCACCTGGTATGCGGCGATCTCCATCTCTTATCTGCTGGTGCTGTTCTTCTACACGGTGTTGCCAGAGGCGCATACCGGCCTGCTGTGGCGAATTATTTTAGGCTTTGGCGCCGTTCCCGCCATCCTGATTATTTGCATTCGTAGCCGCTACATGAGCGAGTCGCCGGTCTGGGCAGCCAACCAGGGCGACCTGCATGGCGCGGCAGCCATCTTACGCAACTCTTACGGCATTAACGCGCATGTGGCCGAGGATGCTGACCTGTCGCCCGCCACGCGTGGGCGGCGCGCCAGCTGGCGTAATTATGGTGAACTGCTGAAAGGGGTTTATCTGCGGCGTACCATTCTGGCAACGGTGACGGCAATTGCCTCCGCTTTTGCCTATAACGCTGTGGCGTTTGGTCTGCCGGTCATTCTCTCCAGCTTTCTGGCGCAGTCGATGCTGACCACCATTCTGGTCTCGCTGGCGTTAAACCTGCTGTTTGCATTTGTTGGCGGCATACTGGCCGTGCGGCTGGTGCCAAAATTTGGCGCCTGGAAGATGACCACGCTGGGCTATTGCTTCCAGTTTGTCGCGCTGGTGGGGCTGGCGCTGGTGGGACGTCCGGGTGATGGCGCAGAAGCGGCCATTTCAATTGCGATGCTGGCACTGTTCCTGCTGGGCCAGGGGTTTGGTCCAGGCTCCCATACCATGACCTTCGCTTCCCTCAGCTACCCAACCTCTTTGCGTGGCGTTGGCGTCGGCTTCAACCAGACGCTGATGCGCGGCAGTTCCACGGTCTCACTGTTTATGTTCCCACTGCTTTCTGCGGCGTTAAGCACTAATGTGTTCTGGGTCATTGCGCTTGCCCCGCTGGCAGGTCTTATCGCGCTGCTGGCGATCCGCTGGGAACCGTCCGGCTACGATGTAGATGCAGAGGATTACGTGCGCGGAACCTGATGTTCAGCGCATAAAAAAGCCCACAGGTATCATCCCCTGTGGGCTTTTTTTTTGGGTGTTTAGCAGAGCTGTTACTGAGCCGTAAAAGCTTTAAATGCAGCCGGGATGCGGGAAAAGGTATGCAGGAACCAGGGCGTAAAGCGCTGCGGGTGATCCTGCATCTCCTGCTGGATCGCTGCCAGTGAAGCATAGCGCCAGCCATCAGCCTCAGCGGGATCGGGCGTGGGAAGCGCATCGCTGAGGGCGAAATAGACATGACCATATTCATGCTCGGTCAGCCCATTTCCCATCGGCAAGTTGTAGCTCAGCTCAAACACGGGGTGGAGCTTCAGGCACATGCCCATCTCTTCCTGCAAACGGCGCTCTGCAGCATGCTGCGTCAGTTCCTGAGGAAAAGGGTGCCCGCAGGTGGTGTTGCTCCACAAGCCGCCGCAGTGATATTTCCCTGACGCGCGCTGTTGTAGCAGCAGTTGATGGCGTGAGTTAAACACGTAGACCGTTACCGCGCGATGCAGTAACCCTTTCTCGTGAACCTCAAGCTTTTCCATCCTGCCGGTGGGGCGATCGTGGCGATCAACCAGAATGACTTCGATTGCAGACATGCGCGCTCCTTAAGACTTATCTCAGATATTGTGGCACATCACTGCGGGATCCTGCTGCGTAAAATCGTGCGGAAATAAGAGGGGCAGCACAAGGCTGCCCCGGTGAAGGGAAGCGACGGATTATAATTTAAAGCTGCTGACCACCAGTTCAAGCTGTACGCTTTGCTCTTCCATAGCCTGAGCCGCCGCAGAAACCTGCTCCACCAGCGAGGCGTTCTGTTGCGTGGTGCTGTCAAGCTGGTTGATGGCAGTGTTGATTTGATCAATCCCCATGCTCTGCTCGCGGCTGGCGGACATGATTTCCGCCATCAGCGTCGTGACGCTGCTGACGCCGCCCATCAACTCTTCCATCGTGCTGCCCGCTTCCTGCACCAGCAGACTGCCCTGATCGATATTGGCTACCGACTCTTCAATCAGCTTTTTGATCTCCCTTGCAGAATTAGCGGAGCGCTGAGCCAGATTTCGTACTTCAGACGCCACGACTGCAAACCCCCGGCCCTGTTCTCCTGCACGTGCGGCTTCCACAGCGGCGTTAAGCGCCAGGATGTTGGTCTGGAAGGCGATGCTGTCAATCACGCTGATAATATCGACAACCTTGCGGGAAGAGGTATTGATTTCCCCCATGGTGGTCACCACCTGCTTCACCACGTTGGAGCCGCGCGCGGCCACGCGTGAAGCATCCCCCGCCAGCTGATTAGCATGCGTGGCGTTATCGGCGTTCTGTCGCACGGTGCCGGTCAGCTCCTCCATCGAAGCGGCAGTCTGCACGATGGAGCTGGACTGCTCTTCCGTCCTGGCAGAGAGATCCAGGTTGCCACTGGCAATCTCTTTTGACGCGGAAGTGATGGCCAGCGCGCTGTCGCCCACCTGGCGCATCAGCCCCTGAAGATACTCAATGAAATTATTGAAGCTCTCTGAAACGGCGTTGAATTCCGGGCTGCTGCTGGCCGGCAGGCGCTGTGTGAGATCGGCACCGCCCGTAGAGAGTGCCAGAATATTGTCGTTCAGCCCCGCCAGACGTTTCATCATGGTACGAATAAAGCCCAGCAGCACCAGCAGCAGCAGGATAGCTAACGGGATCTGCACCAGGCCCAGACGGGTCAGGATGGAGTCGGTCTGTTTGGAGAGCAGCGCAGTGGGAACATCGCTGGCGATAAACCAGGGGCTACCCTCGATCTGCTGGAGAAACAGCGTGTGGTTGCCATCTTCACTGTCAAAGGTGCTCTGGACAGGCTCCTTGCCCGCCGTTGCCAGCAGAGTACGCAGCGTTGCGGCCATTGGCGTGGCCAGTTCACTCAGATTACGCAGTTTTGGCGTGCCGCCGATCAGGCTGGCATCCCCGACCACTTTACCATCGGCTTCCACAATCAGCGCCTGCCCCTGTACCGCGTCCCCCATCTGTTTCGCCAGATGGTTGAAGAAGCCCAGCGTGACGTCGATAGTGGCTACGCCCCAGGCCGTACCGTTGCGATAAATACTCATGGCGCAGTTGGTGCGTGGCTGCGGGCTGGCCGCATCCTGATAGGCCTTCGCCCAGGCACACTGCCCTTTCGCTGCGGCCTGGCCATCTTTGTACCAGGGCTGGTCATAATAGTTGGGTGCTTCAGCAGTGTTCCAGAAAGTATTGACCTGAAGGTTATTACTGCTGTCGCGGGCAAAGAAGGTGCTGAATTTATCTTTAGCCGGATCGCGCACTTCAGGCAGTGGCCAGATGCCGCCGCCAAAGACGTTTATATCCTGATACTGATTCACTAAAGCGGGCAGCACGGTATCGATAGCCGCGCTGTCGAGCACGGCGACCGTTTCGGTAATAGTGCGCTGCTGTGCCTGAATGCGGTTCATCATTTCGGTAATACGCGAACCAATAGAGTCCACTTCATAACGCACCAGACGACTCTCATTGGTCGCTAGCTGAGGCGCAACAAACATATTAATTACCACAACCGTGATCAGCAGCAGTAGCATAAAAAAGCCGATGATCAGGAGGGTAAATCTGGCCTGGGTTGTTTTTAACATGACGAGCCCCGTTCAACGCATTCAGGCACAATTGCCTGATCGTGTTAACGGCGCGTTACAGCGAAACTTGATGTGATAAACGTCGCATTTCAAAGAAAAGTGACGTTGACAGGAAGGCGGAGGGGCGGCTGACAAAATTTAATCCTGTGGATCAACCACCTGCTGACGAGGACGGAAGATATGATCCGCCCCGGTCTGACGCAATCTTTCCACCAGTTGATTGCCGCCGCTCTCTTCAGCTTCCGCAAATTCGCGTTCCGCCGTGGTAACAGGCGTGGTCCAGAGCAGCGTAACTTTTTCGCCCTCGCGTTTGGGCAGATTGAACTGTGCCTCTGCGCCGCTGAGTTCACCGGAGAGCAGAAAGCCTTCAAAACCCACCGGCGCAACGGCAGATTCCAGCGTGTGACCTTCACCCAGCCAGCTAATTCGTGCCCAGGGATAGTGTGCGAAGCTGGCCAGCGCACTCGCCATCTGCACAGCATTCTCTTCCGTCATGACCTCTGCATCAATCGCCATCGCCAGCTCAATTCTGCGGTGCTGGGGAGCCAGATCTTCAAAAAGAAAATCCACCCACGGCAGCGGACGAATGCTCATACCCAGCGTCAGGAAATACCAGTTACCCTGGTGAAAGTGCTGCGAAATAGCCATCGGGGGCCAGTTGCCCTGATCGATAGAATAATATTTCAGCGACTCGCCGTAATGAGATTCATAACATTTTAACAGGTCGCGCTGCATCGGCTCCCAGAGGTGACCATCATGCCAGTCACGCCAGAAGTGACGATGTTTTTCAGCTTCAGCGTAATAGTCATTGGTAGAGGCGGAGCCCAACGGGGCCGTCAGTCGGTTTTCTTTAATACAGCCAGCCGAGAAGCTGACCTGTTTGTTCTGATAGAGGCTCCAGCCAGGGATCACCGCCAGCAATTGTCCCTGATACCATAATGCCGCTCCGTCATCGCTGGGCGCCCAGATAATCTGCAGGCCAGCAGGATCGAGCATCGGCTCTGCTTCCAGCGTACGGCAATATTCTGCGCTCAGCAGCGGCGGAATGCCCTGCTCCATCGCTTCCCGATCTTCACGAGCCGGTGCGGGCAGAAGATTGCGCAGCCAGCAGCCGCGCACGGCGAACTGTGTGCGGAACGGTTCCGCAGGCCGGATATAGAAATAGGCGGCGCGCTCATCCTGCTCAACCTGAGCTATCAGCGTTTGTTGCTGATTGGTGACTTCAGCAATCCGGTACAACTGTGTCATAAAGCCTCGACGATGGATGTAGGGGATCCCACCCGGAGAATAGGGCAGGATGTCCCGTTGTGCCATGCCGTCGCAAGGGTAAAAGTCTCAAAAATCAGGTTCAGAAAGCAACTTCATCTTTCTCGCCCCATGCGCTGCATGGCGCGGTGATAAGCGCCGCGCCGAATCGACCAGCGCAGCCCTTTTGCCAGTACCCGCATACGCATACGCAGAGAGCCGCGGCCAATGGAGGAAAAACGAAAGCCGAACTGCTGCTGAGCCCATTCCGGCAGCAGCTCTATGCCTGCCATCATCATCACCTTCATCGCCGGGCGCGCCTGCCAACTTGGTGCTGGCGCGTTCATCAGCAAAGAGAGTACCTCCAGGGTACGCTCATCACACCGTAGCTCCGGCTGCATTGCCAGCAGGTAAGCCTCCACCGCCTGAACCGACTTCGGCACGGCTTCTGCACCCAGCGCTTCCGCAACGACGGCAGCCTCGGTGTAGTAGCGGTTCTGCTCAGCAAGGCTCAGATCGGGATTTTTATAACGCAAATGCGCAGCGAGAAAGCGGCTGGTTTCCGCAACGTGTACCCAGGTGAGCAGATGAGGATCGCTCGCCGCATAGGGCGTTCCCCTGGCATCCACGCCATTGACCTGCAAATGGATGCGCTTCACGCGATCGATCAGCGTTTGCGCATCCACGCTGTTACCAAACGTGGTCACGGCAATAAACTGACTGGTACGCCGCAGCCGCCCCATCATATCCTGCCGGAAGGTGGAGTGATCCCAGACGCCAGCCAGCGCCAGCGGGTGAAGCATCTGCATCAGCAGTGCTGAAATCCCCCCGCAGAGCATGGAGGGAAAATCGCCATGCACCCGCCAGATCACGCTGTCAGGCCCGTATAATCCCGGATCGCCCTGCGGTTCAGATAAATCAAACTCGTTCATAGCCAGACCATTCAGGCGAAACACCTGTTGCTGAATTCTGTCCCGAATTGAAGACATAGTACGACCCTGCTGAAAGAAAAAGGGACGAAGATCGTCCCTTAAGTTTATAGCGGTGAGGCGGCGATGGTAAAGGCAGTGAGTTCCCCGCCGCGACGATGTCAGCTAAACCACTCCGTCACCCTTCACTCTGCGACGGAAATCGGCTGGCTTCTGCTATACCGGCGCTGAAGCGGCGTCCATGCCGTCTGGCGTTTACAGATACTCAAACTCTGCATCAGTGGTGCGGGCAGAATCCAGCCCTATCATCACGCTGAATTTACCCGGCTCCGCCACCTGCTGCATTCTGGCATTCCAGAATTTCAGCGCGTTAACGTCAATCGGGAAGGTGACCGTTTGCGACTCGCCCGCTTTCAGCATAATGCGCTTAAAGCCTTTCAGCTCTTTCACCGGACGGCTGATACTTGCCATCTGATCACGCAGATACATCTGCACCACCGTCGCCCCATCCCGATCGCCGGTATTGGTAACGGTAACGCTGGCATTGACCGTGCCGTTGCGTGGCATGGTGGCGGAGGAGATCTTCACCGGCGAAAGCTTGAAGCTGGTATAGCTCAGACCGTAGCCGAACGGGAACAGCGGGCCGTTGGCCGCATCATAGTAATGCGAAGTATATTTGTTTGGCTTGTTGGCATCATACGGACGCCCGGTATTAAGGTGGTTATAGTAAATCGGGATCTGGCCGACTGAGCGAGGAAACGACATCGGCAGTTTGCCTGAGGGGTTATAGTCGCCAAACAGCACGTCCGCGATAGCATTCCCGCCTTCGGTGCCGCTGAACCAGGTTTCCAGCATCGCATCGGCCTGCATGTTCTCTTTCACCAGGGTCAGAGGACGGCCGTTCATCAGCACCAGCACCAGCGGTTTGCCGGTTGCCTTCAGTGCAGCAATCAGCGCCTGCTGGCTGGCAGGAATGGCGATTTCGCTGCGGCTTGACGCCTCATGTGCCATGCCCTGCGCTTCCCCTACCACCGCCACCACCACATCCGCCTTTTGCGCGGTAGCGACGGCTTCATCCAGCATCTGCTGCGGAGTGCGGCTGTCCACCGTCACCGCCTTTTCATACTGGTTCAGGAAATCCTGAACGCCTTTGTTGTCGGTGACGTTTGCACCTTTGGCATAGAGCACCCTGGCCTTATCGCCCAGGGCATTCTTCAGCCCCTGCAGTACGCTGACCGACTGCCCCGCTTTACCGGCTGCGGACCAGCTGCCCATAATGTCACGCTGGCTGTCCGCCAGCGGCCCGATAAGCGCCAGCGTACCCGATTTTTTCAGCGGCAGCGTTTCCAGACGGTTTTTCAGCAGCACAATACTTTTACGTGCCACATCGCGCGCTTCAGCACGGTGAAGACGGCTTTCAGCATTGTTATCTGCCGGGTCGCTCTCTTTGGCGCCAAGATGACTGTAGGGGTCGTTAAACAGCCCCATATCATATTTGACGTTAAGTACATGACGCGCCGCATCGTCGATCTCGCTTTCACTGACCGCGCCCGTTTTCACCAGCCCCGGCAGATACTTACTGTAATATTCGTCGCTCATGCTCATGTTCACGCCGGACTTAATGGCAATGCGCACGGCATCCTGAGGATCGCTTGCCACACCGTGCTTCATCAGCTCCTTAATGGCGCCATGATCGCTGATAGTGATCCCTTTAAATTTCCACTCATCACGCAGCAGATCTTTCAGGAGCCAGCTGTCAGCCGTAGCCGGCACGCCATTCAGCGAATTCAGTGCAACCATTACTCCCCCGCTTCCGGCATCCAGCGCCGCCTTGTAAGGGGGCAGATAATCCTGCGCCAGCCGCTGTGGGCTCATATCCACGGTATTATAATCCCGCCCCCCTTCCACTGCGCCATAGGCGGCGAAATGCTTGACGCTGGTCATCACCGAATAGCGATCTGCCGGGCTTTTACCCTGCATTGACTCCACCAGCGTGCGGCCCATTGCCGAGGTCAGATAAGTATCCTCGCCAAATCCTTCGGACACCCTGCCCCAGCGGGGTTCACGGGTAACATCCACCATCGGAGCCCAGGTCATATTCAGGCCATCATCGGCAGCTTCCCAGGCTGAAATTCGGCCCACGTTAGCAACCGCATCCAGATCCCAGCTTGCTGCCAGCCCCAGAGGGATAGGGAAAACGGTGCGCTGTCCGTGCACCACGTCATAGGCAAAAAACAGCGGAATCTTCAGGCGGCTGAGCTGCATCACCTGATCCTGCATCGCCCGGATATCTTTTCGTGTAACCGTGTTAAAGATGGCGCCGACCTGTTCGTGTTTAATCATTTCACGAATCGCTTCTTTCGGGTTATCCGGTCCGACGCTGATTAATCTCAACTGCCCTATCTTTTCATCCAGGGTCATTTTGTTAAGGAGATCGGTAACAAATGCATCACGCGCTTCCGGGGTCAGCGGATGGGAGCCAGAGAGGTTTTCAGCAAAAGCCGGCTGCAGGCTCAGGGCGGCAGCAAGGCTGGCAGAGTAAATCCATTTCATCGGGTTGGGTTCTCTTAATAACTGCGGGGCAAGTAAAGGCCACAAGAATTTCAGTGTGCCATAACTTCAGGATAGCAGGTAGTTTTCAACATATTGGCGCGTCCGATTTTGTCCCGCCCGCTACCCGAACCGAAAGTAGTGTTAAAGTTAATAAGTGACCGATAAAAGGAGCAAGGATATGCACACCCCCTCTTCCCGGACCAGCCAGAAGCTGGTCGCTGAACTGCTCCGCATCGTCGGACGTTCTCATCTTCTTACCGATCCTCAACAAACCGCGCGCTACCGTAAAGGTTTTCGCTCCGGACAAGGCGATGCGCTGGCGGTGGTCTTCCCCGGTACGCTGCTGGAACAGTGGCGCGTTCTGCAGGCGTGCGTGGCGGCCGATACTATCGTGCTGATGCAGGCCGCTAATACCGGCCTTACCGAAGGGTCCACGCCAAACGGCAACGATTACGATCGCGATATCGTGATTATCAGCACGCTGAGAATGGATAAAATTCAGCAGATTGACGGGGGCAAGCAGGTACTGGCTTTTCCGGGCAGTACACTTTACCAGTTAGAGAAAGTGCTGAAACCTCTGGGACGAGAACCGCACTCGGTGATTGGTTCTTCCTGCATTGGCGCCTCGGTGTTGGGCGGCGTATGTAATAACTCCGGCGGCTCGCTGATTAAACGCGGCCCCGCTTACAGTGAAATGGCGCTCTATGCGCAGCTGGACGCGCAGGGCAAACTGAAGCTGGTTAACCATCTGGGTATTGAGCTGGGCAGCACGCCAGAACAGATCCTGGCGCGGCTGGATGATGAGACCTGGCAGCAAAGCGACGTAAAATATGATCAGCGGCAGGCGTCAGATGGTGAGTATGCGGCCCGTGTTCGCGAGGTAGATGCCGACACGCCTTCACGCTTCAATGCGGATGCACGGCGTCTGTTTGAAGCTTCAGGCTGTGCAGGAAAGCTGGCCCTGTTTGCGGTGCGTCTGGACACCTTTGTCAGCGAAAAAGAGCAGCAGGTTTTTTATCTTGGCAGCAACAATCCCGACGTGTTCGATGAGATACGCCGCCATATGTTGCAGTCGTTCACCCACCTGCCCGTCGCCGGTGAGTATATGCATCGTGACATTTTTGATATCGCGGAGGTGTATGGCAAAGATACCTTTGTGATGATTGACAAGCTTGGTACCGACAAGATGCCGCTGTTTTTCACTCTGAAAGGCCGGGCGGATGCGCTTTCAGGCAATGTGCCTTTTTTAAAACCCCATTTTAGCGATCGCCTGCTGCAAAAAATCAGCAAAGTTTTGCCCTCCCACTTACCCAAAAGGCTGAAGGAATACCGTGACCGCTATGAACATCATTTGATGATCAAAATGTCGGGCGAGGGTATTGCTGAAGCAGGCGACTATCTCTCCCGCTATTTCCAGCAGGCAGAGGGGGAATTTTTTGCCTGTACGCCTGAAGAGGGGGCAAAAGCCTTTCTGCACCGCTTCGCCGCTGCCGGTGCAGCGGTACGCTATCACGCCGTTCACAGTGACGAGGTAGAAGACATTCTGGCGTTGGATATTGCCCTGCGTCGTAACGATCGTGACTGGTTTGAGCGTTTGCCGCCGGAATTTGATGAGGCGCTGGTGCATCGTCTCTATTACGGCCACTTTTTCTGCCACGTATTCCATCAGGACTATATTGTGAAAAAAGGGGTGGATGTGCATGCGCTGAAGGAGAAAATGCTGGCGATGCTGGCCGATCGCGGGGCCGAGTACCCGGCAGAGCATAACGTTGGCCATCTCTATGCCGCTAAGCCGCAGCTGAAAGCCTTCTACCAGCAGCTGGACCCGACCAACAGCTTTAACCCAGGTATTGGTAAAACGACCAAAGCGAAGAACTGGGGAGAGTGCGACTGTGGAGCAAAGCACTCCTGAATGCCGGCTACAACAGCAATCCTCCGGTGAGGAGATCGCCTCAGTGGCGGGGAAACCTTTAAGCATTCCGCCCCTGCTTAAGTCGCAGGGGCGGAATGGTGCTGGATCAGGAAATTTTGTCGTCCTGAACCACCACCTGCTGGCCGTTGCGTTGCTCAACAATCATGGTTTGCGGTTTGGAGAGCACCACGCCCTCTTTCCGCAGTCTTGTCAGGATATCAAACAGCAGATCGCTTTTCGCCCCTGAAACCTGACGGGGGCTTGCCACGTTACCCGTGACAGCCAACACGATCCCTGCCGGGGTAAGATCCTTAAACGAGACCGAAGGCTCTGGCGTATCCAGAATACGTTCATTCTCGTTATAGACTTCCAGCAGCAGATCGCGCACCTGAACAGGATCGATATCCAACGGGAAGGTCAGCGTGATGGTCGCCACCCCCTGCGCATTGCCCATCGTCGCGTTACGCACGTTCTGCGAGATCAGCTGGGAATTGGGCACAATCACCGTAGATTTGTCGCCAAGCTGGATCTCCGTGGCGCGCACGTTGATGCGGCGGATATCCCCTTCTATCCCGCTGATGCTGACCAGATCCCCGACCTTCACCGGCCGTTCCGTCAACAGGATCAGGCCCGAGATAAAGTTCTTTACGATCTCCTGCAAACCAAAACCGATACCCACCGACAGCGCGCTGACTATCCATGCCAGCTTGTTCCATTGCAGCCCCATAATCGAGAGCGCCAGCAGAAACACCAGTACGTAACCGAGGTTGCTGAACAGGGTGATAAGCGAGACGCGCATCCCCACGTCCATGGTAGTTTTCGGCAGGAAATCCTGGTCCAGCCAGCGTTTGACCGAGCGCAGGACATAGATACCCACGACCAGCATGATCAGGGCGTTGAGCACGTGGGCCGGCACGATATTCAGCGACTCCAGGCCTTTACCGCCCCAGAATTCAATCGCTTTCTGTACCAGCTCAATCGGCGTCGAGCTGCCAAAAGTACCGTTCAGCAGCGCCATGGCAGCAATCAGCACCAGGACAGTTTTACCCAGCCCCGCCAGCAAGGCAGCGACCTGCGCCAGGTGACGCTCATCAATATTCAGCGAGCGCTGAATGCTTTTACCGGAAGGGTTATGGGTGGAGAACAAGCTTTCACAACCATCTGCCACCAGCTGGCTGACAATGTAGAAGGAACCAAAAACGATACCCATCCAGATCAGTTCATAACTCAGGAAGCGGGCAAGAGTGACGTAGCCAATCACCAGCGTCACCATAATCGCCACGCCACACAGCGTAATCGCCATCTGGATCAGGCCCACCAGCGTCGATTTCGCTTCTGGCTGCTGACCCTCCAGCAGCATTCTGCGCCGCACGCGGTTAGTACGGAAACTGATAGAGAGCGCGGTGGCACCAATCAGTAAAGCTGTCAGACCGTTGGCAAATATTGTGGTGCCTACGCTGGTGTTCGCGCTGCTGTTAAGGCTTTCCACCGTCTGGAAGACAAACACCAGAGCAGCAGTGAGAGGTGGAAAAGGTTTTAATGCCGTGGCCACTTCATTAGAGATATTCGGCAGACGCCATGAAGGGCGACGGGTGGACAAAAACGCTCTGCCCAGGCCCGCTATCAGCCCACAAAATACGCTGAGTCCCACCAGCTTGTCGGCAAAGTCGCGCACGTCATCCACGACTTCATCATGACGGGTGAAAGCCAGATCGAGGAAATTAAAGGCCAGTACCACGGCAAGCAGCGTAGTGGTTGCCGTTGCGGCGGCGAGGAAACTGCGGCGCAGGCGCCCTTCAGGCAGCAGATGGATGCCGACCCATGCCAGAAACTCTTCCAGGTAACGCCGCCCTAACGTCGCCACCAGCGCGGCAAGAAGTATCCACAGTACGGTCCCCATGCGCCAGCCGGGTTGCCAGGAGAGTATGGCGGTCTCTTTCAGCTCCTGCACAAAGTCGCTGACTTTGTCGCTGTCTTCGCTGTGTGTATTAAACAGCGGCGCCCAGAAGCGCGGGCCAAAAATACTGCCGGCGTTCAGGGCCAGCTGCGTTTTCAGCGCGTCCCGGCGAAGCTTAACGATTTGGGTTGAAAGATTGATCGCACCGCTTTTAATCGCCTCCGCCTGCTTGATCTGGTCATCTATTTTCCCTTTCTGATTTTCCAGGCTTTTGCGCTTGCTGGTGACTTCAGCGGTCTCTTTAACGCCGCTGCCCGCTTTGGGCGCCGGCCCCAGCACTTCCAGCTGCGCCTGTAACTGCGCACGCTGTGGGATAATCCCCTGCATCAGAGTATCGGCATCGCCAGAAAGCTCCAGCGCCATATCATTCAGGGCATTGAGTTTGCCGTCGTTCGTTTCGCCAGAAACCTGCTGCTTAATTTTATCCAGCACTTTCTGCATTTTTGGCAGCTCTATCGCCGCATTGACTCTGACTGGAGCATCGCCGGATTGCTGGCTCTCATCATCATCGGCGGCATGCACCAGCACGGGTGACAGCGTGACAAGAAGTAACAGACAGAGGCGAAAAAAGGTTAACAACATAGACATGAAGGTTTCCAGGTATCAGGCAGGGCCGGGCAGTTCCGGCACCATAAAACTTGCGCGCCAGTCTATGCTTTTGCCCGGCCCGACACTATAAGATTCAGTAACGAAAAAACGTTACTCGACGATCTCGGTGGTGCTGCCGGTGCTGGCCATTTCCGCCGCTTTTTGTTTCTTATAGCTCAGCGCAGCCGCCGGCACCGGGGAAATCTTGCCGGTTTCCATCCAGTTACGCAGACGGTTAGCATCGGCAAAATGGGTATATTTGCCAAAAGCATCCATCACCACTAACGCCACAGGACGTTGTTTGATCACCGTGCGCATCACCAGGCAATGGCCCGCTTCATTGGTAAAGCCCGTTTTGGTCAGCTGGATATTCCAGTCGGGACGGTAAACCAGATGGTTGGTGTTGCGGAAAGGCAGCGTGTAATTCGGGCTTTTGAACACCGCCATATCTTCATGGGTGGTGCTCAGCTCGCCGAGTAAAGGATAGCGTTTGGTGGCAATCAGCAATTTAGTCAAATCACGGGCTGTGGAGACGTTTTGCGTCGATAAACCGGTGGGTTCAACATAGCGGGTCTGAGTCATGCCCAGCGATCTGGCTTTGGCGTTCATGGCGCGAATAAACGCATCGTACCCGCCCGGATAGTGGTGAGCCAGGCTTGCGGCGGCGCGATTTTCTGAGGACATCAGCGCCAGCAGCATCATGTTTTTGCGGCTGATTTCGCTGTTCAGACGGACGCGGGAATAGACGCCGCGCATCTCGGGCGTATGGCTGATATCCACATTCAGCAGCTCATCCATCGGCAGATGTGCATCCAGCGTCACCATCACCGTCATCAGTTTAGTGATGGAAGCCATAGGTCGCACCAAATCGGGATGGCTGGCGAAGATCACTTTATTGGTGTTGAGATCGACAATCATCGCGCTGCCGGAGGCGATCTGCGGCTGTACAAGAGGGGCAGCGTCGGCCAGAGTGCTGGCGACGGCCTGGCTCAGAGGTGCCTGAGCAGTAAAAAGCAGAGCCAGAGTCAGAAGAGACAAGCGTATTTTTGCAGGCATCTTTTAAAAACTTAACCGGGAAGTGATTCAGGTGCGGTAAAACCACACGCCGCCACCGCGCAAAGCAGGCCACACGGGGGCTGGCAAGCGCATCATACGATGGAGGTTAAGGAATTTCCTAGTGGAGATTCGTTTCTGATGATGAATGAGGAACCGCCGGAATTCCGGCGGCTGAACGCATTAAAACAGCCTGTAACCGTAACCCCAAAGCACTACCGTCATCGCCAGCAGCACTTCCAGTACCAGTACCCCAATAGCCAGAGTTGAGCCAGAGAAGCGCAGACTCTCTTCCCGGTCGATATTCAGAAACAGCGGAATGCCGACGTATAACAGATATCCGGTATAAACCAGCGCCAGCGTACCAACAAATACGCAGAGCCAGACCAGCGGATAGAGCGCCACTAATCCGCTAAGAAACAGCGGGGTTGCCACATAGCCGGCAAACACCGTACAGCGTTGCAGGCTGGGACGCTGAGGGTAGTCCCTCGCCATCCAGTAGATCACCCGGCCCATTACGGCAACGCCGCCGAGGATCAGGGCATAAAACAGCACGGCCAGCGCAAAGGCGTTCATCAGCGACAGGGCGATAGTTTGCTGAGCGCCCAGATCCCAGCCAATTTGCGTGGTGCCGATAAAGGCGCAGAGCACCGGGATTAGCGCCATCAGTAACACATGGTGCGTATAGTGGTGAGAAATGGTCTCGTTTTCTTGCTTGATGTCACGCATCTCGCGGTCAGGATGCGCAAGAAGTCCCCATACATGGTTCATCTCTTCACTCCTCTACTCGGTAAGCCGCGGCCAGGGCGGGGTACCTCAAGTATAAGTGGTTGTGAATTGTTTGTTTTTCATGCAGGCCAGCTTTGTGCTAAATAATTCAATTCATAGCAAAAATAAACGCTCTTTCGGCGATCTTTCCTCACGGTTTAAGCCATAACGGTTAGACTTAGGGCTTTCTGCGCATCTACCGGGGGAGAGAATATTCATATGGACGTAAACAGTCTGATTTCGCAGTACGGTTATTTTGCGCTATTTATTGGCTGCATCGCCGAAGGGGAGACGTTCACGCTGCTGGGCGGGATTGCCGCTCATGAAGGGTTGCTGACCTATGGCTGGGTAGTGCTGGTGGCTATGGCGGGCGGTATCCTTGGCGATACCGCTCTGTTCTTTATTGGCCGTCATTACGGCGAAGCTATTTTGAAGAAATTCAAAAAACATCAGAAACAGATCGCCAAAGCCAATAAAAAAATCCGTAAACGTCCGGTCTTATTTGTGCTGGGAGTACGCTTTATGTACGGCCTGCGCATTGTCGGCCCGATCATCATCGGCGCCAGCAAGCTGAAGCCGCAAAAATTTATGCTGCTGAATGTGATTGGCGCAGTGCTCTGGGCGGTGATTTTTGTCTCGCTGGGCTATCTTGGCGGTCAGGTTATTGCTCCCTGGCTGCACGCGGTAGATCGCCATCTCAAGCAGATTTTTTGGGTCGTGCTGATTCTGGCGCTGGTCTGGGGCGTGAGGATCTATTTCAAACGCCGGTCAGATCGTGAACCGGAAGATGAGTCATAAGCAATTGTTGAGTTGCCGGGGACGGCTCCTTCCGTCTCCGGCCCGTCCAGCTAGCTCTGCATATAATATTGCGGGTTAGCCAGCGTAAAGCCGCCATCAATAATAAATGACTGCCCGGTGGTGTAAGTGGACCACTGCGAGCAAAGCCAGGCAACCATACTGGCGATTTCCCGCGTGTCTCCGGGCCGCCCCGCCGGAATTTCAGGCATTGAGATGCGGCTGGCATCCTCGTTGCTCATCTCATTCATCGGCGTGGCGATAGCGCCCGGCGCAACGGAATTCACCAATATTTTATGCGGCATCAGGCTCAGCGCCATCGCTTTGGTCAGTCCACCCAGCGCATGTTTGGCTGCCGTATAGGCAATTGAACCTGGCAATGGCGTATGCTCATGAACCGAAGTAATGTTGATAATCCGTCCGCCCTCCCCCTGAGTGACCATATGCCGCGCGGCAATCTGCCCACAGACAAAGGCGCCATCCACATCTACCGAAAAGACTTTACGCCACTCTTCGAACGTTGTTTCCAGAAAGTCGGCTTTGACATTGGTACCCGCATTGTTAACCAGTACGTCAATGCGCCCTAACCGCGCAATTAACGTCTCCAGAGAACGTCCTCCCTCTTCAGGATCGGCCAGGTCAAGGTGTTCAACTTCCGCCCTGCGCCCCCGTTCACGAACCTGCCGGGCAGTTTCCTGCGCGCCTTTATCATCAGAACGCCAGGTGATACCAATATCAAATCCCTGCTCAGCCAGCATGATGGCGCTGGCCTGACCAATACCTGAATCTGAAGCGGTCACAACCGCCACTTTAGTCTCTGCTGTGCTCATGGTTTTCTCCTGTCAGTGGTGATAGCCAACCGCAAGTATAGAAGAGGAAATCTCAGCTGCTTTACGCCTGACGCGCCGCCTCGCTACAAATGATGACTATAGTTATCTCTCAAGCCCTTTTCTTAATGCCGGGAAATAACATGAGTAACATTAAAAGAAAAATAGAGGACCACGGCGTGATTGGGGATTTACGGACCTGTGCGCTGATCGCCAATGATGGCGCCCTGGACTACTTTTGCTGGCCAAATCTGGACAGTCCTTCTGTGTTCACTGCCCTGCTGGATGGTGACGAGGCGGGCATCTTTAGCATCGCGCCTGAGTGGCAGAACGTCCGCCGCCAGCAGCTCTACCTGCCCGATACCAATATTCTGCAAACGCGCTGGCTGGCTAAAGAGGGCGTGGCAGAAATTACCGACTATATGCCGATATGCCACAAAGAAGATGACCAGCCGCGTATTATCCGGCGGGTGAAGTTGGTGCATGGCGAGGCCACTTTTGCCCTGCGCTGCTCGCCCGTCCATGACTATGCCAGAGCGAATACTCAGGCCCATCCCGGAGAGGGCAGCGTAGCGTTCAGCGCCGAAGGGCAGCCTACGTTGCGCCTGTGTGGCCAGGTGGACTTTACGCTGGACGGGGCAGCCGCTGAAGCCCGCTTTACCCTGAAGGCAGGTGAATATCGTATCTTTATCCTGGGCAGCGCCGATGACGACCATCTGGATGATGAAAGCACAGAACGCTGTTTCCAGGAGACCCTGAACTACTGGCGGCACTGGAGCGCCAAAAGTACCTATCGTGGGCGCTGGCAGGAGATGGTAAACCGCTCCGCGCTGACGTTAAAGCTGCTGACCTCCTGGAAACATGGCTCCATTGCGGCAGCGGCCACGTTCGGCCTGCCGGAGGAGTTAGGAGGAGGACGGAACTGGGATTACCGCGCCTCCTGGCTGCGTGATGCCTCTTTCAGCATGTATGCCCTGATGCGTCTGGGTTACGTTGATGAAGCTAAACACTTCACGCAATGGGTGGGACGTTGTGTGGAGAACAGCCATAACGATGTGGAAAAACTCCAGGTGATGTATCGCCTCGATGGCGGTACTGAACTACACGAAAGCGAGCTGCTCAATCTTTCGGGCTATGCCAACTCCACGCCGGTGAGGATTGGTAATGATGCCTGGCATCAGTGCCAGCTGGATATCTATGGCGAGCTGATGGACGCGGTTTATCTGGCCAATAAATATGGTGAGGCCATTTCGCACCGCGGCTGGAAGCATGTCAGTAAAATGATCGATTACGTCAGCGAAAACTGGAACCAGGCCGATGCCGGGATCTGGGAGATGCGCGGCGCACCTCAGCATTTTCTCCACTCCAGGCTGATGTGCTGGGTAGCGCTCGACAGGGCGATCCGGCTTGGAGAGAAGCGCTCTCTCTCTTTTCCTTATGCTCGCTGGTGCGAGGCCAGAGATGAGATCCGTGAAGATATCTGGAAAAACTTCTGGAATGAAGAGCGCGGCCATTTTGTTTCAGTTCGTCATGGTGAATTTGTTGATGCCTCTATGCTGCTGATGCCGCTGGTGCGCTTTGTGGGCGCTACCGACCCGGACTGGCTGGCAACGCTGGACACTATTAAAGAGAAGCTGGTCAGCGATGGACTGGTACGCCGCTACAACCTGTCAGAAACCCCGGCCGATGGCCTGGAAGGCGATGAAGGCTCGTTTACTACCTGTTCCTTCTGGTATGTGGAGTGTCTGGCACGCGCGGGGCGGGTACACGAAGCGCATTTTGAATTTGAGAAACTGCTGAGCTATGCCAACCCGTTGGGGCTGTATGCGGAAGAGTTCGATAAAATGGGCTATGCCCTGGGCAATACGCCACAGGCATTAAGCCATCTTGCGCTGATTAGTGCCGCTTTTTTCCTTAACCGTAAACTCAGTGGCGAAGATCCTTTATGGCAGCCTTAGCGCAAAGCGTACTTCTGCACCCTTTCAGCAAGGGTATTGTTCCCCTCTCGCGCAGCCGGGAACCGTTTCCGTGACATTTTTGAGTAAAGTTAGTTCAACTGTTACAAATCCTGGTTTATTCCTGGGTTGTATGACCATATAATGTGCAGCCGGTTGAACCTGACCGGCACAGGCACATTTATCCACTGTTTACAGGCGCTTCATTTTAAAGAATATGAAAAAAAGCATCCGCGCATTAGCCACCTTAGTCCTGGCCGTTACGGCATACAGCCACTCAGCCTTTGCCGTCGTGTACTCTCTGCCAGCGGCCAACAGCCGTCTGTTGGGTGAGAACCTGGAAATCACCGTGCCTCAGGACAGTAAACTGCCGCTGGAAGCGTTTGCTGCGCAGTACCAGATGGGCCTGAGCAATATTATGGAAGCCAACCCTGGCGTTGACGTCTATCTGCCAAAAGCGGGCACTAAACTCATTATTCCACAGCAGCTGATTTTGCCAGACGCCCTGCGTGAAGGGATCGTCATCAACAGCGCCGAAATGCGCCTCTATTACTACCCGAAAGGCAGCAAAACTGTGGTTGTGCTGCCTGTTGGCGTAGGTGAACTGGGTAAAGACACTCCAATCAACTGGACCACCACCGTTCAGCGTAAAAAAGATGGCCCCACCTGGACACCAACCAAAAAAATGCATGAAGAGTCGGTCGCAGCTGGCTCACCTCTGCCGACTATCTTCCCTGCCGGGCCGGATAATCCAATGGGCCTTTATGCGCTCTACATTGGCCGCCTGTACGCTATTCACGGCACTAATGCCAACTTCGGCATCGGCCTGCGCGTGAGCCACGGCTGTGTGCGTCTGCGTGCTGATGATATCAAATGGTTGTTCGACAACGTGCCGGTCGGCACCCGCGTGCAGTTTATCGACCAGCCGATTAAAGCGACCGTCGAGCCGGACGGTTCCCGCCTGGTGGAAGTGCATAACCCGCTTTCTCAGACCGAAGAACAGTTCAATTCACGCGAGCCAGTGCCGCTGACCATTACGCCTGTTGTTAATAAAGTGGTAAGCGACGCCAGCGTAGACACGGCGGCCCTGGATAATGCGCTGAAGGCGCGTACCGGTATGCCGACCAAAGTGAACGGTGCTGCGGATAATGTCCCGGCTGCCCCCATTGCCGTGCCGGAAATGGACAACGCAATGCCGAAAGAGGAGCCAATGACTCCGGTGACGCCACAGGGTGCGAACGTGATGGAGCCGAATTCAACTCCGGCCCCAGCAGACGCTGCTGCCCCTCAGGATAATGCTGCGCCAGTGGATCAGGCTGCGCCTCAGGATAATGCGGCTCCCGCTAACCCGTCAGCCCCTGCGGTGAACCCGGAAATGGGCGGCTCTGCTCCTGCTGCCGAGCCAGCCGCACCGGCAACGCCTGACAACAATACCTTCGTGGTGCCAAAACAGCCGGGTCCGGTTTATGAAAGCAAACCCGCCCCGCTGCCCGCTAAAGTTTCCGCACCGGTTGCGGCTCCCGCAGTGAACACGCAGTCTTAACCGCACGCTGTAATAAAAACGGGCCTGATGGCCCGTTTTTATTACCATTTTACCCCAAGTCCGGTGGTGAAATTGCGCTCATTGAGCGTATCTCTGGTGCCGCTAATCAGGTTATGCCCGTAAGTGATATGCAGTGAAGTCCAGCTGGTGAGCTGGTAGCGCAACCCTATCTCGGCATCCATGCTAAAAATAGCGTCATCATCCAGTGAATGCCCTACATCACCATGCGTAAAGAGTGTAAGCTCTTTACCCCGAAGATTGCGCTGGTAATCCCAGCGAACTGAGGCCCCTGCATGGTTGTCTGTACTGCCGTCACTGTAGCGATAACCAAAACCCCCGCCCAGCAGCGCCAGCGAAAAAGATCCTAACTCGTTATCCCAGAACTGATAGCCTGGCCCGGTGCCAATCACTATCTGGCTGGAGATATCTTCCACCCAGTCGCGTTTATAGGTGGCCCTTCCCTGCCAGAAAAATTGTTCCCGGAACATGTAATCCAGCGCATAACGCAGGCTGTAATTTTCCGTGTTGATATTGTCATCTTCTTCCTCACGGTTGTAGGTGCCGCCGAAGTCGTTACGCCATTTTCCCACGTTAATTTTATTGTTGTACGCCAGGTTATAATCATGGGTGCGCGTTGAGGCTTTTTTCAGACTGATGCCCGCATCTACGTTACCTGTCCAGTCAAGGGCGTCCGTCTGCTCTTTTGGCTTCATAAATTCTTCAAGTTTATCTGCCTTGATCCGTTGCTCATCATCACCGCGCCGGACGATGACGTAGCCAGCGTCGGCAGCCTCAAGCTGCGCTTTAATACTGTTATCATTGCCGGTAGAAACATCAATTGGCTTATCGCTGGAGAGGGTACTGACAGCGCTCCAGTTAAGCGAGACGGTGCCGCCATAGCTGGTGTCCATCACCAGTTTGCCATTACTCAACGAGCGTATAGTGCCGCTGAGGCGGTCGCCGTTTTTCATCCAGACGGTGTCGGCATGAACCAGAGGGGGAAACAGCAGGCAGCCTGCTAACAGATGAACCGGTTTGGGGACAAACATAACGGGTCGCTTTTACTCATATGCGAAGATCACTCCTTTATACACTAGTGGAATTCTGGTGCGACTTTCAGGGGAAATATCTGATAAATCAGTCTCCTGGCTACATTTTATCGCACAGCCCTGGTGCCAGTCAGCCGGCCACGCCGGTAAACAGCGTCACTAACAGCACCAGCAGAATAGAGCCATGATGATGAGAAGCCAGGGGAATACCGCCTGCATTCATGCCGAAAAAGCCCACCATGATGGGGATGGGCAACGCCAGCACGGTGATGAGCCTCAGGGTAGAGAGCGTACGGTTACTCTGCTCCATCTGGCTGGACTCCTGCAGTAAAAGTATCCGCAGGAAACAGATCCACCGCCTGCCTGAGCGCCGTTTCAGCTTCATCTCCTTGTCATAAAACCTGCGTACACCCTCTCTGAGACCTCCTTCTCACAATCCGGCAGTTCACCCTCTGTCACCCGGTCACTCCAGGAGATTTTATGAGCCATAACAGCGCGTTCCAGCAGAGCCAGAACCATGCCGTTCGCCCGCCAATCTATGGCAGGAACAGCCGCTTTTCCGTGTTGCTTTTTCTGCTTCTGGTGATCCTTGGTATTGCTTTCGCCGGGGTTAACCTGTTTAACGATGTCAGCGATGCGGGAGGTGTCTTTACCAGCTACGTCCCCTTCCTGTTGCTGGGCCTGGCGCTGCTGATAGCCCTGGGGTTTGAATTTGTGAATGGCTTTCACGACACCGCTAACGCCGTGGCTACCGTGATCTATACCCACTCGATGACGCCGAATATTGCAGTGATGTGGTCAGGATTCTTTAACTTCCTCGGCGTGCTGATGTCCAGCGGCGTGGTCGCCTTTGGCATTATCTCGCTGCTGCCAGTAGAGCTTATTTTACAGGCCGGAACCGGCAGCGGCTTTGCAATGGTGTACGCCCTGCTCTTCTCCGCCATCATCTGGAACCTGGGTACCTGGTGGTTCGGCCTGCCCGCCTCCTCTTCCCATACGCTGATCGGATCTATTATTGGCGTCGGCGTGGCAAACGCTCTGATCCATGGCCGTACCGGGACCAGTGGCGTGGACTGGGATCAGGCTCTGAAAGTGGGCTATGCGCTGCTGTTCTCGCCCATTATCGGTTTTGTCTGCGCAGCCATCCTGCTGCTGGTGATGAAGCGCATGGTCAACAAACCGGAACTTTACAGCGCGCCAAAGGGCAATAAAAAACCGCCCACATGGATCCGTGGCCTGTTAATTCTCACCTGTACCGGCGTCTCTTTTGCCCATGGCTCGAACGACGGTCAGAAAGGCATGGGGTTAATCATGCTGATCCTGGTGGGCACGATGCCGATCGCCTATGCGTTGAACCGTTCCATTCCGGCAGAGCAAAGTCCACGCGTTGCGGCGTTAGCCACGGTCACTCAGCAGCAGCTGATGGCGCTCTCTCCTGGCGTCACGCCGCCTGCTTCGCCCTATAAAGTCCTGACGGAGTACGTGCGCACCGGTATGCTCAACCCCAACGTAATGCCTGCGCTGGCCCAGCTTACCGGAACCATTGGCAATCAGATCCGCCAGTACGGCACGGTAGAGAAAATCCCGGCTCAGGCCGTCTCCAACACCCGAAACGATATGTATCTTGCCTCGGAAACCATCAAGCACCTGAAGAGCGATAAGCAGGCCAGCATTCCCGCCCAGACGCAACATGAGCTGGACGCGCTGAAAGTTGAACTGGATAACGCCACCCGCTTTATTCCGTGGTGGGTGAAAGTTGTGGTGGCGATTGCACTGGGACTTGGCACGATGGTTGGCTGGCGACGTATTGTGGTCACCGTGGGCGAAAAAATCGGTAAAACGCATCTCACCTATGCGCAGGGCGCCAGTGCGGAACTGGTGGCGATGGCCACCATCGGGGCAGCTGACGCCTTTGGCCTGCCCGTTTCCACCACCCATGTGCTCTCTTCTGGCGTGGCGGGCACCATGGCGGCTAACCGCTCTGGTCTGCAAATGTCCACGCTGCGCAATCTGCTGATGGCGTGGGTACTGACTCTGCCGGTTTCCATCCTTCTTTCCGCCTCGCTCTACTGGCTCTTTACCCACTTTTAACAGGAGTCTCTGATGGCTACCCAGGATAATGGTTTTACTGAAAACCGCTTTTACGAGCGCCTGTTACAGGAGTTCTACGACAGCTACGATGAAGAGCTGGAGATGGAGCTGGATGACGTTCGTTTTGGCGAAGATCGGCCGCCGGACCCGGACAAAAAAGCCTGGCGTAAATATTACTTTCGCGAACTGCTCCGTCTGCAGGGCGAACTGGTCAAGTTGCAGGAGTGGGTAACCCGTACAGGTCACCGCATGGTGATCATTTTTGAAGGTCGTGATGCGGCGGGTAAAGGGGGCGTGATCAAACGCATCACTCAGCGCCTGAACCCCAGAACCTGCCGGGTTGCCGCCCTGCCCGCGCCAAACGATCGCGAACGGACGCAGTGGTATTTCCAGCGCTATATCGCTCACCTGCCCGCTGCGGGGGAAATCGTGCTGTTTGATCGCAGTTGGTATAACCGTGCGGGCGTGGAGCGCGTGATGGGCTTCTGTAACGATGAGGAAGTGGAAGAGTTTTTCCGCAGCGTGCCGGAGTTTGAAAAAATGCTGACGCGCAGCGGCATTCAAATCGTGAAGTACTGGTTCTCCATCACCGATGAAGAGCAGGAGCTTCGCTTTCTGAGCCGCATCCATGATCCGCTGAAGCAGTGGAAGCTGAGTCCGATGGACCTGGAAAGCCGCCGCCTTTGGGAAGACTATACCGAAGCAAAAGAGATTATGCTGGCGCGCAGCCACATTGCCGAAGCGCCGTGGTGGGTGGTGCAGGGCGTGGATAAAAAGAAAGCCCGCCTGAACTGCATCAGCCACCTGCTGCGTCAGGTACCTTATGAAGACGCCGAAGAGAAGAAGATTGACCTGCCCCCACGTGAGCGCAACGAAGATTATCGTCGTTCGCCGGTGCCGGAAAATATGATTGTGCCGGAAGTCTACTGAGGAGCGGGCAGAGGATAAGCGGCTTTCTGACAGGACGGTCTGCGAGGCCGCTTAGCCCTCTGCCCGATTCAGATGCACTTCACGCCACGCCCGTTTTCTCAGCTTCTCCCCGCCGCTCCATCAGCTGCAACCTCAAGGTCAGCGCAAAGGCAAAGAACACCACTACTGCCGCTCCCAGATAGACAGAATCGACGCCCCAGTGACCAATCAGCAAGCCCGCCACGGGTCCCGTAATGCCCAGGCCAAAATCCAGGAAGGCGGAATAGAGCCCCAAGGCAGAACCCTGATTTTCCGGGGCCACCTGTTTAATGGCTTCGACGCCCAGCGCCGGGAATACCAGCGAAAAGCCGGAACCGGTCAGAAACGCACCCGCATCCACCATCAGCGCAGAGGTGCCCTGCCAGATCAGTAGCAGACCCACAGATTCAATGGCGAAGGAGAGCAGCGATACGCGGATGCCGCCAAAGCGCCCGATGTAGTTGCTGAACAGCAGCCTCATAACGATAAAGCCCAGGCTGAACAAGGTCAGCGAGAAAGCCGCGCCGTTCCAGTTATGACTGGCAAAGTAGAGCGTAATAAAGGTGGCGATGGAGCCGAAACCCACGGTGCCCAGCCCCAGGCACAGCCCGTAGACCCAGATGCGGGAAAATACCTTATTGAAGGGAATGCGTTGCCCAACGGCCACCACCACGGCGGCGCGTTGGGTCGCCAGCCAGAAGCCAAAAATCGCCATCAGCATAATCAGTACGGCAAACCCCGGAATGCCAAAAACAGCGTTAAGCATCACGCCCAGCGGTGCCCCTATCGCCATCGCCAGATAGGTTGCCACGCCGTTCCAGGAGATCACCCTGGCGCTTTGTACCGTGCCGACGATATGTATGCCCCACAAAATCGACCCGGTTGCGGTCAGGCTTTCACCCAATCCTAAAACAACCCGCCCAGCCGCCAGCAAAATTAAACTGGTTAACGGCGTGGTCTGCCAGAATAGCGCCAGCAGCGTAAACAGTCCGCTTGCCCCACACAGCACCAATCCCACCAGTACCACTCTTTTTGGGCCGAGCAGATCGGCGTAACGGCCCGACTGCGGGCGACTGAGCAGCGTAGCAAAATATTGCAGGCTGATAATCAGCCCGGCGATAAACGAGCTGTAGCCAAGCTGGTTATGCACATAACCCGGCAGAACCGCCAGCGGCAATCCAATGGAGAGATAACAGAAGAAGGTGAAAACCACCACAGAGATGATACGTTTGTTGAGCTGTGCACTGGATAATGCCGGGGTTGGAGACATGTCGGAGCCAGAAAAAGAGTGTGATGTAACGCACATCATACCCTTAGCAAGCTAAGATATCCTGCGAAGTTTGGCAACAAATGTGACGGCTCTTTTCGCCATTCTGCCTGAAGCGGTTGGGGCAGCGCGTTTCTTGCAGCGCAGCGGCACCAGCTGCCATTTCTCACTCTCATGAGGCAGTCCGGCAGGATAAAATTTTGCCCTGTGCGGGAAAATCTACGCTTCGCTTACCTGATATTGCGTCACGAGCCGGGCAATTTCATCCGAGGTTTTCGTCGCCCGGATCAGGCTGAACAGCTCGCTGGCCTCGTCATACTCTTTACGAAGATAACCCAGCCACTGTTTGATGCGGGCCACGTGATAGAGGCCGGTATCGCCCTGCTTTTCAAGCTGAACATACTTTTTCAGCAGTTGCATCACATCCGCCCACGCCATCCGCGGTTCATTGTATTTAATGACCCGGCTGAGATTAGGCACGTTCAGCGCCCCCCGCCCGATCATTACCGCATCACATCCGGTCGTCTTCATGCAGGCCTGTGCGCTCTGCCAGTCCCAGATTTCACCATTAGCGATCACCGGAATGGTGAGCCGCTGGCGAATTTCGCCAATGGCCGCCCAGTTAATGCGCTCGGCTCTGTAGCCATCCTCTTTGGTGCGTCCGTGAACTGTCAGCTCTGTCGCGCCCGCTTGCTGCACCGCATCGGCAATTTCAAACTGCTTATTACCAGACTCCCAGCCCAGCCTGACTTTGACCGTCACCGGCAGATGCAAAGGTACTGCTTCCCGCATCGCTTTCGCGCCACGATAAATCAGTTCAGGATCTTTTAATAAGGTCGCCCCGCCGCCGCTGCCATTCACCGTTTTTGACGGGCAGCCGCAGTTTAAATCCACGCCCCACGAGCCTAACTCAACCGCGCGGGCCGCATTTTCAGCCAGCCATTCGGGGTACTGTCCCAAAAGTTGGATGCGAACCAGCGTACCAGACGGCGTGCGGCTGGCATGATCAAGTTCCGGACAGAGTCGGGTAAAGGATTTTACAGGGAGAAGTTGATCAACAACCCGGAGAAATTCGGTGATGCAGAGATCGTAATCGTTAACGTCGGTGAGCAGTTCGCGCACCAGCGAGTCCAGCACGCCCTCCATCGGGGCCAGTAAAACGCGCATGTGACAGCCTGTTAAAACGGGGACCTGGCGGTCCCCCTGATACGATATTATGCCGGGTTAGAACGGCGCTGACGGGTTTTATTGCGAGGTGCCCCGCTGCTGCTGCCTTCCGTCCGCGCGGTGCCGGAACCTGCGCCCTGACGGCGTTGTCCGTTAGCCTGGCTACGTTCGCCGCCAGCAGACTGGCTGCGTTCGCCGCCGTTGCTGCTACGGTTACCATTTTGTCCGCCACGGTTACCAGCCGGTGCGCCGCGCCCGCGGCCTGCACCGCCGCCGCCACCACCACTACGCTGTTGACGACCGTTCTGAATCGGCTCCGCTTTGATCGAGGGGTCCGGCTCATAGCCTTCAATGGCAATACGTGGGATTTCACGCTTCAGCACGCGTTCGATATCGCGCAGCAGCTTGTGTTCATCCACACAAACCAGAGAGAGCGCTTCACCGGTTGCTGCCGCGCGACCAGTACGGCCAATACGGTGTACGTAATCTTCCGGCACGTTTGGCAGCTCGTAGTTCACCACGTGTGGCAGCTCAGTGATGTCAATTCCTCGTGCAGCGATGTCGGTCGCCACCAGCACGCGGATTTTACCCTCTTTGAAATCGCTCAGGGCGCGAGTACGGGCACCCTGGCTCTTGTTACCGTGAATAGCGGCGGCAGTGATGCCGTCTTTATTCAGCTGTTCAGCAAGGTGGTTTGCACCATGCTTGGTACGGGTAAAGACCAGCACCTGCTGCCAGTTATCACGGCCAATCAGGAAGGAGAGCAGTTCGCGCTTACGTTTCTTATCAACGAAGTGCACATGCTGTTCAATCTGCTCGGAAGCGGTGTTGCGGCGCGCCACAGAGACTTCTTCCGGATTGTGCAGCAGTTTTTCCGCCAGACCTTTAATCTCATCAGAGAAGGTGGCAGAGAAGAGCAGGTTCTGACGTTTGGCAGGAAGTTTAGCGAGCACGCGACGGATATCGTGAATAAAGCCCATATCCAGCATACGGTCAGCTTCGTCCAGCACCAGGATCTCAACCTGAGAGAGGTCCAGCGCGTTCTGATGTTCCAGATCCAGCAGACGGCCTGGCGTTGCCACCAGTACATCCACGCCGCCGCGCAGTTTCATCATCTGCGGATTGATGCTGACGCCGCCAAAGACGACCAGCGAACGCAGGTCCAGATACTTGCTGTAGTCATGAACGTTTTCCCCTACCTGAGCTGCCAGCTCACGGGTGGGGGTTAAGATCAGCGCACGAACCGGGCGACGACCTTTAGGGTGCGGGCTGCTGCTGCTCAGCAGCTGTAACAGCGGCAGCGTAAAGCCCGCTGTTTTACCGGTGCCGGTCTGGGCACTGGCCATCAGGTCGCGCCCTGCAAGGACTACCGGGATAGCCTGACGCTGGATAGGCGTAGGCTCGTTATAACCCTGTTCTGCAACAGCACGCAAAATATCGGCATTCAGGCCGAGAGAATCAAATGACATAAAATTGACTGACTCCGGATCCGCCCTGACCGCATTACACGGTGTAGTTTCCAGGGGGAGAATATGACGCCAGGCTTCGCCTGACGTTGAAAGGGAGCACAAACCACGGTGCGTAAGAGCCGGATTATAACAGATGTTATGTCAGCACAGAGAGCGTTTCTTTTTTTGCAGGAAAAAAGGCTTTTGCTCAGCGTGCATCACAGTGGGTTATAACCAGCGGCTAAAAAAGAGTTGCGTAGAGAGGGATTTGCCTGAAGAACAGGCCACTTTCGTGGCCTGCGGTGCTTAGCGGTGACGCTGGCGAGCGCGAACAGGCTCTTTAGCCAGCAGAGAGACCACACAGGGTCCGGTCAGCATCAGCACTCCAACACACCCTAACAGCAGGTTGTTGTGCAGCACGCGGGAGAGCATAAATAACACCAGCATCGCCGCGCCAAAATAGTAGGTGGTGGTCACATCCTCAAGGAAGTCCCCAACCCGGCGCAAACGTGGCAGCCGCTGAGTCAACAGCATGGCGGTAAACACGCTGGCATACATCGCCAGTAAAACCGTGCTGACCTGCAGCAGCGCCTGATGTTTCCATCCCCACACCAGTCCGGCAATCAGCAGGAGGTGCAGCGTGATATGTACACAGGTTTGTCCAGTGACAATCTGAATACGGTTAGACCATTTCATTGTATTCTCCTGGCAGACCCAACAGAGGTCGCCCAGCCTTGTTAACACAGTAAGTGATAACGAATGTCCTCAGACTAACTTAGTTTTCGGATAATGCCGCAAAGAACGCCGTTTCAGGGCACTCTTTTGTGACAAAGACTACACTTTACTCTTCACCAGATGAAAAGGAGAGCGCGCACAGTATGCCACAGAATGCGCAGGGATTTTCATTAAAAGTCCTGACAATCAATACGCACAAGGGTTTCGCTGCTTTCAACCGCCGTTTTATCCTGCCTGAATTGCGTGATGCCGTCAGAGCAACGGCGGCGGATATTGTCTTTTTACAAGAGGTGATGGGTACCCACGCCGTTAATCAACTGGAGGTTGAGAACTGGCCTGACACACCTCATTACGAATTTCTGGCCGATACCATGTGGAATGATTTTGCCTATGGGCGAAACGCCGTCTATCCCGAAGGGCACCATGGCAATGCCATTCTGTCCCGTTTCCCGATCGTGGCGTTTGAAAACCGCGATATTTCTGTGGAGGGTACGGAAAAGCGCGGGCTGCTGCATTGTCAGGTGCAAATCCCTGACCAGGCAGAACCTTTACACGCTATCTGCGTGCATCTGGGACTGCGCGATGCGCACCGGCATGCGCAGCTAAACTTGCTGTGCGATCTGGTCAATGGCCTGCCAAAGGGCGCGCCGGTAGTGGTCGCGGGGGATTTCAACGACTGGCAGCAAAAAGCCAACGCTATTTTGAAAAAAGGGGCAGCAATGGAAGAGGTCTTCAGCGGAAAAAATGGACGCCCGGCGCGTACCTTCCCTGCCCGCTTCCCGCTGCTGAGACTTGACCGGATCTATGTCCGCAATGCCGGGATCAGTCATCCACAGACAATTCCGCTGCGGCCCTGGTCACATCTTTCCGATCACGCCCCTCTGGCCGTGGAGATTCACCTATGAATATGGAGTGGCGCGATGGTAATCGCCTGCGCCTGCTGGAAAACGGCGAAGAGTACTTCCCACGCGTATTTGAAGCTATCCGTCGTGCGCGCGAGTTCGTGCTGCTGGAAACGTTTATCCTCTTTGAAGATGAAGTAGGAAATGAGCTGCATGCGGTGCTGCTGGAAGCGGCAAAACGCGGAGTTAAGGTAGAGATGCTGCTGGATGGGTATGGATCTAACGACCTCTCCGATGAATTTGTCACCGCTCTGACCTCGGCTGGTGTGCGGTTCATTTACTACGATCCCCGTCCTTTGGTGTTAGGGATGCGTACTAACATCTTCCGTCGTCTGCATCGTAAAATTGTGGTGTGCGACGGCGAAATCGCCTTTGTTGGCGGCATCAACTACTCCGCCGAGCACAATTCCAGCTATGGTGCGGAAGCAAAGCAGGATTATGCCGTAGAGGTGAAAGGTCCGATTGTTGATGACATCACCTCCTACGTGCAACAGGCGCTGAACAGCGAACAGATTACCCGCCGCTGGTGGGGTGGCCGTTCACATCGTCCGGCCAAAAATGCTATGCCGGGCGAGGCGCAGATTCTGTTTGTCTGGCGTGATAACGATGAGCACCGGGACGATATTGAGCAGCACTATATCGACATGCTGCGTAATGCAAAAAAGGAAGTGATCATTGCGAACGCTTACTTCTTCCCCGGCTATAAGCTGCTGCGGGAGATGCGCAGCGCGGCGCAGCGAGGCGTCTCTGTCAAACTGATTGTGCAAGGAGAGCCCGATATGCCGATAGTGAAAGTCGGCGCCGAGCTGCTTTATAACTATCTGGTGGGCGGCGGTGTGGAGATTTATGAATATATCCGCCGTCCGCTGCATGCCAAGATCGCCATTCAGGATGATTACTGGGCAACCGTTGGCTCCAGTAATCTGGACCCACTGAGTCTGTCACTGAATCTGGAAGCGAATCTGATCGTTCACGACCGGACCTTTAATGAAATAGTCCGCAGTAAACTTAACCGCCTGCTGCAAGAAGATTGTAAACGCGTGGAGGAGAGCCAGCTCCCCCGCCAGAACTGGTGGCAGCTGGGGAAAAGCGTGGTGGTATTCCACTTTCTGCGTCATTTCCCGGCTATCGCTGGCTGGCTGCCGGCCCATACGCCGAAGCTGGCGCAAATCTCTTCTCCTGTTCAGCCTGAGCTGGAAACCCAGGATCGTGTCGAGCCTGATAAAGAGCGAGTAAAACCCTGATGTCTGCTGCGCAATCCCGTTGGAAGTGGGTGAAGAAAATCCTCACATGGCTATTCTTTATCGCCGTTATTGTATTGCTGGTTGTCTATGCCCGTAAGGTTAACTGGCACGACGTCATTGAAGTGATAACCAATTACAACCGCGTCGCTATTTTGAGTTCCGTGGCGCTGGTAGTCGTAAGTTATCTTACCTATGGCCTCTACGATCTGATAGGTCAGGCGTACTGCGGCCACAAGCTGCAAAAGCGCCAGGTGATGCTGGTGTCGTTTATCTGTTATGCCTTTAACCTGACGCTAAGTACCTGGGTTGGCGGCGTGGCGATGCGCTACCGACTTTATTCCAGACTGGGACTGGAAAACAGCACCATTACGCGTATTTTTTCGTTAAGCATCGCCACTAACTGGCTGGGTTATGTGCTGGTGGCAGGCGTGGTCTTCAGTACAGGAATGGTGCCCATTCCTTCCGGCTGGTTTATCGGTGAAGGGACGTTACGAGCTATCGGTGTGGCGCTCCTGGCCTTTGTGGTGGTTTATCTTGCGCTTTGCGCCTTCTCAAAGCGTCGTCGCTGGACGGTTAAAGGGCACAAGCTGGCGCTGCCATCATTCCGTATGGCCATGCTTCAGTTTGCCGTGTCCAGTGCAAACTGGCTGGTGATGGGTGCCATTATCTGGCTGCTGCTGGCACAAAGAGTCGATTATCCGCAGGTGCTGGGCGTGCTGCTGATTAGCAGTATTGCCGGGGTAATTATTCATATCCCGGCGGGCATTGGCGTGCTGGAAGCAGTATTTCTGGCGCTGCTGGGCGGCGAGCATCTCACTCACGGCTCTATTATCGCGGCGCTGTTGGCCTATCGCGTGCTCTACTTTATTGCTCCGCTGCTGCTGGCACTGGTGCTCTATCTGTGGCTGGAAGGACGGGCAAAAACGCTGCGGCAGAAGAACGAGCGGGATATGCAGAAGTCGTGATGCGGGGTTAGCGCCGCAGAAGATTGTGAGTTAACCAGCAGAGTTGATAGTTGAAGTGTAGCCCGGACGGAGCAGAGCCGTCCGGGCTGAGCAGAGTGACACTGTACTGCTAGCGGCGGTTGCCGAAGATACGCAGCAGCATCAGGAACAGGTTGATAAAGTCCAGATAGAGCGTTAAAGCGCCCATAATTGAATAACGACGCAGGTTCTCTTTGTCTTCGACATTAATCCCCTCACCAATATTCTTCAGCTTCTGCGTGTCATAGGCAGTCAGCCCGACAAACACTACCACACCGATATAGGTCACGGCCCACATCAGCGCGGAGCTTTTCAGCCAGATATTGACCAGAGAAGCCAGCACAATCCCGATCAGCGCCATAAACAGCAAGCTACCCATTTTGCTTAGGTCGCGTTTTGTGGTGTAACCCCAGAAGCTCATGACACCAAACATCCCGCCGGTCACGACAAAAGTACTGGCGATAGAGGAGTAGGTATAAACAAGGAAAATACTTGCCAGGGTAAGGCCGGTTAGCGCGGAATAGAGCATAAACAGCGCTGTCGCTGCCGCCCCGCTAAGCTTATGCACCATCCCGGAAAGCACAAATACCAGCCCTAATTGCACAATAATCAGACCAAAGAAAGTGATGCGATTGGCAAAGACCAGCTCCATAACTGCAGGCGTGTTCGCCGCAAACCATGAAACAAACGCGGTCAGCAACAGACCGCACGTCATCCAGCCATAAACCTGTGCCATATAAGTCTGCAAACCGGTGTTAGCCTGCGAAACCATAGAACTGTTGGAACGTGGATATCGATCCATGATGCTCTCCTGATTCATAAATTAGCAAAGTGATCCCGCAAACTCGCGCAAGGGCCGTTGTCGGGGTCGCCCTTAAGTCTGGCACAGTCCTGGCAAATTAAGCCAGCCCCGCTTATGACTTTTCCTTTCCCGTTCAGCTGGCGGTGTAATTTTGTAGCGTGATTATTGCATGAATGCATAAAGCTTGTTCACATCTTGCCGATAAAGTGATCACAAGGAGATTACCTGACAGGAAGTTAATTACGCGCCATCTCTTACACCGGGGAATCTTTTATGTACAAAACCACCGCCAAACGCAAAATGAGCACCCGAACGATGATGCTTGTTGCGGGCGCCCTGACCATCACTCTTGGCTTTACCATCACTATTGGCTTACTCAGCTGGCAGTCAAGCCAGCAGCAGCGCAAACTGGCTGAGGATTACCTTGGGCAGATTGCGGAAAGTAACGCACTTAGCGTGCAGAAAGAGCTTGAATATGCCCGCACGGTGGCACGAAATCTGGGCCAGAGTCTGATCGCCCTGCCCGCTACAGGCATCACCGACCGTAAGGTTGCTGAAGAGTTAATGAAGTATTCTCTGAAGCAGAATCCGGACTATATGTCGATGTCGGTGATTTTCGAAGAAAATGCGTTTGATGGCCGCGATGCTGAGTTCGCCCAACAGCCAGACTCCGCACCGAAAGGACGTTTTGCGCGCTTTGTCGATCGGGACAATTCTGGTCACTTTACCCTGCATAATCTGGACTCCATCTTCAAGCCGGGCCAGGGCGATTACTATTTGATCCCGCAAAAGTTAAAAAAAGATGTTCTGACCGAGCCTTACAGCTATGCCTATAACGGCGTCGATACGTTGCTGACTTCGGTTGCGGCGGTGGTGATTGATGATGACAAGCTTAAAGCGGTGATTACTTCTGATATTTCCCTGGCTACCTTACAGAAAACCGTGGGTGCGATTAAGCCGTGGGAAGGTTTAGGTTATGCCGTACTGCTTTCCAATAAGGGACTGGTGGTTTCCAGCCCGGATAAAGCGATGTCCGGTAAGCCCTACCAGGGCGTGACCGATAAGTTTTCGCAGCAGGTAGTGGAGCATTTTGACACTACGCTGGGTGAGGATGTGCTGGAAATCTGGCGCCCCATCACCGTCGGCACCAGCAATCTGCCGTGGTATCTGGGTATTGTCACTCCGGTCGGCGCGGTAATGGCGGAAGCGAATCGTCAGCTGATGCACGCCCTGATCATGATGATCCTGAGCATAGTGATTGTCTGCTCCGTGCTGGGGCTGATCTTCAGCCGCAAGATAGCTAAACCGATTGGCGGGGAACCTTCTCAGGCGGCAGAGATAGCGCTGGGCGTGGCAGAAGGCGATCTTAGCGCTGAGATCCCGGTGGCCGCGCGCGATCGTCAGAGTATTTTCTTTGCCATGCAAACCATGCAGCAGCAATTAAGGACCATGGTAGGCGAGATTATTTCCGCCAGCGACTCCGTTCGTCAGGGCGCGGAAGAGATTGCATCCGGTAACCTTGACCTTGCTTCCCGTACAGAGCAGCAGGCGGCGGCGCTGGAAGAGACGGCGGCGAGCATGGAGCAGCTGACCGCTACGGTGAAACACAATGCCGACAATGCGCACCAGGCCACGTCGCTGACCGAGAATGCAACGGATATTGCTCAGCGCGGCGAGCTTCTCGTTCAGCAAGTTGTGCAAATCATGCAGCAGATCGACGAGAGTTCCCGCAAAATTGGCGCTATCACCAGCATCATTAACGGCATCGCTTTCCAGACAAATATTCTGGCGCTGAACGCCGCCGTTGAAGCAGCCCGCGCGGGTGAACAGGGTCGCGGTTTTGCTGTGGTAGCGGCTGAAGTGCGCAGCCTGGCGCAGCGAAGCGCCAACGCGGTTAAAGATATCTCTGCGCTGATTGGCGAGTCTACACAGCGGGTCAATCACGGCGTATCGCTGGTACAGGATGCAGGCAGAACCATGCAGGAGATGACCGCTGCGGTGAATTCAGTAAAAACCATTATCGGCGAGATTGTTCATGCCTCTGACGAGCAGTCACAGGGGATTGGCCAGGTCACGGTGGCGGTTAATCAGATGGATGGCGCGACTCAGCAGAACTCCGCGCTGGTACAGCAGATGTCTGCGGCGGCCTCTTCACTGGAAGAGCAGGCGAAACAGCTGGCGCAGACGGTACAGATCTTCCGACTGGATGCAGCATAAGTATACCTGAGGCAGCGTGGTTGAAGCTGCGCTGCCTGATTTCAGGGCATGTTGCCTGAAAGCCAGGTGACCTGGTCAGGGAGAGCAGAAACGTATGAAGACTGGGCGAAAAGGTGTGTTGCCTGAAAGCAAGGTGGCCTGGTCAGGGAGAGCAGAAACGTTTGAAGACTGGGCGAAAAGGCGTGTTGCCTGAAAGCCTGGTGGCCTGGTCAGGGAGAGCAGAAACGTTTGAAGACCTGTCTCTTATACACATC